>PACE01000052.1 GCA_002699725.1 Acidimicrobiaceae bacterium
GGAGCGACGATCGCCACCCTCAGAGGACCTGCATCAGGAGCCGCGGTAGTTGCCGGAGCCGCGGTAGTTGCCGGAGCCGCGGTAGTTGTCGGAGCGGGCGACTCTGCGTCCGATCCGCAACCGACGGCCACCATGCCGACCGCACTGAACAATGCGAGTATTCGTATCCACTTCTTCATCGGGTTTTCCTCCCCATTCTCGGATGCCCGGCGATTGCCGGGTCACTTCCCCTTCTGCGAGTTGGTCACACGCTCAAGGACCAGCGACGCGACGACCAGGGCCATCGACGCCACAAGGATCACGACGGACACTGCGTTGATCAGGGGACTGACCCCCTTGCGTAGCATCCCGAACACATACACCGATACCGGGGTGGCACCCACACCCGACACGAAGCTGGACACGACCACGTCGTCCAGCGAGAGGGTCACGGCCAACAGTGCGCCACCGAGAACGCCCGGCATGATCTGTGGAAGCGTGACCCTGCGGAAAGTCTGCCANCTGTTGGCGTACAGGTCGGCGGCCGCCTCCTCCATGGAGGCATCGAGATTNGCAAGTCGAGCTCGCACCACGACCGAGACGAACGAAATGTTGAACGCCACATGCGACAACACCAACTTCTCGAGTCCGTCGGTCAGGTTGACTCCCGGAATCAGGTTGAACCACTGGGCGGTTTCTCCGAAAAANACGAGCAGCATCACGGCCATCGTGACGTCGGGGATGATGATCGGCAGGTAGAGGACCGCGTCGAAGGCCTTCTGGCCCCACCACCGGAACCGTTCGATGGACAGTGCGGCGAGTGTGCCGAGNACAACCGAGATGAGCGTCGAGGCGANACAGACCTTGACCGAGATCCAGATGGACTNCTGGATGTTGTCATGGTCGAGGAAGTCGCCATACCAGGACAGCGTGAGGCCGGTCCACTTGCCGACGATCGAACTCTTGTTGAANGAGTAGGCCACCAGCACGACGATCGGCGCGTAGAAGAAGACGTAGACGGCCAGGGAATGGGCCCGCAAAAACCACCTGCTGGCCCCCATCGGCTCGGCCGTCGACCTGGCGGCGCCCTTGCCCATCAGCAGGCCCCTCGTCGAGGTGCGGTCGTCGGGGTCTTCACAGGTTCCTNCCGCCCTGGCGGAAGTAGACGAGCGTGCCGATGAGCATGANGGCCANCACGACCACCGAGAGCGACGCCCCCAGCGGGCCGTTACGCGCGTCCATGAACTGGTCGACGATGTAGCTGCCCATCAGTCCCTTCTTGTTGCCGCCGAGGATGGCGGGGGTGACAAAAGCGCCGAACGAGGGAACGAAGACGAGGATCGAGCCGGCGATGACACCTGGCCGGGAGAGCGGCCAGACGACCCGCCGGAAGGCCTCCCAGCCACTGGCGTANAGGTCCCGTGCACCCTCNACGAGGCTCCAATCGATTCGTTCGATGGATGCGTACAACGGAAGCACCATGAAAGGCAGGTAGCCGTAGACGAGGCCCAGGATCACGGCCTTACTCGTGAACAGGATGCGGCCGTCCCCGAGCCCCATGCCGGACACCATCTGCGTGAACAGGCCGTCGCTGTCCAGCAGNACCCGCCAGGCGTANGTCCGGATCAGGAAGTTGGACCAGAACGGGATCATGATGCCGACGAGCATCAGATTCCGGGTGGTCGGACGGCGTGTCGAAATGAAGTAGGCCAGCGGATAGGCAAGCGCCAGGCAGATGACCGTGGTGAGGATGGCAAACCAGAAGGATCGGAACGCCACGGCGCGGACGACGTCCTCGCTGAGACGCCGGTAGGCCTCCAGATTCCAGTTATTGAGCTCCGTCCGCCCGGTCCTCGTTCGGGTGGCAAAGGAATAGGCGACGACGAACCCGAGCGGGATGACNAAGAAGACCAGCAGGTAGATGATTGCTGGCAGCCCGAGCAGGAAGCCTCGGCGGGACTCCGCCCGTTCAGCCTGGAGTTCGAGGCCCGGCGTCGTCACGGTAGCCATCAGCCGATCACCACNGAGGTGTGGTCGGGGTCNAACGAGACCGTGACGTCGTCGCCGGGACGCCTACGNTCGCCGGCCATCGTCGACGGACACCGGACCTCGAGGTGCATCCAGTCGACGNACACCGAATAGGTGACGGCGTTGCCGAGGTACACGGCCGAGTCGACGACGCCGTCGAGNCGGTGGCTGCCCTCCGGGGCCCGGCCTCGANCGTGCACGGNGAGGCGCTCGGGCCGCACGGTAACCGCAATGGCCGTTCCCTCNGGGTGNCTGGTCGGCACGCGNAGTCGGTCNCCGTTGGCAAGTACGACCTCGTCGGCGCTGGCCACGACGGCCTCGAGAAAGTTGGTGCGGCCGATGAAGTCGGCGACGAACCGAGTGGTGGGTCGCTCGTAGATGGCCTCCGGCGTGTCGATCTGGAGGAGTCGGCCCTCGTNCATGACCCCGATGCGGTCGCTCATGGTGACCGCCTCCTCCTGGTCGTGCGTGACGTAGATGAAGGTGATGCCGACCTCGCGCTGCAGGTTCTTGAGTTCGATCTGCATCTGCTGGCGGAGCTTGAGGTCGAGGGCGCCGAGCGGTTCGTCGAGGAGCAGCACCTCGGGTCGGTTGACCAGTGCCCGGGCGAGGGCCACNCGCTGTTGCTGGCCGCCGGAGAGTTGGTTGGGCTTGCGCCGTTCCATACCGTCCATCTCGACGAGCCTGATCGCCCAGTCGATCAGGTCGGATCGCTCGTCCTTGTCGACCCTGCGCATCTCGAGGCCGAATCCGATGTTGGCCCTGACGTCCATGTGTGGGAAGAGGGCGTAACTCTGGAACACGGTGTTGACGGGACGCTTGTTGGGCGGNCGAAGGCCCATCTCCTCACCGTGNATGCTCAGGGAGCCCTGGGTGGGCAGTTCGAGGCCGGCGATCATGCGCAGGGTGGTCGTCTTGCCGCAGCCCGAGGGGCCGAGGAGGGAAAAGAACTCGCCGTCCGCGACAGTCAAGTCGATGTCATCGACGGCGACGACATCGCCGAAGCGCTTGGTGACGCCCCGGAGTTCG
Organism: Acidimicrobiaceae bacterium; assembly: GCA_002699725.1. GTDB lineage: Bacteria > Actinomycetota > Acidimicrobiia > Acidimicrobiales > MedAcidi-G1 > S20-B6. The sequence continues at coordinate 3,037 of PACE01000052.1, forward strand.
ACCGCCGTGGTGGTTTCGCTCACGGTGCGGAGGTCCCCCTTGCTAATGCCTCGCGTGCTCAATGGCTACCAACACAGTAGTGATTCCGTTGCCATCGCACAAGATGGCAACCGATTCCATCTTGCAGTGCATCGCCCTCAACCAATCCTTCTGTCGTCAGATGCCACCCCGGCCGGAACCACCCCTAATTAGCTGTCTCTCGCCGAGGCCTGCCCCTACCTCCTCTGCACTGAGAGGCCCCGCTAGGTGGTTCCTGAAGCGTCCCCAACGCNTCCAGATCCGGTGTTCGAGGCCTTGGCGCCCGGCTCAGGTGTGCTTCAGCGAAGTGTTGTAGACATTGTCCGCCCAATCGGACCGTAGCCAGAGGAGAATAGGCGAGGGTGCTGAANAATCTCGTTGGCACGCTAGTTCCACTCCTGGCTGCAGTAGTCGCCTTGGCGTTTGGAGCAACCATGCTCCTGGCGCTCGGAGCCAGTCCAGTCGAGGGTTTCAGCGCGATGTTCGACGGGGCATTCGGAAGCAGTTCTCGTATCGCCGCAACGGCAGTCAAGGCCACCCCGCTGATTCTGGTGGGCGCAGGCATCACGATCGCCTTCCGGACAAATGTGATCAACATCGGTGGAGAGAGCCAGATCATCGCCGGAGCGCTTCTCTCCACCGTTGTCGCGCTGAACCTTCCAGATTTGCCCGCCATCCTCCTTGTGCCGACGGTCCTCATGGCAGGCGTGATCGGAGGCGGAATTGCGGGGGCCATGCCCGGGGCGCTCAAGGCCTACGCCTCCGTAAACGAGATCCTGAGCACGATCATGCTCAACCTCGTGATGGTCCAGTTCATGAACTACCTCCTGAGGGGCCCGCTGATTGACCCCTACGAAATGGAGGCGGGAACCCGAATTCCCCAAACACAACGACTTTCCGACAACGCGATGCTTCCCAACCTGATCGACGGCACGAGGCTCCACCTCGGAGTCCCCGTGGCGATCGTGGCCGCAGTTGGTGCGTACCTGCTCCTCTGGCGGACCCCAACAGGATTTCGTCTGAGAGCCGTCGGCCATTCAGCCGACGCTGCGCGGGCTGCCGGAATGAACGTCGAACGAAACATCACCCTCGCCCTCGCGTTGTCGGGCTCGCTGGCTGGCCTCGCAGGCGCCATCCTCGTCTTCGGCAGCGAGGGCCAGCGCATGGTCACCGACGGATCCGCGGCCGGCTTCACCGGAAGTGCAGGTTTCAACGGGATCGTGGCTGCACTGTTCGGAGGGCTACACCCCCTCTGGACCGTTCCATCCGCAATGTTGTTCGGTGCTCTCCTGACCGGCGCCACCCAACTCCAACGCGTGCTCCAGGTGCCGGCAGCCCTCGCCGTCGCACTAAACGGAATCGTGGTGATCTTCGTTGTGAGCAGTACCCCCGCACGCGCTTGGATCCAGAAGTCGCTCACCGATGCCGGGCTGTTCAACAGGCGCAGCGACAGCGGGACAAAGGGCCCCGGGTCCTCACGTGAAGGAGCAGGAGACCTGCCTGATTCGTCCAAGGGGAGTGGGGATGTCTGACTTCTTCACCCTCAGTGTCCTCGCAGCCACTGCAGCCTCAGGGATCCGGTTGGCGACCCCGTACCTGCTCGCTTCGCTCGGTGAAACGGTGGGCCAGCGAAGCGGTGTNCTCAACCTGGGAGTGGATGGCGTAATGCTCCTGAGCGCCTTCTTCTCGTACTGGGTCGTGCTCGAGACAGGAAACCTGTGGCTGGCTGTTCTGGTAGGCGTGATCGTTGGACTGGTGATGGGACTCCTCTANGGCTTCATCACCGTGGTCCTGAACGCGACACAAGGCATAAGTGGCATCGGCATCTACATCTTCGGTTTGGGACTCAGCGACCTGCTCTTCCGGCGTCAGGTGGGCACACCGAAACCGGTCCAGCGTCTGCCGGACGTCGACATTCCGGTGTTGTCTGACATACCTCACCTGGGACCCGCCCTGTTCCAGAGAAACCTTTTGACCTACCTCGCATTTCTTCTGGTACCCGCCACCATTCTCCTGCTGGGAAGGACCACGTTCGGCCTCAACATCCGGTCGGTCGGTGAGAACCCGGGTGCGGCAGACAGCCTCGGTGTTTCCGTCGAGCGAACCCGTTTCGTAGCGATCCTGATCGCCAATTCGATGGCAGGGCTCGCTGGCGCGGCCCTGGTTCTCCAACTGGGCATCTTCCAACCGAACCTCACCCAGGGGATGGGCTTCATCGCCGTGGCCCTCGTGTACTTCGGTGCTTGGCGCCCAATCGGAGTGATGGGTGGTGCACTTCTCTACGGGTTAGTCAACGCCACGGTCCTCCAATGGAAGGCGCTCGGCATCATCCCCGTCAGCGGTTCGGACCTGGCGGCTATGGCGCCTGCTCTCCTGACGATCCTCGCCCTCGTCATTCTGGCTCGTCGTGTCAGCGCGCCTGCCGCTCTCACACGGCCGTTCACGAGGCATTGACCGAAAGCTCTGGAAGGCAAACCGACACCATGAGATCAGAGCAGAGACTCCTGGAGATGAACGGAATCACGAAGGTGTTTCCGGGCGTCGTCGCCAACGACAGCATCGATTTCGATGTCCGCTACGGGGAAGTGCACACGCTGCTCGGAGAGAACGGTGCAGGCAAGAGCACCCTGGTCAAGATTCTCTTCGGCCTCTACCAGAGCGACGAGGGGAGTATCCGCCTTCGCGGCGACCCGACGGAGATCACGTCTCCCTCGGAGGCGATCGCAGCACGGATCGGCATGATCCATCAGCACTTCATGTTGGTGCCTACCTTGACGGTTGCGGAGAACGTTGCCCTCGGAACAGCCTCTACCCGTCGGCCCTTCACCGACCTCGATCTGGTGTCGGAACGCGTTGCCGAGATCTCCAGACAGCACGGCCTGGCTGTCGACCCGTCGGTCGAAGTCCGACGACTGGCCGTTGGTGAGCGTCAGCGAGTTGAGATCGTCAAGGCCCTCTATCGGGATGTCGAACTGATGGTCCTGGACGAACCGACTGCTGTCTTGACTCCCGGGGAGGTCGACGATCTCTTCGTGATCCTTCGTCGAATGGCGGACAGCGGGCACGGCCTGATCTTCATCTCGCACAAGCTTCGCGAGGTGATGAGCCTCAGCGACAGGATCACCGTCCTCCAGAACGGTCGAGTTGTCGGAACCACCACTCCGNCGGAGACCAACAGGGAGGAGTTGGCGCAGATGATGGTCGGCAGGTCCGTGAACCTGACTCCCCACAAACCCAAGCGGGAACCCGGTGAAGTTCGCCTGGAGGTGGCGGGCCTGACTGTCCAGGGTGACCGTGAAGGAGCCTCCGTGGATCAGGTCGATCTTCAGGTGNGGGCTGGCGAAATTCTGGGAGTCGCCGGCGTGTCGGGCAACGGACAGCGCGAACTCGCTGAGGCAATCGCAGGTCTGCGCAGCATCGAAGCCGGTGGCANCNTCCGCNTCGACGGAATCGACGTCACGAACGAGNACGTCCGTGCCCGACGCGACCGCGGCCTTGGCTTCATCTCCGAGGAACGCATGAAGGACGGTGCCATAGCGGAGTTCACCGTCGNGGAAAATCTGCTGCTCCTGGAACACGGTTCCAAGAAATTCACGAAACGTGGGATGTTCGCCTTCGGTGCGATCAACCAGCATTGCGAGAAGTTGGTCGAAGACTTCGCCGTCAAGACNCCAAGCATTGAAACTCCGACATCCAGTCTCTCGGGCGGAAATATCCAGAAGGTGATTCTGGCTCGTGAACTTTCNGCGAAGCCGAAGGTCCTGCTGGCGTGCCAACCGACCCGTGGGGTTGACATCGGTGCAACCGAGTACATACACAACCTCTTGATCGAGCAACGAGACCTCGGAACGGCAATGCTCCTCATCTCCGAGGACCTCGACGAGGTTCTGGGGNTGGCTGATCGAATCGCAGTGATGTACGAGGGCCNGATCGTGGGAATCGTGCCAACCGGGGAAGCCAGCCGGAGTCGCATAGGACTCATGATGGCTGGAGTTCCAGAGCAAGAGGCTCGGAACGGCCCTTGAGGCAACCGTGCTTGAAACTGGCGCGCTGCGGGAGTTTCCCCACCGTCGTCGGCGACCNCACCAGGGGATTCCGAAAGGGGCCCCCAGCCCTCGGCGCCGGGCTCGGCAGTTAGCGTCGGCGCGGTGACCGCCGGCTACCGCTCCCTCTCCTTCTGGCACGACACCGTGCCGGGGCCCCTCGACCCCCGACCGGCGCTACCCGGAGACCGCGACGCCGACGTGGCGATCATCGGGGCCGGCTACACGGGCCTTTGGACCGCGTACCACCTCTCCCTGCTCGACCCGTCGCTGCGCATCGTCGTGCTCGAGAGGGAGATCGCCGGCTTCGGCGCCTCTGGACGCAACGGCGGCTGGGCCCTCGGAGAGTACGGAATCAGCCCGATGGCCTTCGCTGCTGCCTCCTCACGCGACGCCGCCCTGCGTCAGACCCGCTCCCTCTACGACGCCGTCGACGACATCGGCCGCGTCGCCGACGCCGAGGACATCGACTGCCACTACGCCAAGGGCGGCTGGATCGACTGGGCGCGCAGCCCGACCCAACTCGAGCGTGCGAGGGCCAGCGTGACCGCCCGCCACGAACTGGGGCTCACTGAGGACGAGGTCCGACTGCTCGGACCCGACGAGGCCAAGGCCTTCGGAAACGCCACCGGCACCATCGGCGGAAAGTTCCTGAGCGCGGTGGCCGCCATCCACCCGTCGCGGCTCGTCCGCGGGCTGGCCGAGGCGTGTGAACGGCGGGGGGTCGTCATCCACGAGGGCACCGCCTGCAGTGGCTTCGAGCCGAGCGTCGTCCACACCGACCGGGGGAACGTGCGCGCCGAGGTCGTGGTGCGCGCCACCGAGGGCTACACCCGTGACCTTGCCGGCCACCGCCGCACGATGGCGCCGATCTACTCGCTGATGATCGCCACCGCCCCGCTCCCCGACCAAGTCTGGGACGAAATCGGACTCCATACCCGACCCACCTTCAAGGACACCCGCCACCTCACCATCTACGGGCAGAGGACCGCCGACGGGCGCTTCGCCTTCGGAGGCCGCGGCGCCCCCTACCGGTTCGGTTCGCTCATCGATCCGGCCACGGAGAGGGCCGGCAGTGTCCACGACGAACTGGTCCGGACGCTGCGTGAACTGTTCCCCGTAATCGGCGACGTCGAGGTCACCCACCGCTGGGGCGGCGTNCTGGGAGCCCCCCGCGACTGGTTTCCGTCCGTGCGCCTCGACCGCTCAACCGGCTTGGCAACGGCCGGCGGCTACGTCGGTGACGGGGTCGCCGCCTCGAAGCTGGCCGGCCACACGCTGGCCGAGTTGATCATCGGCGTCGAAAGCGAACGCACCGACCTGCCGTGGGTGGGCCACGTGTCGCCTAAGTGGGAGCCGGAGCCCCTGCGCTGGCTGGGCGTGAACGCCGGACTGATGGTGGCCGGCGCCGCCGACCGGGCCGAGGCCCGCCGGGGCCGCACCACCTGGCACAGCAGCGTCCTGAAGCGCCTGATCGGCTGATACCGGGCATCAATCCCGATAATCCGCGAACATGGGTCGTGACCCACTTCCCCCGGTGGTCCGCCGTCGTGCTGGCCGTTCTGTTCGCCGCCTGCAGCGGCGCCGCGCCCGCTCCCACCTCGATCACCACGACGACCGCTCCCACCACGACGACCGCGTCCGCTCCCTCGACCTCGACCTCGATCACCACCACGACCTCGATCACCACCTCGACCTCGATCACCACCACGACCGGTGGTGACCCGGCGGTGGAACTGTTGACGATGCTCGTCGTCACCGACGTGGAACCATCACTCGACTACGACCGCGGCGACTGGGGCTCCGGCTGGTCCGACGCCGACAGTGACTGCCAGGACACCCGCCAGGAGGTCCTGATCGAGGAGTCGGTCAGCCCGACGATCCTCGAGGGCGGCGGATGCCGGGTCGACATCGGGAGTTGGTACGGGGCGTTCACCGACACCTGGTTCGACGATCCCGGCGACCTCGACATCGACCACTTCGTCCCGCTGGCCAACGCACACCGCTCGGGCGGCTGGGCCTGGGACCGGGACACGAAGCGGGCCTACGCCAACGACCTCGAAGACCCCGGCCACCTCATCGCCGTCTCATCATCCGCCAACCGCTCGAAGGGCGCCAGGGGGCCCGAGGATTGGACGCCCAACCACACCGGCTACCTGTGCACCTACGCAACCACCTGGATCCGGATCAAAGTCCGCTGGAGCCTGACGGTCACCCCTGCGGAGCACGACGCCCTCTCCGAACTGCTGGCCGGCTGCGACGGGTCGGTCACCTTCGACACGACCCCGCCGGCACCCACCTCGACCACCGTTCCTCCGCCGTCGACCACCGTTGCCAGCGACACNCCCGCCGATCCCGGGAACTCGATGAACTGCTCGGACTTCGCCACCTACGCCGAAGCGAAGGCCTGGTTCGACACCTACTTCCCGGACTACGGGGACGTGGCGCTCCTCGACAACGACGACGACGGTGAGCCGTGCGAGTCGCTGCCCGGGGGACCCTGAGTCGGGACCGGTACCTCAGCCGCCGGCGGCGGTGAGGGCCCGTTCAGTCAACACCCGGGCCAGGTGGGCCCGGTAGTCGCCGTCTGCGTTGTTGTCGGTCGGGGGCTCGGTGCCGTCGGCGGCCACGGCGGCGGCGTCGCCTGCCGATGCACCTCCGGCCACGGCGGCCTCGACCCCCGCAGCACGCATCGGCGTGGAACCCATGTTCACGAGCGCCACCCCGGTGCCGCCCTCGGCGACCGCCACGCCGACGATGGCCCAGTCCTGGGCCCGCCGGTTGAACTTCTNGTAGCACCAGCCACCGGTCGAGACAGGCACGCGCACCTCGGTGAGNAGTTCGTCGGGGCCGAGCGCCGACTCGAGGAAGCCGGTGAAGAAGTCGGTGGCCGCGATCTCGCGGCTGCCATCGGGGCCGGAGGCCACGAGCGTCCCGCCCAGGGCCAGTACGGCGGCCGGCAGGTCGGACGCCGGATCGGCATGGGCCAGCGAGCCGCCCAGGGTGCCCCGGTGCCGCACGGCCGGGTCGCCGACCTGTGCGGCCACATGGGCGAGTAGCGGACAGGCCGCCACCAGGTCGGCCGAGTGCTCGAGCGCACTGTGGGTGGTCAGGGCGCCGATGACCACGGTGTCGCCGTCGACGCTGATACCTGTCAGGTCGTCGAGTCGGCCGATGTCGACAAGCACCGACGGTGTGGCGAGGCGCAACCTCATGAAGGGCACCAACGACTGGCCACCAGCCAGCAGCTTGGCCTCGTCACCGACCTCGGCCAGGGCGGCGATCGCCGCCTCGACGGAGTCGACCCGGACGTAGTCGACCGCTGCGGGAATCATGCCGAGCCTCCCTGCGCCGCCTCGATGGATCGTCGGACGGTCATGGGCGACGCCGGCATCGTGATGTCGGTGATCCCCATCGGTCGCAGGGCGTCGACCACAGCGTTCATGACGGCCGGGGTCGAGGCGATGGTGCCTGCCTCGCCGATGCCCTTCACGCCCATCGGGTTGGAGGGCGAAGGCGTGACCGTGTAGTCCAACTTCATGTCGATGCACTCGGCGGCCGACGGCACCAGGTAGTCGGCCAGGTTGGCGGCCCGACACTGCCCGTCGGCATCGTAGGCGGCGTCCTCCCAGAGGGCCTGGGCGATGCCCTGCACGATGCCGCCGTGCAACTGGCCTTCGACGATCAGCGGGTTGATCTGGTTTCCGCAGTCGTCGACCGCTGCGTAGTCGAGCAGTTCGACGGCACCCGTTGCCTCGTCCACCTCGACCACGGCGATGTGCGTGCCGAACGGGAAGACGAAGTTGGACGGGTCGAACGTGACCTGCGCCTGGAGGTTGGGCTCCATCCCGTCGGGAAGGTCGTGGGCGGTGAAGGCGCCGAACGCCACCCCGGCCAACGGGACCACCTGGTCGGGGCTGCCCCGCACGCTGAACGTGCCGCCGGCGAACTCGAGGTCGTCGGCGTTGGCTTCGAGCATGTGGGCGGCGATGGCCCGGGCCTTGTCGATGACCTTCTCGGTCGCCATCCAGATGGCGGTACCTCCCACGGCCAGCGACCGGGACCCGTAGGTGTCCATGCCGAGCGGCGAGATGGCCGTGTCGGAGTGGAGCACCTCGACGTCGTCGGGGTCGATGCCGAGTTGGTCGGCCACGATCATCGACCAGCAGGTCTCGTGGCCCTGGCCGTGCGGCGTGACACCGGTGACGACCTGGACCTTGCAGGTGGGCAGGATCCGGACGGTCGCCGATTCCCAGCCGCCTGCTCCGTAGTTGAGCGCTGCGAGGGTCCGACTCGGGGCCAGGCCGCACATCTCGACGTACGACGAGATGCCGAGGCCCAGGTGGGTGGTCGCCCCGGCGGCCCGCCGTTCGGCCTGCTCGGCGCGACGGCCGTCCCAGTCGACCAGTTCCTTGGCGCGGTCCAGGGTGGGCTGGTAGTTGCCCGAGTCGAAGGTCAACCCGGCCGGCGAGTCATAGGGGAACTTCTCCGTCGGGATGAAGTTGCGGGACCGGATCTCGTCCGGACCGACGCCCACGACCACGGCCAGGGCGTCCATCGCCCGCTCGATGGCGTACGTCGCCTCGGGCCGGCCGGCGCCGCGGTAGGCGTCGGTCGGCGTGAGGTTCGTGAACACGCTCTTGCAGGTGAACGAGTAGACGGGCACGTCGTAGAGCCCGTGGTACAGGAACGCCCCGAGCAACGGCACGCCTGGTGCGACCAGTTGCAGGTAGGCGCCCATGTCGGCCAGCAGGGTGGCCCGCACGGCGGTGAGCTTCCCGTCGGCGTCGGCCGCCAACTCGATGGTCTGGCGCTGGGCGCGGCCATGGATGGTCGACCCGGCTGCCTCGGTGCGTCCCTCGGTCCAACGAACGGGAACGCCGTGGCGTTGGGCGAGGGCCATGCAGATGATCTCCTCGGCGTACACGTTGAGCTTGCAACCGAAGCCGCCCCCCACGGAGGGAGCGATGACCCGAACCTTCTGCTCGGGCAGACCCAGCGTGATCGCCGCCATCACCTTGAGGATGTGCGGGATCTGCGTGGACGAGTAGAGGATCATGTCACCGTTGTGCGGCGCCGGGACGGCGGCAACACCGCGGGGCTCCATGGCCGTCGGGATCAGGCGCTGGTGCACGAACGTCTCGGTCACGTGGTGCGCAGCGTCGGCGAACGCCGCCTCGACGGCATCCGGGTCGGGGACGAGGGGCCACACGTAGGACACGTTGGTGCCCTCGGACTCGTGGATCACGATCCGGTCGGTCTCTGCGTCCTCGATGGTGACGACGGCGTCGAGCGGCTCATAGTCGACGACCACGCCCTCGAGGCCGTCTGCAGCGGCATAGCGGGACTCGGCGACCACGACGGCGACGATGTCGCCCGCGTAGTTGGCCTTGCCCTGGGCGACCGGGTGGTGGGCGGGGTTCTTCATGTCTTCGGTGACGGGCCAGGCACAGGGCAGGGGGGCTGCCCAGGCGTCGGCCAGGTCGTCGCCGGAGTAGACGGCGACCACGCCGTCGATGGCAAGCGCCGCCGATGCGTCGATGCCACCGATGCGGGCATGCGCGTGGGGGCTGCGCACGCAGGCCACCCAGAGGGCGCCCGGGATCTGCAGGTCGTCGATGAACTTGGCCTCGCCGGTCAGCAGGGCCGCATCCTCATGACGGAGGCGGGACTCGCCGACGATGCCGCCGGTGAATGGGGATTCGGTCACGGTCATCTCTGTGCTCCCCTCACTCGCCTGCGGCCAGGACGGCCGCAACGATGTTCTGATAGCCGGTGCAGCGGCAGAGGTTGCCCTCGAGGCCCTCCCGCACGCCGGCGGCGTCGAGGTCGTCGTATTCGTCGACCAGGGACACGGCGGCCATGACCATGCCGGGTGTGCAGTAGCCGCACTGCAGGGCATGGCACTCGTGGAAGGCCTGCTGCATCGGGTGGAGGCCGTCGGCGCCGGCCAGGCCCTCGATGGTCGTGACGTCGGCGCCGTCGACCTGGGCGGCGAGCAGCGTGCACGACTTGGCCGAGCGGCCGTCGACGAGCACGGTGCAGGCACCGCACGAACTGGTGTCGCACCCCACATTGGTGCCGGTCAGCGCCAGGACGTCTCGTAGGTAGTGCACGAGCAGCGTCCGGGCCTCGACATCAGCGGAACGGACCGTTCCGTTGACGGTGACGGAGACCTCCATCGGTTCCCCCCTTGGGTCGTCCCGGTGGGACGCCGCGGCGCTGTCGCCGCGCTCAACCGTTCCACCGGTGTCGCGATGATGGCACAGGATCCCGGCGAGGACCACCGGGCCGGAGGCGTCAGTCTCGGGCCAGGAGTGCCTGGTAGCGGTCGAGGTCGTCGTCGTCGAATGCCACGAGGACCACCTCGTCGATGCTGGAGGGGTGGTCGTGGCCGAATGCACGGACGGTGTCGACGGCGATCCGGGCCGCCGCCGCCTTCGGATAGCCGTAGGCGCCGGTGGAGATGGCCGGNAACGCCACGCTGCGGGCACCGAGGCCGACCGCCACCTCGAGGGAGCGTCTGTAGCAGGAGGCCAGGAGGCCGGCCTCGCCGTGGCCGCCNCCGCTCCACATGGGACCAACCGTGTGGACGACCCACTGGGCGAGCAGGTCGTGGCCGCCAGTGGGNTTCGCCTCGCCGGTGTCGCAGCCNCCGAGGCCGCGGCATTCGTCGAGCAGGCCGGNNCCGGCAGCGAGGTGGATGGCGCCGTCGACCCCGCGACCGCCGAGNAGGGCCTNGTTGGCGGCATTGACGATGGCGTCCACGGCCAGCGTCGTGATGTCANCCATCCGGGCACTCAGGATCATGTTGGCAGGCTAAGGACGGTCCGAGCCTCGNNCCCGGCGTCAACTCGTCGGGCTGAGCAGGGCGACCATCGCNNCCGAGAGGCGGGCGGCCAGGGCCGGACGGTCGTCGTGGCCGAGCAGCACCGGGTTGTTGAGGCCCTGGCCCAGGANCACCAGGGCATCGGCCATCTCGTCGGTGTCACCGGCNCCGATGCGGCCGGCCGCCTGGCCGAGTTCGACGAAGCGCCGGTTCGACTCCCGGGCCTCGGCTTCCCGGTGTCGATAGGCGTCCCGCAGCAGCCGGCTCTCGGGCAGGCGGGCGAGGGCCGAGCGCAACACGAGCGCCTCCTCGTCGAACACCCCGACCAGGCCATCGACCAGCGCCACCAGGACGCACTCGAGCCCCTCGTCCAACAGGTGCTCGACGGTGAGGGCTTCGGCCGTGACCGCCACCAATCGAAACAGCGCCCGGTCGAGGGCCCCGGCCAGGAGGCCGTCGCGACCCTCGGGGATGCGGTTGTAGACGGTCGCCACCGAGACGCCTGCCAGTCCGGCCACCTGTTCGGTCGTGAAGGAGCCGTCCTCCCGGAGCGCAGCCACGGTTGCGTCGATGAGTGCCTCGCGGGTGCGTCCGGCCCGGGGTGTCATGGTCACGACAGAACTCTAACCATATTCCATTTAATATTGATGTTTCTGGAAGTAACCTCTAGTCTTGTCGACCATGACCGACCTGCTCGCCGACGCCCGTTCACTCGGCCCCTCGCTCGCCGAGCGATCCGAAGTCATCGAGGCCGCCAGGGACCTCCCCGACGACGTCGTCGCCGACCTGCGCGACGCCGACCTCTTCCGTCTCTTCGTACCCGCCTCCCTTGGCGGCCCCGAGGCCGACGTCCTGACCGGCATCGACACCATCGCCGAGGTCTCGCGCCACGACGGCGGCGCCGGCTGGTCCGTGATGATCGCCGGGACCTCATCGCTCATGGCCGGCTTCCTCGAACACGAGCACGCCCAAACCATCTACGGCTCCCCCGACTCCTGCACGGGCGGGTTCGCCGCACCCATGGGCACCGCCCGCATCGTCGACGGCGGCCTGTCCGTCAGCGGCACATGGGCCTGGGGATCCGGCACCCGCCACTGCACCTGGATCGGCGGCGGAACCCGACTCGTCGACGACGCAGGCCAGCCCATCCGGCGCGACGACGGCCTCTACGCACCGTTCACGTTCTTCCACCTCGATGACGTCGAGTTCCTCGACACATGGCACGTGACCGGCCTCTCCGGATCTGGCTCAGGCGACTACACGGTCACCGATGCATTCGTTCCCGAGGGACGCTGGGTGCAGATCATGACGGCCGAACCCACCCTGGACGGCCCCCTGTGGCGGTTCCCCTTCTACGGGATGCTGGCCTGCGGTATCGCCGCCGTGGCCATCGGACTCCTCGACGGCGCCGTTTCCAGGTTCGGCGAACTGGCCTCGACCAAGAAGCCCATGGGCTCCGGCCGCACGCTGGCGGAACGGGCCTCCGGACAGGCCGCCGTGTCGAATGCGGAGGCCACTGCCCGATCGACCCGGGCGTTCCTCCACGACGTGCTCGGCAACGCCTGGGAGACCGCGTCCGGCGGCAACCCACTGACCGTCGAGCACCGGCGCAGCCTGCGCCTCGCCGCCTGCGACGCCTCCCAGCGGTGCGCCGACGCCCTCATCCTGCTCGGCCGCGAGGCCGGTGGCGAGGCCGTCTACCTCCGCGAGCCTCTCCAACGTGCCGTGCGCGACGGGCAGGTGGCCGCAACCCACGCCATGGTCGCCCCCCGCATCCACGAACTCACCGGCCGACTCGCCCTGGGACTGGACACGGACGTGACGCTGCTGTGAACTCAACGTCGATGGACGCCTCCGACAACTCCTTCGAGTGCCTGCACTTCGAGCGACACGGCGACGTCCTCGTCGTCACGGTCGACAAGCCCGGCGACCCCCTCAACAAGGTCGACGACCGCCTCCACCACGAACTCACCGCCCTGTTCCCCCGACTCCAGGCAGAACGCGAGGCACGGGCCGTGCTGCTCACCGGCACCGACTCGGCGTTCTCCGCCGGCGGCGACTTCGACTGGTTCCCACAACTCCAGGAGCCCGGCCGACTCGAGGACCTCCGCCTCGATGCCCGCCAGATGATCTTCGACCTGCTCGACGTGCACCTGCCCGTCGTCTGCGCCGTCACCGGCCACGCCATCGGCCTCGGCGCCAGCATCGCCCTGCTCTGCGACGTGGTCGTAATGGCCGAGACCGCCCGACTGGCCGACCCGCACGTCCGGGTCGGGATCGTGGCCGGAGACGGCGGCACCATCGCCTGGCCGCTGGCGCTCGGCCCGATGCTCGCCAAGCGCTACCTCCTCACGGGCGACCCCCTGACCGCTGCCGACGCCGAACACCTCGGCCTCGTCGCACAGACGACCCCGGACGCCGAGTCGTGTCGCTCCGCCGGCCTGGAATGGGCCGAACGCCTCGCCGCCGGGGCACCGCTGGCCGTCCAGTACACCAAGCAGGCGATCAACGCCTGGATCAAGCAGACATCGGGCAGCGCCTTCGAACATGCCAGCGCCCTCGAGATCCTGACCTTCGACAGCGACGACCACGCCGAGGCGCTCTCAGCACTCTCCGAGAAGCGCGAACCACGATTCACGGGCAGATGACCGAGGGGAACCAGGCCATGGGCGACCAGACCGGACCCGACGGGGAGCTGGGCCTCCTGGAAGGCCTCATGACCACCCGGGCGATGCGGCGACTCACCGACGAACCGGTCAGCGACGAGGACCTCTGGACCTGCCTGCGGGCAGCCGTCCAGGCGCCGAGCGGCGGCAACATCCAGCCCTACCAGTTCCTCGTCGTCCGTGACCCGGACCTCCGGCTCGCCCTCGCCGGGATCTACCGCCGCGGCTGGGCCCGCTACGAGCCGGCGATCGCCCCCACGGAGTTCCCGAACGACAAGGTGCGCGAGGGCTGGGAGCGCAACAACCGGGCCACCGTGCACCTGGCGGAGAACCTCGAGCACGCACCAGTCCACGTCCTGGTCCTCATGCCGTCGATCGACATGACCGTGCACGACGACGAGGGACCGATGCCGGTCGGACCCACCCACGCCTCGGTGTACCCCGCGGTCCAGAACCTGATCCTGGCCGCCAGGTCCCTCGGCCTCGGGACGACGATCACCACCCTGCACCGCATCTACGAGGACGAGGTCCGGGACCTGCTCGGCATCCCCGAGCGCTACGAGGTGCTGGCCCTCATGCCGCTCGGCCACCCGACCGGAAAGTGGGGTGTGGCCCCCCGCTACCGCGGTGCCGAGAAGATCACCTCCTGGGACCGGTTCGGCGAGAAACGGACCCCGTGACCGCCGGATCCAGCGGTGCCCCCCATCTCCGGGTCGGCGTGTCGATCCCACCCGTCGGCTTCGCCGACCACGCCGAGGCCACCGCATACGTCCATGCCGCAGCCGAGGCGGGCCTCGACCACCTGATCACGTCCGACCACGTCGCCTTCCTCGGTGGTCGCGGCAAGGACGGCCTCACGACCGTGTCCTGGCTGACGGGCCTGCACCCATCGATCGGGGTCTACGTCGGCGTCTACCTGCTGGCCCTCCGCCACCCCGTCACCGTCGCCCGCCAACTCTCGACACTGGCCGAGCACGCTCCCGGACGCGTCACGTTCGGCGTCGGTGTCGGCGGCGAGGACCGCCATGAGATGGAGGCCGTCGGCGTCGACCCAGCCAGCCGTGGCCGCCGGACCGACGAGGCCCTCGACGTGCTGCGCCCACTCCTGGCCGGAGACACCATCGACCACAGTGGCGAGTTCTACGAGGCACCGGAAGTGTCCATCAGCCCGGCACCCGATCCTCCGATCCCGGTGACCGTGGGCGGCCGGTCGAACGCCGCCGTTGAACGGGCCGGCCTACGCGGCGACGGCTGGCTGGCCTCCTGGTGCTCGCCGCGGCGATTCGCCGAGGGCGTGGAACTGGCCGAACGGGTCGCCACCGATGCCGGACGCACGGGGGTGGCGTGGCGGCACGGCTACCAGGTCTGGGTCGGCCTCGGCGACACGCCGGAGGAGGGCGCAGCGCACCTCGGGCCTTCGATGGAACGCTTCTACGGAACGCCGTACACGGCCTTCGAGAAGTACTCGCCGGTCGGCACCCCCGACGACATCGTGGCCTGGCTCCGACCCCTGGCCGAGGCGGGGGCGTCCGACTTCAACATCGCCCCCGTCGCCGGCACCCCCGACGAGGCGCTCGCCGGTGTCGCCGAGGTCCGCCGCCTGCTCGTCGGCTGAGCGCTGCCGGCCGCGTCAGCGGTCCGGGTGGGCGATGGGGACCGGCTCGCCGGCCGAGGGCATGACCTCCTCCGGACCGAACACGGTCAGGTGGTCGTCGGCCTCGAGCACCAGGTCCGGTTCGACCGGTAGCACGACGCCGAACCGGGTCACGGCCGCCACCTCGACCCCGTCGGGGAAGACCAACTCGGCGATCCGGTGCCCGATGAGGCCGGCATCGTGGCCCTCCGGCAACAGGGCGTACTGGCGCACCGAGAGGTCGGGCAGCAGCGCCGTCTTCACCTCCTCCTCGGTCATGGCACGCCCCACCATCCGGGCCCCACTGTGGAGGAATCCGGCCAACTCCCCCGCCAGGCGCAGCGAACGTCCGGGGTTCGCCGTCGTGCCGGCCAGGAAGAACAGGGCATTGACCCGCTCCCCCGACCCGCCCCAGGTGACCGGAATGCTGATTCCGGTAGAGGCCCGCACAATCACGAGAAGGTCGTCGTCGATGGCCTCGAACAGGGCGATGGGCGTGGCAGTCGGATGGTCGTCGGACGGCTGGATCCACAGCGAGCCCGTCTCGAGGAACCTCTCGGTCACGTGCTCACGGGGGAGGCCGATGCGATCGGCGAGAACCGCCGAGGCCCGGTCGGCCGCCTCGGCGATGCCGGTGCCCTCCGGGATGCTCAGCACGGCCGCCCGGGCCACCAGCCCCGTGTAGTCGTCGCCACTGCGGAGCCCGTGCCCCGCCATGGCGGCACTCATCTCGCGGTCGAGACCGGTGTCGACGTCCTCACCCCACCGTCGAAACACGTTGCGGACGGCACCGGCCCGCTTGGTGCGGCCAGTCGCATACAGGCGGTGCCAGGTCCAACTCAACACCGATACGACAATGACGAAGCCCCAGGCCAACGGGCCCAGGCGGGAGATCAGGACGACCGATACGAGGATGCCGGCGAACTGGGTAACCGGGTAGAGCGGGGTCCGGAAGGCCGGCGCATACGACGCAATCCGAGAGGCCCGCAGCACCAGGACAGCGAGGTTCACGAGCCCGAGGGTGAGTAGGACGAATGCGCTTGCCAACTTGGCGATGGACTCGGCGTCGAACACCATCACGACCACGGCGATCGCCCCCGACGTCACGACGATGCCCGCCACCGGAGTGCCGCGGCTGCCGACCACCCCAATGCGGGCTGGCAACAGCCCGTCTCGGGCCATGGCCATCGGGTAGCGGGCCGCCGCCATGATCCCAGCGTTCACCGCCGAAGCGAAGGCAGCGAGGGCGGCCACCACGATCAGCCACACTCCCACCGACGGGAGCACCGCCTTCGCTGCGGTGTGGATCGGCACCAGGTCCCCGTGGAGCACCTCGGGTGGCACGACGGCAACTGCGACGAGCACCCCGAGCGTGTAGAGCGCCGTGGCGACCATCAGCGAGAGGGCCATCCCCAGCGGGATGCGCTGTGACGGGTCCTCGACCTCCTCGGCGGCGCTGGCCACCTTCGTCAGCCCTCCGTACGAGACGAACACCAGTCCGACGACCGCGAACACGCCCGATGAACCCGTCGTGAAGAACGGGTCGAGGTTCGAGCCGTCGAAGCCCCGCGACCTGGTCTCCAGCAACCCGGAAACAATGAACCAACCGAGGACGGCAACGACGAACGCCACCATGCAGAGTTGCAACGAGGCACTCGCCTTCGAGCCGGCGATGTTGACCACCATGAACAGCGTGATGAGCACGAGGGCGAGGGAACGGCTGTCGATGTCGACGATCAGCACCAGGTAGGCGCTCATCCCGACCATGGCGAAGGCGTCCTTGAGCACCAGCGACAACCAGGTGCCGAAGCCGGCCATGGTCCCGACCGACGGGCCGAGGGCCCGTTCGAGGAAGTAGTAGGCGCCACCCGCCTTGGGGAGGGCCGTGGAGAGCTCGGCCACGCTGAGCATGGCGGGCACGGCGAGGACCCCGGCGATCAGGTAGGCCAGGACGGCAGCAGGTCCGGCCTTGGCGGCCGCCAGGCCCGGCAGCAGGAACAGACCCGACGAGAGCATCGCCCCCGTCGAGAGGGCGAACACGTGGCGCAGGCCCAATGAACGCGTCAGACGGCCGTTCCCCCCGGCTCCCATCGGAACAACCTAGGCGCGCCCGGCAGGGGCCGGGGACCGACCGGCCCCGTGTGCGTCAGATAGAGCCGAGGAAGTCGAGGAGGGCGGCATTGACGCCGGGGGCGTCCTCCTGCTGCATCCAGTGGCCGACGTCCGGCAGGATCACCGAGGCGTGCAGGCTCGGCAGGGTCTGCGAATACCGGGAGATGCTCCCCGCCCCCCACATGGTGGGACCATCGCCCTCGCCACCGATGAACAGGGACGGTTGCCTGATCGGCGCCCCGTGGAACGCTCGCAGGTCCTCCCAGTCGAGGTCGACGCAGCGGTAGCGGTTGAGTCCGCCGCTGAACCCGGCCCTTGCAAACTCACCCGCATAGAACGCCAGGTCGTCGCCCGAGAGCCACGGCAGGGGCCCGTCCGGGTACCGGAGGCGGGCCCGAAGTTGCGTGCCCGGGGCGACCCAGGCCATCGGCCGCTCGCCATCGGGCACCGGGGGTGCGTCGCCCGAGGCGCAGTAGTAGAAGCCCTCCAGCCAGCGCGTCGGATCCTCGGCGATCTCGGCCTCGGCCCGGCCCGGTTCCTGGAAGTACTCGATGTAGAACTCCTCGTCGCCACCGATGGCCCGGAACACCTCGGAGGGCCGGTGCTCGTTGCGGGGCTCGTACGTGACGGACAGGAGCGCCACGGCGGTGAAGACGTCCGGCCGGAGTCGGGCGGCCGCCGCGGCGATCGGCGATCCCCAGTCGTGGCCGACGATCACGGCGGTCGACTCGCCCAGTGCCTCGACCACGCCGACGCAGTCGCCGGCCAGGTGGATGATGCGGTAGGCCTCGACCTCCTCGGGCGCTTCGGAAGACCCATAGCCCCGGACATCGATGGCGGCCGCCCGGTAACCGGCGGCGGCGAGGGCCACGAGCTGGTGCCGCCACGAGTACCACGACTCGGGGAAGCCGTGGATGAACAGGACGAGGGGCCCCTCGCCCACCTCGGCCACGTGGATGCGCATGCCGTGGGCATCGACATCGTGGCGGCGAAGGCCGTCGATCTGCATCATGGTGGTCACCCTCCTAGGAGTCCTGGCGCCCCGGATCTTCGACCATGACGCCTCGCACCATCGTGGCGTGCGGAAGGGCCTCGGTCAGCAGCCGGGAACAACCGGATGCCGCAGCCGCCTCGACCACGAGGGCATCCCGGACCGAGAGGCCGTGTTCCTCGGCGGTGTCGGCGGCGGCGAGGACCAGGTCGGTGTCCATGCCGACCACGTGGAGTTCGGCGAGGTCAGCGAGCGCCCGCCTGGCGGTCACGGGCGGCAGGGGACGGGCCAGGCGGGTGGTCACCAGGTCGGTGAACTCGGCGAGCACCTGGGCCGACACGACGAGCGCAGGACCGTCCACGCCGGGCACCACGCCGATGACCGTCCGTNCTGCCGCCTGCCGGAGCGGCTCGTCGTCGTCGAAGAGTCGGACGAGCACCGACGTGTCGAGGAAGGCGCCCCCGCTCACGGGGCACCTGCNACCGTGATGTCCCTGCCGCCCGACCCGGCGGCCGACGACACCGACAGGCCGACCAGTCGGCGCCGCGCCGCTGCGGCCCGNTCACCCGCCGCGTAGGCGNTCAGGAGGTCCCGGACGACGGCGTTGACCGATGTCCCCTGCTCGGCGGCGCGGACACGGGCCCGGCGGAGGAGGTCGTCGTCGANNGCNAGNGTGAGGTTGGCCATAGNNNTATGTGTANCACAGTTNNCGTGNTACACATATCNCNATCNCGNAAACTGGTCAGCGGAACCTCGGAATCACGTGCTCGCCGATGTTGCGAACCGTCTCGAGCATGGCCCACTGGGGCACGGTGCCCATCTGGTTCAGGAACAGGATCTCGTCGGCGCCTGCCTCGACGAGCCGCTCNACGTACCCGATGCAGTCGTCCACGGTGCCNTAGGCGTGGTTGGGGTTGA
This sequence comes from Acidimicrobiaceae bacterium, assembly GCA_002699725.1. Lineage (GTDB taxonomy): Bacteria > Actinomycetota > Acidimicrobiia > Acidimicrobiales > MedAcidi-G1 > S20-B6. The sequence goes on from PACE01000052.1 coordinate 22,247, forward strand.
GCAGCGACATTCCCGAATCAGAGAAGTCGACGGACACCATCTCGGCACCGATCCGGGTCGAGACGATCTCGGTGCCGTCGCCGGTGGTGGCAGTGCCGTCGATCCAGGAATCCGGATCGGGNAGGGGGTACGTCCCGTCNGNGGCCCAGTGGGCGATGGCCTCCAGGAAGAACCGTTGGCCACGCAGTCCGAGCCGACGGGCCTCAGCACCGTCCTCGAGTACGACGGCCGGACACAGGGCAGCCAGGTGCTCGTTGGGCGCATACCCCACCTGGTCCTCGAGCCGACGATCGGCGAACGCTGCGCGGTACACGTCGTTCTTGGCCGCCACCTCGTCGGGTCCGCCGAATCCCAGGACCAGNGCCCCGATGCCCCGCCCGCCGGCGTCGACCAAGGTGGCCGTGTTCGTGCACGCCTGGTACANCGGCGGGTGCGGGTCCTGGAGCGGCTTGGGNTGGACGGGCCGAGGGGGAANGTCGATGAACTCNCCGTGGTGTTCGACCACCTCCTCCACGAAGAACCGGGGAATGAGGCGCATCGCCTCGTCGATCATCGGGGGCANCGCCTCGAGCTCGTAGCCGAACGTGCCGGCCTCCTGCTGCGTGGCGCCCTTGCCCATTCCNAAGTGGACCCGACCNCCGGACAGGATGTCGAGGGTGGCGATCCGCTCCGCCACCTTCACCGGGTGGTTCATNAGCGGCGGCAGGCANACGACCCCGTGGCCGAGCCCGATTCNGGTGGTGCGTCCGGCCAGGTAGGCGAGGAAGGTCTCGGGAGCGCTCATGTGCGCGTAGTGCGTGAGCGCGGTGTGCTCGACGGCCCANACCACGTCGAATCCCAACTCCTCGGCGAGCAGCGACTGCTCGACGATGTCGGCGAACACCTGCCGCTCGTTGGCCGGCGACGGGTCGGCCATCTGGGCCTCGTAGATCAGCGAGAANCTCACGGCCCCACTCTCGCGGCCGGAACGAGNGGANCGTCNCATCGGCAGGCGAANCNATTGCCCGGCTGGNACACCCCGACNGCTCCTGTCGTAGGTTCGACGGTCGAAACCCGAACCAGTGAGGACCCCATGGCCATCGGACCCGGACTGCACATCGACGACCCCAGNAACGAAAGCCTCAACCTGGCCATGTCGGATGGGGCGCGACCCCTCTACGACGCCGTCGTCGACTTCATCGCCACCGAGGTNGAGCCGGTCACCCTCGAGTTCCACCGNTTGGGTGCAGTGCGCGACGACCACTGGGGCNACCACCCCGGCCAGCTCGACATCCTCGAAAAGCTCAAGGCCAAGGCCAGGGAGAAGGGGCTGTGGAACTTCTTCCTCCCCGACGCCGAGACCGGCGAGGGGCTCTCCAACCTCGACTACGCCTACATCGCCGCCGANCTCGGCAAGAACCCGATCGCCTCGGAGAGCCTCAACTGCTCGGCNCCCGACACCGGCAACATGGAGGTGCTCGAGAGGGTCGGCACNCCNGAACAGAAGAAGCAGTGGCTCGAGCCGCTGCTCGCCGGCNAGATCCGCTCCGCCTACGCCATGACCGAGCCCGACCTGGCCTCCTCCGANGCCAAGAACATCGCCTGCCGGGCAGAGCGAGACGGNGACGAGTGGGTCATCAACGGCACCAAGTACTACATCTCGGGNGCCGGCGACCCCCGCTGCAAGATCATGATCACCATGGTCCAGACCAACCCCGACGGACCNCCCCACCGCCGCCAGTCACANATCCTGGTACCAATCGACGCACCAGGCCTGACAATCGACCACCCGATGCACGTGTTCGGCNACGACGACGCACCCCACGGCCACATGCACCTGACCTTCGACGACTGCCGGGTGCCCTACGACAACATCCTCCTGGGCGAGGGNCGCGGCTTCGAGATCTCGCAGCTCCGGCTCGGACCCGGCCGCATCCACCACTGCATGCGCTCCATCGGCGCCGCCGAGCGTGCCATCGAGCTCATGGTCCGGCGAGGCCTCAGCCGACAGGCATTCGGCAAGCCCATCCTGAACCTGGGCAAGAACATGGAAGTGGTGTCNCGCGCCCGGATCGACATCGAGTCGATGCGCCTCATGGTCCTGCGNGCCGCCAGGGCGATGGACACCATGGGNAACGCCGAGGCCCGGGTCTGGATCAGCGCCGTCAAGGCGATGGTGCCCGAGAAGGTCTGCCGGATCATCGACGAGGCCATCCAGGTCCACGGCGCCACCGGCGTGTCCCAGTGGACGCCTCTCGCGCGGCTCTACACCAGTCAGCGCACACTNCGACTGGCCGACGGACCCGACGAGGTGCACCACTTCGTGGTCGCCCGCTTCGAGGCCGGCCGCTACGGCGACGGCCCNGGCGACGTCCCGATGCTCGACCACACCGGCCCGACCTTCACCAGCCCCTGAGCAAGGGGCCCGTCCCGAGGACAGTGCAGATACTGCGATGACCAACGACCCCCGATCACCCAAGGCCGCCGAANCCCAGACGCGCACCGACCTCGANGCCTTCACCGCCTCACTGCCCCCCGACGACGGCAGCGACGCCGCCAACGTGGCCCGCGGCTTCATCGCCACCCGCGTTGAACCGGTCATCGAGAAACTGGTACCCAACCCGTGGATACCGATCAGTTGGGACCTCTCGAAGTCGGACTTCGTGCACGGCCCCTGCCCCGACACCGTCAACCCAGCGCTCTGGAGACAGGCCGGCTTCAACGCCCAACACGGCCTCTACGAGATCTGCGACGGCTTCTACCAGGTGCGCGGCTTCGACACCTCGAGCGTCACGTTCATCCGCGGCGACCNGGGCTGGNTCGTGATCGACCCCCTGACCACCCGGGAGAGCGCCGCCGCCGCCTACGANCTCGTCACCGAACACCTCGGCGAGCGCCTGGTGACNGCGGTGATCTACACCCACTCCCACCTNGACCACTACGGCGGGATCCTCGGCGTCGTCGACCAGGAGCGCCTCGACGCCGGCGAGGTCCCGATCGTGGCTCCGGAGGGCTTCCTGCACGAGGCCGTGGCGGAGAACGTGGTCGCTGCCCCCGTGATGGGGCGCCGAGCCATGTACCAGTTCGGGATGCTGCTGCCCTGGAGCGAACACCACCACGTCGACCAGGGGCTCGGCAAGGGTGTTTCNACCGGGTCCAGTGCGCTCGTCCCCCCAACGATCGACATCACCGAGACCGGCCAGGAACTGGTGCTCGACGGCGTCCGGATCGAGTTCCAGCTCACGCCGGAGTCCGAGGCGCCGGCCGAGATGCACTTCTACTTTCCGGACCACCGGGTCCTCTGCATGGCCGAGAACTGCACGACGACCATGCACAANGTCCTCACNCTGCGTGGTGCGCTCGTGCGCGACGCCCTGCTCTGGAGCCGCTACATCGACGAGGCCCTCGACCGTTGGGGCGACGAGGCNGAGGTGGTGTTCGCCAGCCACGGNTGGCCNCACTGGGGTGAAGACGACGTGCGGGAGTACCTCGTCAACCAGCGCGACCTCTACCGCTGGCTCCACGACCAGGCCATGCGCCTCGCCAACCTGGGCTTCACGCCCAACGAGATCTCGGCCCGTATCGANCTGCCACCCGGNCTGTGGGCCGACTGGCGCTGCCACGGCTACTACGGCACCGTCAGCCACAACGTCCGCGCCGTCTACCAGCGCTACCTCGGCTGGTACGACGGCCACCCGTCCAGCCTCGACCCCTACGAGCCCACCGAGGCCGGCCGCCGTTACGTCGACTTCATGGGCGGCATGGACGAGCTGCTGGCCAAGGCCCNCANGGCGTTCGANGNCGGCGACCACCGNTGGGTCGCCGAGGTCCTTCGCCACGCCGTCTTCGCCGACCCCACCTGNGAGGAGGCGCGTTTGCTCCAGGCCGATGCCTTCGAGCAACTCGGCTACCGGGCCGAGTCAGGGCCATGGCGTGACGTCTACCTGACCGGCGCCCAGGAGCTCCGGCAGGGAACCTTGGCCGTGCCCNCCATCCAGCGACCNCGNACCGAAGTGGTCAGGGGAATGACGCTCCAGCAGGTGTTCGACCNGTTGGCGATCAGGGTCGACGGNCCGGCAGCGACGGCCATCGGCCACCTGGCCATCGACTGGCGGCTGCCCGACACCGACGAGGTGGCNCGGATCGAACTGTCGAACGGCACGCTCCACACCAAGCCGGGCCAGNCACACGCAGCCCCGNACGCCACCGTCACCTGCGANCGGGAGGCACTCGAGGAGATGGTCGCCACGGGCNCCACCCTGGTCGANCTCGTCGACAGCGGCGTGGCCACGATCGACGGTGACGCCGCCCGGGTACTGGCCCTGTGGGACACCCTCACCGACTTCCCGCTCTTCTACGCCATCATCGAACCCTAGGCAACGGGCACGGTTCGNNGACGATGCGGAGCCCCTTGACACNGCCACGGGGGGTCACCATGCTGCCGCCGGATGCCGCTCNGTTCCCCAAGTGAACATGGGAAGCACATGACCGACACTGCAACCGGCACGGAAGCCGAACCAGGNCCCACACGNCGCGGCCGCGAAGTTCGCGCAAGGGCCCGCCGCACCCGAGTCCANACCTGGCTCCCCGAACTCGAGCGCNACATCCCCTGGGTCGACCTCCTCACCCCCGAGCAGGTNCAGACGATCCACGACGCCAGCATGGACATCCTCGAGGAGGTCGGCATCGACTTCCGCTGCGACGAAGCNGCCGCCTCGTGGACGGCCGCCGGTGCGAAGGTCGACGGCCACCGGGTNCGCATCGACCGCGAGCACCTCATGGACCTCATCGGGACTGCTCCGTCGTCGTACACGATGACCGCCCGCAACCCCGAACGCACGGTCACCGTCGGCGACGGGAAGCAGATCTTCACCCCGTCGTACGGCGCCCCCTACGTGCTCGGCCTCGACGGTGTGCGGCGCTCGGGCACGATCGAGGACTTCCGNAACTTCACGAAGCTCAACCACNTGTCGCCGGCACTGCACATGTCGGGGGGCGTCGTGTGCGAACCGATGGACATCGCCGTCCCCAAGCGGCACCTCTACATGACCGAGAGCCTGCTCCGGTACAGCGACAAGCCGTTCATGGGCGCCGTCACNTCGAAGGAGCGGGCCGAGGACAGCCTCCACATGGCCGGCATCGTGTTCGGCCAGGACGAGGTGCGCGAGACCACCGTCATGACCTGCCTCGCCAACGGCAACACGCCGCTCGTGTGGGACCAGACGATGCTCGACAGCGTCCGGGTGTTCGCCGGCGCCAACCAGGCCACGCTGTTCAGCCCATTCGTGCTGGGNGGGGCNTCGACACCGGCCAGCACCGTGGGCGCAGTCATCCAGGTCAACATCGAGGCGCTCACCGGCGTGGCTTNCTCNCAGCTNGTNCGGGCCGGNGCCCCCGCCCTCTACGGCCAGTGGTTGGCNACGGTGTCGATGAAGACCGGCGCCCCCCAGGCAGGCACGCCCGAGATCTGCCACATGAACATGCTCACCGCCCAGATGGCCCGCCACTACCGGCTGCCGTCACGATGCAGCGGCTCGTGCACCAGTTCCAAGATGGTCGACGCCCANGCCGGCTACGAGGCCGCCCGCAACATGTACGGCGTGCTCATGGCCGGCACCAACTTCGTGCTCTCGACCACCGGCTACCTCGANAGCGCCATGTGCCAGAGCTANGCCAAGTGGGTNCTCGACAGCGAACAACTCGANATGATGTACCGACTCAACAGCGGCCCGTCGTTCGACGACCTCGACGAGGTGCTCGCCACGATGCGCGAGGTGCCGCCNGGCGGCCACTTCCTCGGCACCGCCCACACNCTCGCCAACTTCCAGACNGCGTTCTCGATGCCCGAGATGATGAACAGCGACAACTACGAGCAGTGGCTGGCCGAGGGCGCACTCAGCGCCGAGGAGCGGGCAGTCGCCAAGTGCCGCCAGATGCTCGACGACTACGAGGAGCCCGCGCTGCCCGACGACGTGGCCGCCGAGCTCGAGGATTTCGTGGCGCGCCGCGACGCCGANCTTCCCGACACCGTCCGCTGATCGAACCGAAGAGGAGACCGACATGACNACCAACGGCCGACTTCCGGAANCGCCCCTGCTGCACGGCGTCTGCGCCGCGATGAGCANCCCNTTCGACGACTCGGGCGAGTCGCTCGACGAAGGCCGGCTGGGCGACCACATCGAGTACCTCGTCGACGCCGGGATCCACGGACTCGTCCTGGCCGCCGGCACCGGCGAGTTCGCCTTCCTGTCCACCGACGAGAAGCGCCGGATCTTCGAGGTCGGGATCGAACAGGTGGCCGGCCGAATCCCGGTCGTCTGCCAGACCTCGGCGATCACGACCGTCGACGCCATCGAGAACTCCCGGGCAGCCATCGACCTGGGAGCCAACGCAGTGATGGTGCTGCCGCCCTACTTCGAGGGGCCCTTCGAGCGGGGAGTGCGCCACCACTACGAGAAGTTGGCGACCTCCATCGACGCCCCGATCGTGCTCTACAACATCCCCGCCCAGACCGGCTTCGACATCACACCCGACCTGTACCGGAAACTCATCGCCGTCGAGAACATCGACTACATCAAGGACAGCACCGGCGACATGGTCCGCATCCAGCAACTGCTCGGCATCGGCGGCAACGTGCTGGCCGGAGCCGACCCGCTGGCGCCCTGGGCACTGCTGGCCGGCTGTCCCGGCTGGATCTGGGGAGCCGCCAACGTCATGCCCCACGAGTGCGTCCAGCTCTACGAGATGATCACCTCCGGCCGCCATTCAGAGGCGCTCGACCTGTGGGCCCGGATGCTGCCGGCCAACCTCTTCTTCTGGGACAACGGGGTCGAGGCCGAGTACAACTCGGCGGTCAAGACCGCCGCCAACATGGTCGGCCGTGCGTTGGGTCCCTGTCGCCGTCCGGTGCTGCCGATGACCCGGCAGGGGCGGGTGGCCCTCCAGGCCGCCCTGTCGACGCTGCCGGTCAACCGGGTCGACCGGGAACGACTCGTGTACCGGGAATGGGACGACGAACGCGACTGGCTGGTCCGGATGACGGATCGGGCCGGTGTAGGAAGGAGCCACAGATGACGGACAGGAGCCCCCGATGACCATCGCCCTCGCCAACGCGGCCGCCCTGGCCGAGACCATCGCCCCGCCGACCCGGGCTGTCATCGGCGGACGAAGTGTCGAGGCCGCCAGTGGCAGGACCTTCACGTCTCTCAACCCCGCCACCGGACAGCCGTTCGCCGAGGTCGCCGAATGCGACGCCGAGGACGTCGACCGCGCCGTCGCCGCCGCTCGTACTGCCTTCGAGGACGGGCCGTGGGGGCGCCTCGCTCCGGCCGACCGCAAGTTGCTGCTGCTCCGGTTCGCCTCGCTGGTCGAGGCGCACACCGACGAGTTGGCCGTCATGGAGTCGCTCGAGGCCGGCAAGCCGATCAGCGACTGCGCCGGAGTCGACCTTCCCGACCTGGTGATGACGATGCGCTGGCACGCCGAGGCCTGCGACAAGATCTACGACCAGCTCTCGCCGTCCGGAAGCGGCTTCGTCGGCATGGTGGTGCGCGAGCCGATCGGCGTGGTCGGTGCCGTCCTGCCGTGGAACTACCCACTGATGATGGCCGGCTGGAAGATCGGGCCGATCCTGGCCGCCGGCAACACCTGCATTGTCAAGCCCGCCGAGCAGACCTCGACCACCACGATCCGGATCGCGGAGTTGGCCATCGAGGCCGGCATCCCCGACGGCGTCTTCAACGTGGTGCCGGGCTTCGGCGAGACCGCCGGCGCCGCAGTCGGCCTGCACCCCGATGTCGACTGCGTGGGGTTCACCGGCTCGACCGAGGTGGGACGCATGTTCCTCGAGTACTCGGCCCGCTCGAACCTCAAGGAGGTGCTCCTCGAGTGTGGCGGCAAGAGCCCCGTGATCGTGATGGCCGACGCCGACGACCTCGACCAGGCCGCCACGGGCATCTGCGAAGGCATCTTCTGGAACGCCGGCCAGAACTGCTCGGCTAACTCCCGGCTCATCGTGCACCGGTCGGTCGAGGAGGAGTTGTTGGAGCGCATCTCCGAGCGGAGCGGAGACTGGATGGTCGGCGACCCGCTGGTCCCCGAGACCACGGTCGGCTCGATGATCGAGGAGGCCCACATGGACAAGGTCCTGGGCCANATCTCCGACGCNCACNAGTCCGGCTCGTCGTGNGTACTGGGCGGCAANCGGGTGCGCCAGGAGAGCGGCGGCTGGTTCGTCGANCCCACCGTCTTCACCGGCGTCGACCCCGACAGCCGCCTCGCCCGCGANGANGTGTTNGGTCCNGTCCTGGCCGTGACCTGCTTCGACTCGCCGGAAGAGGCGATCCGCATCGCCAACGACACCGACTACGGCCTGGCCGCCACGATCCACACNTCCGACCTGCGNACCGCCCACCTGGCAGCACGCGCCCTGCGGGCCGGCACCGTGTCCGTGAACTGCTACGGCGAGGGCGACATCACGACGCCGTTCGGCGGGTTCAAGCAGTCGGGGTTCGGCGGCCGGGACAAGTCCATCGCCGCCCACGAGCAGTACACCGAACTCAAGACCATCTGGATGGACCTCTCGTGAAGCGGGGCGCCTGATTGGGNGCGGTCACCCTNCTCCCCCGNTACGACCGCGACAACGGCTGGTTCGAGACCCTCCCGGAGCGGCCACCGNCNGCCCCCCTGTCGGGNCGGGTNGATGCCGACGTGGTCGTGGTCGGTGCCGGCTTCACNGGCCTGGCCGCCGCACGCCGGCTCGGCGAGTTGAGGCCCGACGCCTCCATCGTGTTNCTCGAGGCCGGNCTGGTCGGCAACAACGCCGCCGGCCGCTCGTCGGGCTTCGCCATCGACCACGCCCACAACCTGCGNGCCANGGGGTTCGGCGACACGGCNGAGCACGAACGGCGCCAGATCGGCCTCAACCGGGCCGGGCAGGAGTACCTCGGNTCGGCCGTGGCGGCGCACGGCATCGACTGCGGNTGGNAGTGGGCCGGCAAGACGCACGCCGCCTGCACCGCCAAGGGGATNCGCCACCTCGAGCACTTCGCCNACTCCCTCGACCGCATCGACGAGCCCTACGAGGTCTTCGACGAGGNGGCCACGGTCGACCGCCTGGGNATCGACTTCTACCGGCGCTCGCTGCACACNNCCGGNACCGTCCAGATGCAGCCGGCGGCGCTGGTANGCGGGTTGGCCGACNACCTCCCGGCCAACATCGCACTCCACGAGGAGTCACCGGTGACGGGCATCGACCTCGGGCCACCNCACGAACTCCACACCGANGGCGGCACNGTTCGCACGCCGGANCTGGTNCTCGCCAACAACGGCTTCGCCGAGGGGTTCGGCATCGCCCGGGGCCGCCTCATCCCGGTCATCACCTGGGGATCGATGACCCGCCCACTCACNCACGAAGAGTCGGCGTCGATCGGNGGCNACCGCACCTGGGGNGTCATCCCCGCCGACCCGTCGGGCACGACCGTGCGNCGCCTCGACGACGGNCGGNTCCTCGTCCGCAACGTCTACAGCTANAGCCGGCGGTCCCGGATCGACGGCCGTGCGAGGGAGCGGGCCGGACGGGCGCATCGGCGGTCCTTCGAGCGGCGCTTCCCCGNGCTCGCCCAGGTGCCCTTCGANTACACGTGGGGCGGCGCCCTCTCGATGGCCCGCAACGGCCAGCCGCTCTTCGGAAGGCTGGGCGACGGCCTCCTCGGCGCCCTCGTCCACAACGGCACGGGGATCAGTCGCGGCACCATCTGCGGCAGNCTCGTCGCCGAGATGGCCTGCGACGAGGGTTCGGACCTGCTCGACACGATGCTGGCCATGGGCAGGCCCAACCGGAACCTCCCGGCACCGGTCCTCGGCTGGGGTGTCAGGATGTACGCCCGTCGCCTGCAGTTGCAGGCCGGACGCGAGATGTAGGGGAAGGCAGCAATGGCACAGCGCGTCGCACTGNTCACCGGGGCCACGTCGGGCATCGGCCGTGCCTGTGCGCTCCGCCTGGCCGCAGACGGGTTCGNCGTGGTCGTGGGCGGGCGCAGCGCCGAGCGGGCCGCCGAGGTGGTCGACGAGATCACCGCCGGCGGTGGCACGGCCACCACCGCCCTCGGTGACGTGGCCGAGNCGGNCTACGGCGATGCCGCCGTGGCCGCCACGGTCGCCGCACACGGCCGCCTGGACGTGCTGGTCAACGCCGCCGGCGTGATCACCCGCTCCGACGCCGANGGCACGACCGACGACGAGTGGCACCGCGTCATGTCGACCAACGTCGACGGGCTGTTCCGGGCCAGCCGGGCNGCCCTGCCCGCCATCCGGGCGGCAGGCGGCGGAACGATCGTCAANATCAGCTCCACCAACGGTCTGGTCGGTGGGGCCGGCCTGGCCGCCTACTGCGCCTCGAAGGGGGCCGTCACGAACCTCACCCGGGCGATGGCCCTCGACCACGCCGCNGAGGGCATCCGGGTGAATGCCGTGTGCCCCGGGGCCGTCGACACCCGGATGCTCTATTCCGAGGGATCCGGCACGGTCGANGAGGTCCGCGCCAANAACCTGCCCGACATCCCCGAGGGCCGCATCCCCGACGGGTCGGAGGTGGCCGAGTTGGTGGCCTTCCTCGCCGACGATCGGTCCCGCCACATCACCGGCGCCAACATCTCGATCGACGGGGGGTACACGGCGAGGTGAGCANCCACGACGACCGGGCACAGGGCCCCATGCAGGGCCGCATCGCCGTCGTCACNGGCGGCGCCCGGGGCATCGGCCGGGCGATCGTGGACCGCTTCNCCGCCGAAGGGGCCACGGTCGTGATCGGCGACCTCACCGACCCCGGCGAGGTCGGCTCCGGCATCGACGTTGCCGGACNCCACGAGTGGGTGCCCCTCGACGTCACCGACGAGACCTCCGTGCTCGANTTCGCCCAGTCGGTCGAAGCCGGGCACGGCGGCGTCGACGTGCTGGTCAACAACGCCGGGATCATGGCGGAACGGTCGATCACCGAGGANTCGCTGGCCGAGTGGGACCTCACCATGGCGGTGAACCTGCGCGGCCCGTTCCTCATGGCCAAGCACCTCGTCCCCCTCATGGAGGGCCGGGAGGACGCTTCGATCATCAACATGGGCTCGATCGAGGGCCTGGCCGCCAACGGCCTGCACGCCGCCTACGCCACCTCCAAGGGCGGCGTCCACNCCCTNACCCGCGCCCTCGCCGTCGACCTGGGCCCCATCGGGATCCGCTGCAACGCCATCGCCCCGGGCTGGATCGACACCGACCTGAACCGGTCCTACGTCGAACGCCACCCCGACCGCGACCNGGTGGTNGCCGACCTGGCACGCCTGCACCCGATCGCACGGATCGGCGAACCCGCCGACGTGGCNGCCACGGCCTTCTGGCTGGCCTCGNCCGACGCCGGCTTCGTGACCGGCCAGGTCATCCAGGTCGAGGGNGGCCGCACCGTCCGCCTGTCGCTNCCGACGGCGCTCGAACCCTGACGATTCAGGCGTCGAGCAGTNCGGGGACGTCGGCAAAGGNNTCCGGCACCACGTCCGGGGTGCCGGAGGCCGACGCCACGGCCTCGGGCAGGTACTTGNCGGTGTGCACCAGCACGCCGGTGAGGCCGCAGCGCTGGGCGGCCAGGACGTCGTTCTCGNTGTCGATCAGCAGCCNCTCGATCGCCACGTTCATCCTCCTTCGGCGCCCACTAGGTTCCCGAAGCGATGGAGNGTCCGGCTGATGGCCTGCTCCCGAAGGTACCAACGCANCTCGAGGCGGCCGGAGGCCGTCACGGCCTCGTCGACCAGGTCGACCTCGGCNGCGATGGCAGCCCGACGAACGTCGTCGGCGAGGNTGCCGACGACACGGATGCGACCGAANCGGTGGTCGGACAGCGAGGCGGCGAAGGCGGCNTCATCCTCGTCGGCCATNCGNCTCACCCGCGGCTNGATGCCGCAGCGCCGGGCGGCGGCGAGCACACGGGCGACCTCGGCGTCGGTGGCGCCATCGCCGATGCGGACGATCACGTCCGGGTGNGGCCGGTAGCGGAGCACGTTGGCCTCNCAGGACAGGCCNCTGGGGTCGTGNNCGACGCCGTAGTGCTCNGCCCACCAGCGATCGTCGTCGGNCACGTGGCCNGCNAGGTCNGCNGNCNCTCCGANCGGNCGCCAGGTGCCGAGTTGGAGCAGGTAGTCGNANCCGCCGGCCTTGGCNCCGGGNCCGATNGAGGAGCGCTTCCAGCCNCCGAAGGGCTGGCGCCGGACGATGGCNCCGGTGATCGGNCGGTTGACGTAGGCGTTGCCNACCTCGACCCGTTCGAGCCAGTGNTCGACCTGCGCNGGGTCGAGNGTGTGGATGCCGCCGGTGAGGCCGTAGTCGACGGNGTTCTGGAGGTCGATGGCGGNNTCGAGGTCGGGAGCGNCCATCAGGCCGAGCACNGGGCCGAAGCACTCGNTGNGGTGGAAGGCCGANNCGGNNGCCACGCCGGCCTTGATGCCCGGGGTCCAGCANCGNCCCTCGTCGTCGAGNCGNCGGGGCTCGAGGAGCCAGNGCTCGCCGGGGGCGAGGGTGNTGAGGGCGTCGGCCANCTTCCCGGNGGCNGGACCGATCAGNGGNCCGAAGGTGGTCGCCGGNTCGGTGGCGGGNCCGACGACCAGNGAGGCGGCGGCGTCNACNACCTGNCGGAGGAACCGNTCGTCGTNGGCGACGCTNNCGACGAGNATCCCGAGGCTGGCGGCCGANCACTTCTGGCCCTGNTGGCNGAAGGCGGACNNCACCAGGTCGGCGGCNGCNAGGTCCAGGTCGGCGCTGGGNGTGACGANCAGGGCGTTCTTGCCGCTGGTCTCGGCGAAGAGNCGCAGGTCGGGCCTCCANGANCGGAACAGGTCGGCNGTCTCGACNNCNCCNGTGAGGATNACACCGTCGNCGGNGGTGACGAGNCGCNGCNNCACNTCGNCGTCNGNCGTNNGGACGAAGCGNAGCAGGNCGNNGGGNACGCCGGCNGCCCAGCAGGNNTCGGCNACGATCTCGGCACANCGNNGGGTCTCGGGACGCCGGCTTGAAGACGACGCCNTTGCCGGCGGCNAGGGCGGCGACCACACCNCCGCANGGGATGGCGACCGGGAAGTTCCACGGCGGNACGACGGCGACGACNCCNAGCGGCGTGAACTCNGCNGCGGNNANNCGCTCNANTNCGAGGCAGCGCTCGGCGTACCAGCGGGCGAAGTCGACNGCCTCGCNGACCTCCGGGTCGGCCTCNGGNAGGGTCTTGCCGGCCTCGTGCGCCATGGTCACGAGCAGNTCGNCGTGGCGGGCCATGAGTTCNTCGGCCACCCGGCGCAGGACCTGGCGGCGCTCGGACGCCGGNCGNGCCGACCANNCCACCTGTGCNGCNCGCACCCCGGCGACCGTGGCGTCGATCTCGGCCACCGAGGTGGTGGCCGACGTCGCCGTCGGCGCGGGTCGTCGGTCGGACAGCGACGCCAACCACGTCCGGGTCGAGGCCATCGAGGGGTCGGTGTCGGGCTGGTTGGCGAAGCCGATCTCCGGTACCTCGACGAGTTCGGCCCCGCGGCGGGGTGCCGTGCCGACGGCCCAGCGCATGGTCACGGACTCGCGGAAGCGGTCGGCCTGTTCGGCGAACTCCGGCGTTCCGGGTCGGAGCGTGAAGAGGTGGTGGAGGAAGTTCTCGGGAGCGGCGTTCTCCTCGAGGCGTCGAAACAGGTAACTGATCGCCACGTCGAAGTCGGCCCGCCCGACGATGGGCGTGTAGAGCAGCAGGCCGTCGGAGGCGTCGCGCACCGAGCGCGCCTGGGCCGGTGCCATGCCCTGGAGCATCTCCAACTCGATCCGGTCGGCGACGCCCCGTTGTTCGGCCAGCAGGTGGGTCCAGGCCACGTCGAAGAGGTTGTGGCTGGCGAGGCCGATGCGCACGGCGTCGGCGTGTCCGGGACGCAGCGCCCAGTCGACGCAGCGCTTGTAGTTGGCGTCGACCTCGGCCTTGGTGGTGTAGGGCGCCTGGGCCCAGCCGTGAACCTCGGCCTCGACCCGTTCCATCGCCAGGTTGGCGCCCTTGACCAGGCGGACCTTGATCTCGGCCCCTCCCGTTGCACGGCGTAGTTGCGCCCACTCGGTGAGCCGTCGCAGGGCATCGAAGGAGTCGGGCAGGTAGGCCTGCAGGACGATCCCGGCCTCGAGGCCGGACAGGTCAGACTCGTCGAGCAACTCGGTGAACGCCCGGATGGTGAGCTCGAGGTCCCGGTACTCCTCCATGTCGAGGTTCACGAATGTGGGCGGCGACGTGTCCGACGCTCGCCGGTAGAGCACCCGGAGTCGGTCCTTGATGCGCCCGAGGGTGTGGTCGAAGGCCCAGAGGTTGATCTGGCTGGCGATGGCCGAGACCTTGATCGACACGTAGTCGACCTCGGGGTCCTCGATCAGCCGGAGGGTCTCCTCGAAGCGTCGCTCGGCCTCCCGGTCCCCGAGCACGGCCTCGCCGAGCAGGTTGACGTTGAGGGCGAAACCCCCTGATCGGCGCTCGGCGTGGTGGGCTCGACGCTTCTCGGGCTCGTCATCCACGACGAGGTGGCCGACCATGCCGCGCATCCGGCGCCGGGCCAGTGGGATGACCAGGGACGGCAGCAGCGGAGCGAGGCGGGCGCCGATGCGGAGGGCCAACCTGTCGAATGGTCCGAGAAAACCGGGAAGTTCGCCGGCGGCGACGAGGCAGGCCAGTTCGCGGGCGGCCGCCCGGTCATCGCGGTGGCGGGCCACACGGTCGACGAAGCGCATCGTGAAGGCCACCCCGTCGGGGTCGGCGACGAGTCGGGCGAGTCGGTCCCCGAGGGCCCGTTCGCCGCGGGTCTCGTCGGCGGCGGCCAGGTTGATCCAGCGGGTTGCGAGGGCGACGGCGTCTTCGACGAGTCGGTCGGCCGCATCAGCGGCGTCGATGCCGAGAGGGGCGCCTTCCGGCGAAGACGCAGCGGTCGTCTCGGGCATGTCCACAGTCTGAGGGAGCGGCCGCCCAGCGTCTTGTACGATCGGGGCCCTGATGACGTCCGAATCGGACAATTCAGCCCTGCCCGCCCCTGATCACGGGTCGACCGGGGCGATCCAGCCCCTGCTGGAACTCTTCGACTCGCTGCCCCAAGTCATGTTCTGCATGAAGGGCGTCGACGGTCGCTACCTCGCCGTGAACGATGCCTTCGTCCGCAGGTCGGGTCGCCGGTCGAAGCGCGACGTCCTCGGCGCACGGGCGACCGACCTCTTCCCCGCACCCCTGGCGGAGCGCTACGAGGAGCAGGACGGCAACGTCTTCTCCAGCGGTGAGCCCCTCCGGGACGAACTCGAGTTGATCCGGCGACCTGACGGCTCGTTCGGCTGGTACCTCACGGTGAAGTTGCCGATCGAGGAGGACGGCGAGGTCACGGCACTGGTGAGTGTGAGTCGCGACCTCGCGACTCCCAGCGACGAGAGGATCGCCCTCGAGGCTCTGACCCGAGTCGTGGAACTCGTCCAGGCCCACCTCGACGAGCCGCTTCGGGTGGCCGACCTGGCCGAGGCGGCCGGCTGCTCCGAGGCGCAACTCGAGCGCCGGATGAAGAAGGTGTTCGGCCTGACAGCCACGCAGTACGTCCTGCGTGTCCGTGTGGAACGGGCCACAGAGATGCTCACCGGCACCGACGACCCGATCGCCATGATCGCCGCCGCCTGCGGGTTCTACGACCAGGCCGGCCTCACGAGGCAGTTTGCCCGGCTTGCCGGCGAGACCCCCGCCCGCTTCCGGGCGTCGCATTCGGGCTGACCGGCGGTCAGTCGCCGAGGCCGTCCCGGATCTCGTCGCCGTGCTGGTCGTTGCGGGGCGGTGGGCGCCGGACGCTGGGAGGAGTGGCGGAGAGCCCCATCGGCGAGCGCACCGAGCGGAAGGCTCCGTCGCCCTCGCCGAGCACGTCCACCGGGTCCAGCCCGAGCGCTTCGGCGGTGGCGAACGCCGAACGGACGTCGTTGATCGGACCGGCCGGGATGCCGGCAGCCTGCAGTCGCCCAACCCACTCCTCGACGGAACCGTCGACCAGGACCGCTTCGACCTCGGTGGCGAGCGCTTCGACGTTGGCGACACGGCCCTCGTTGTCTGCGAACCTCGGGTCGTCGCACCATTCGGGTCGTCCGAGCACGTCGGCGAAGCGCTCCCAGAGCACGGGGCTGGCGGCCGCCACGGCAACCATCCCGTCGGCGGCGCGGTAGGGCTCGTACGGGGCGATGGAGGGGTGCCGGTTGCCGTGCCGGACGGGGTCGACGTCGGCGGCGACGTGGGCGCTTCCCACGTTGAGCAGCCCGGCCAGTGCCGACTGCATGAGGGAGACCTCGACATGCTGGCCGAGGCCCGTCTCGCGCCGTTCTTCGAGGGCGGCGAGGATGCCGATGGCTGCGTAGAGGCCGGTGAGCTTGTCGACCACGGCCGATCCGACCTTGGAGGGTTCGCCGTCGACCTCGCCAGTGACGTGCATGAGCCCGCTCATGGCCTGGATGAGGAAGTCGTAGCCGGCCAGGTCGCCTCCGGGACCGGAACTGCCGAAGCCGGTGATCGAGCAGGTGATGATCGACGGCTGTTCGGCGGCCAGCGACTCACGGTCGAGATCGAAGCGCCCCATCGTGCCTGGTCGGAAGTTGTCGACCACGACGTCGGCGCCCAGGGCTATCCGTCGGGCCACCGCGAGGTCGTCCGGCCGGCGCAGGTCGAGGGCGATGGAGCGCTTGTTGCGGTTGAGGGTCAGGAAGTAGGTGCTGGTCGGGCCGTCGCCGTCGTCCCACCATGGCGGGCCCCACGTGCGGGTGTCATCGCCGACCCCGGGTTGTTCGACCTTGACGACGTCGGCGCCGAGGTCGCCAAGCACCATCGTGGCGAGCGGGCCGGCCAGGACCCTGCTGAAGTCGGCGATGCGGAGGTGCCCGAGTGCGCCGCGAGCGCGGCGCTCTTCGAGGGAGGACATGCGGTCAGTCTGCCGGACCGGCGCTCAGGCCGGGTCCGCCAGGTCCGGGTTCCTCCACACGATCAGCACGGCGTTGTCGCCTACGGCGGGATCGTCCATGTAGTCGGGGATGGCACCCAGGGCCTCGAACCCGTTGTCCAACTGGAAACTCAGGGTTGGGTCGTAGAGCTCGCCGGCGACGACCTTGTCGACGTAGTCGTCGGCGGACATCTCGTGGATGTGGTCCTTGTAGCCGGGGATCACGCCACCGGCCACGATTCCCGCCTTGGCAAACCGTCGGACCAAGTCCTTGCGGCGGATGTAGAGCTGGTGGCCGATGCCGAGCCGCCGGTACCCGGGGTCGACGGCGATGGTGATGCCGTAGTACCAGTCGCCGTCGGCCGAATGGTTGCCGCACGAGTTCTCGCCGATGAGGTCGTCGAGCGAGTGGTGGGGGTCTTCGAAGTCGAAGTCGATGAAGATCCCGACGCCCATGCCGACGGGTCGGCCTTCGTGGAGTGCCACGAAACCGCCCTCGGGGAACGTGTCGCAGTAGACCTCGATCTCCTCGGGGACCAGCAGATCCTCGATGCCGGCGGTGGGAAAGGCCGCCCGCTCGATGGCCGCCAGTTCGACGGACCATTCTGCGCGGATCTGTTCGTAGGTGATGTCCTCGGCGGTGGCGACCACGGCGTCCTGCTAGTCCGGGAACGGTACGTGGGTGTAGTCGTTGTGGCGTGGAACGCCCCACACGGCCCAGAGGTCGCGGGTGCGTGGGCGCATGACAACGGCACCGCTGGACTCGACGTGGTGGGTGTCATCGGACTCGCGACAAATCGCGTCGGGATCACGGGTGATCGCCATGCAGTCCTCGGCGGTGATGCCGTCGCGGTCGAGTAGGCCGACCGCCCGCTCGAGGCGACGGGCCGAGTTGGCCGTGAGGTCGGCGGGACGCGGGGCTTCGACGGCGGTGGCCTCGTCCCAGAGGGTGTGGTTGGTGTGGACCAGCGCGTCATCGTCGACGCCGAGCCAGGGACGGGCGGTCGGCATGCCCTCGACCATGAAGCCACTGCCGTCGGCGTCGAACAGGAGGTAGCTGTGGGCGCCGGCCAGGTCGGCGCCGAGCACGACCTCGAGGGCCTCGTCGGCGGTAGACCGCAGCAGTGCATCACGGACGACCGTGGGCCAGGTGACGCCGATGGTGCCGTCGATGCCGGTGAGGTTGTTGATACCGACGCAGACGCCGTCCTCGTTCATGCCGATCTGGCCGAGGCAGCCGGTGGTGGAGAACACGAGTGCTGCGGGCCCGTCGTCGGGGCGGACGCGTAACAGGACCACGTGCTCGGTGGCGGAGTCGTGCATGTCCCAGGTCTGGGCGTAGAGGCCGACGCCGTCGGCCCGGCTGTCGGGGACGATGAAGGCGGTGCAGTCGTCCTCGACGACGGCGGCCGGATGACTGCCGGCAACGTGTGAGCGCACCGTATCGACGAAGTCGGTGAAGCCGCCGACCACGATGGCCTCGGCAAGCGTGATGCCGGCGCCCTCGGCCATGCCGCACATCTCCTCGTGGAGGACCGGCGAGTGCGCCTCATGGGCAGGGATGCAGGCCTCGGCGAGGGCGAGGACTCCCTCGCGATCGAGGGGCCTCCCGCTCCACTCGCCGGAGCCGACGAGGCGGACGCGTTCGTCCGTGTAGCGCCTGATCTCGTCGGCGTAGGCGGTGCCGTGGGCATGACCCATGGCCGCCGGGCCGCCAGCCAGGTCGAGGACACGGAGTGCGGAACGCCTCATGGACCGTAGTTTCGCGCACGGGTTGCAGCAATGCAAGGGAATTCGTCGCCATTCCCTCTGTTTGCAACGGATTCCGTTGCAAGTAACCCTCATCCCGACGGTTTCTATCGACTCCCGGCGGTGTCGGCGGGACCCACCATGAGACACAATGACCCGATGGAGGACCCCCTACACCTCGCCGACGAGGTCGCCGATGCCCTGGTCGCCGGGCGACCGGTCGTGGCCCTCGAGTCGACGATCATCGCCCACGGAATGCCCTATCCCCGAAACGTGGAGACGGCGCTCGCCCTCGAGGCCCTCGTGCGCTCCGGGGGCGCCGTGCCCGCAACCGTCGCACTGGTGGACGGCCTGCTCCGGGTGGGGTTGTCCGACGACGAACTCGAACGACTCGGCACCGCCGACGGGGTGGCCAAGGCCTCCCTCCGAGACGTGGGCGCCGTGCTGGCCTCTGGCCTCCTTGGAGCGACCACTGTTGCCTCCACGATGTTCGCCGCCAACCGGGCCGGCATCCGGGTATTCGCCACCGGCGGTATCGGCGGGGTCCACCGGGGCGACAACGGCGACGTCTCCGCCGACCTGACAGCCCTCGGCCGCTTTCCCGTGGCAGTGGTGTGTGCCGGCGCCAAGGCGGTGCTCGACCTGCCACGCACCCTCGAGGCGCTCGAGACCCTCGGGGTGCCGGTCCTCGGCTGGGGAACCGATGCCTTCCCGGAGTTCTGGACCAGGGGCGGCCTCCTGCCGGTCTCGGCACGGGTCGACGAAGCGTTCCAGGCGGCTGCCGTGCTCGACGCCCACTGGTCGGCCGGCCTGACGTCCGGCATCGTCCTCGGCGTGCCGATCCCCACCGAGCACGAGGCCGACCGGACTGTGATCGACGCAGCCATCGTCGAAGGCCTGACCGCCGCCGCCGCAAACGGCATCACCGGCAGCGAGGTCACGCCGTTCCTGCTGTCCCACATCGCCGACGCCACCGGCGGCGCCAGCCTCGACGCCAACGTGGCCCTCGTGCAGGAGAACACCCGCGTCGCCACCGAGGTAGCCGTCGCCCTCGCCGCTACCAGGTGACCTCGGCAAGGCCGATGCCGGACTCCCCGGCAACGGAATAGAACAGGAACGTCCGCCCACCATCCTCGAATAGGGCCGGATCGCGCAACTGGTTGACCGGCCCGTCGGCCGCACCCCGGATCGACGGTGCCACCGGAAGGTCGGCACCCTCCCACGCCCGCTCCGGCCGCAGCACTTCGACGGGCTCGGACGCCCGCCACCTCCCCCAGTCGCCGTCGAGGTCAACGGTCGAGTGGAGGATCGCCTCGGGGGCATCGCCCACCCGAGTCCAGAACACGTGCAGGGTGCCGTCGCGCACCGTCACGGCCGAATGGCGCATGTCTCGCCCGAACAGGGTCGGCCCCTGCTCCCAACCGGTGCGCCCGTCGGCCGAGCGGTACACGACGCCGGGCATCGCGAGTGCATAGGTCGCCCCTTCGTGCCGGAAAGCCCGGAGGTAGGTGTGTGGAACCTCCCCGGGCAGTACGCGGAACCTGATCCCGTCCGTCGAGACGGCCACCTTCGAGACCTGCCGTCCCAGCCCCGCCAGGCCGTGGAAGTAGCAGACCACCTCGCCCGCCGCCTCATCGACGTGGACGTCGGGCGAGGCCACGTGCGGGATGGTCAGGTCGCCACGCAGGTCGCTCGGCATCCGGCCGACGCCGAGGACGTCCTCGTAGCGGGCACGGATCGCCGCTAACTGCTCGACGGAGACCTCGGGCGGTTCCGTCGGAAACCCGGAGTCGGCAAGTTGGAGGGCGCCCGGCGGGTGGACGACCCACGGTCCGGCGACCTCGTCGGCGAACGCCAGCCGGATGTGTGCGCCCTTGTGGTCGGCGAAGTAGAGGTACAGGCGCCCCAACGGCTCCCCGATCCAGTCGGGGACGCGCAGCACCGACGGGCCCTGGATGTTGGTGCCGATGCCCGGGTGGCTGTTCGAGCCGACGATCGGAGCATCGACCAGTCGGATGGCCGTGGGCCGCCCGGTCATGCCGGGATGATCGCGTACTCGGCCAAGCGGGCGTGGAGCGGGATCGCTACGTCTAGCACCGGCCGCAGGTGGTCGGGCACGGTGACGGTGCTCGGCTCCCAGGGGCGGAAGCCGGTGCTCGAGTGGGCGGCGTCGTACCAGTGCTTCGCCCAGACGCCGTCCTCGGGCTTGGGGCCGGCGGGCCACGAGAGCATGGCCTCCTCGAAGTCGATCCCCAGCCGGCCGCACAGTTCGGTCAGCGCCGCTCGCGGGTCGCTGCGCAGCACCGTGGCGTCGAGCACCACGGGCTCCTCCCCCGCCTCCATGATCGAGTCGAGCAGTTCGACCTGCACCTCGAGGCCGGTGTCGGCGAGCGTGGCGTCGTCGAGTCGGACCGCCAACGAGGCCAACATCTCGGTGGGCTCGCGTACTAACAGGATGTTGCGGCACTCGCCGAGGAAGGCCCGGTCCAGGTCGACGATGTGGTGGGCCATCTGCTTGAAGAACACCACGGGAGTGTCGTAGGCGCCGAGCATGACCTCTGCCACCACCTGCTCCCCGTCGCTGTCCCGGGTGGCGAGCACCTCGTCCCGGCCCGGGTGCACCCTGCCGGTGACGCGTAGGTAGTGGGCGTAGAGGGGCTCGTCGAGCGCCGTTGTGTCGGGGCGCTGTGCGAACGAGTACATCAGCGCCGTCGAGATGTTGCGCGGCCCCGAGCAGCAGTTGATGCGCAGGGTCACGCTCCCACGTCCCTGGCCACGGCCTCCCGGTAGAACCCCCGCAGTCGCTGCGTCATCGGTCCCGGCACGCTGCCGTCGCCGATGCGCCGGCCGTCGACCTCGGTCACCGGCGTGAGGCCTCCGAAGGTGCCGGTCACGAACGCCTCGTCGGCGGCATAGACGTCGGTGAGCGAGTACGGGGCCTGGTGGGTCCGGATGCCGGCGGCCTCGGCCTCCTCGAGCAGGACCTCCCGGGTGATACCGTTGAGGTTGTAGACGCCGGTCGACGTCCAGAGTTCGCCGTCGCGGACGACGAAGAAGTTGGTGGCATTGCAGGTGGCCACGGCACCGGTCGGGTCGAGCATGAGCGCCTCGTCGGCGCCGGCCTTCACGGCCTGGATGAGGGCGATGACCTCGTGGAGCTTCGAGTGGCAGTTCAGGCGCTGGTCGAGCACCTCGGGGCCGGGACGTCGCACGGTGGCCGTGAACAAGGTGATGCCCTCGTCGGCCACCGACGGGTCGGCCACCTTGTGCTCGGCGATGATCACGATGTTGGGTCCGCCGATGACGTTCGACGGATGCTGAGACGGGGTCTTCTTGTCGCCACGGGTGACCATGAGGCGGACATGGGCGCCGTCGTGCATGTCGTTGCGGTCGACCGTGTCCTGCAGGGCGGCGGTCACCTCGTCCCTGGTGCGGCCGATGTCGAGGTCGATGGCGGTGGCCCCTGCGAACAGTCGCTCGAGATGCCGGTCGAGGAAGGCGAACCGGCCGTGGTGGAGGCGGATGCCCTCCCACACGCCGTCGCCGACGAGGAAGCCGCTGTCGAACACCGAGATCTTCGCCTCGGCACGGGGAAAGAACTCGTCGTTGATCCAGATCTGCACCGAGGCGTTGCGCTCGTCGGCGAGTGCCTGATGGGTGCTGCGTGCCATCGCGGGGAACCTATCCAGTCGCCGCGCGTTCAGTCACTGCGACGTCCGACGAGGAAGACCAGACAGGCGGCGAGGAAGAACAGCGTCGACACGAGGAACAGCACGTCGCGCTCCCGGATTGCCATGGCCGTGAACCCCACCGAGCAGGCCAGGAACAGCCACCAGCTGAGGGCTTCGGAGTCGATTCGCACGGCCGGCATCCTCGCACGCGCCACCGGGGGGAGCGAAGCCGACGCGTTCAGGCGCCGTCCTGCCTGGCCTGATCGACCGTGAGGCGGGGGGTGAGCTGCTCGGTGGCGACGACGAGGTGGAGCAGCGCACCGGTCGGCGAGGCCAGCGCCCGTTCGAAGGCCGGTGCAAAGTCGGCGGTGGCAACGACCTGCTCGGCGTGGAGGCCGTAGGCGCCGGCGATCGCCACGAAGTCGGGGTTCACCAGGTCGGTGCCCACCACCCGACCGGGATGGTGGATCTCCTGGTGCATCCGGATCGTGCCGTAGGTCGAGTTGTCGACGACCAGAACGATCGGTCGGGCGTCCTCCTGGAGTGCGGTGCCGAGTTCGACCATGTTCATCTGTAGGTCACCATCACCGGCGAAGCAGACAACCGTGCGTTCCGGGTCGGCCAGCTTCGCGGCCACCGCTGCCGGTAGGCCGTAGCCCATGGTCCCGTTCTGCGGCCCCAGGAGGCGGGCCCGGTCGCCGTAGACCAGGAACTTGTTGGGCCAGACGCTGAAGTTACCGGCGCCGTTGGCAACGATGACGTCGTCTGGGAGCCGATCTCGCAGCCAGGCAGTGACCTCGCCCATGTCGAGTTCGCCGAGTTGGGGCGGGCAGTCGAGCGTGTCGAGGAACGCCGAACGGCGCTCGGCACGCCATCGGGCCCACCGGGCACGACCCTCGAGGTCGACGTTTGCGAGTGCTCCGGCCATCTCGTTCGGGCCGGCATGGACCGTGCGGTCGGCATCGACGACCTTTCCGAACTCTGCCTCCGAGGCGTGGACGTGGATGATCGACTGCCCGGGCGGCCGCTCCGACGAGCCGGCACCGAAAAGCGTGTAGGCGCCCGTCGCCATCTCGCCAAACCGGGCGTTCAGTGCGACCACCACGTCGGCCTCGACGAGTGCCCGACGAACCGCTGCCGGCATGGCCACTCCCGCCTCGCCGGCGTAGCGATCGTCGGTGTTGTCGAACAGGTCGTGGCGCCGGAATGTGACGACGACGGGGAGGTCGTTGCGTTCGGCGAACGACCGCAGGTGAACCCGCCCGGCGTCCGTCCATCCGCCACCGCCGACCAGCAGCACCGGTCGCTCGGCGCCTGCGAGGACACCGCACACCGAGGCGATGTCGCCATCCGACGGCGGCCGCTCCTCGACCTCCACGCATGGCCCGGGAACAGCGGTCGTCAGTTCCCGCAACACGTCTTCCGGGAGCGACACCACCACTGGACCCGGCCGGTCCGAGCACGCCACGGTCATGGCCCGTTCGACGATCGCCGGGATGTCGTCGGCCGACTGGACCTCGACGACCCACTTGGCGAGGTCGTCGAAGAACGAGCGGTACTCGACCTCCTGGAAGGCCTCGAGGCCCCGGTGCTCGAGTTCGACCTGGCCGACGAGGAGCAGCATCGGCGTCGAGTTCTGACGTGCGGCATGGACGCCGATCGAGGCGTTGGTGGCGCCCGGGCCACGGGTCACGAGGCAGACACCGGGTCGACCCGTGAGTTGGCCGTGGGCCTCGGCCATGTAGGCCGCGCCGCCCTCCTGTCGACAGCCGACGAAGCGCAGGCGATCGGCCGCGTCGTACAGGGCGTCGAGCACGGCGAGGTAGCTCTCGCCGGGGACCCCGAAGGCGGTGTCGACCCCCTGGGCGAGCAGGCAGTCGACGAGCAACTGCCCGCCGGTCCTCTCCCCGGGTGTTCCCATGCCGCGCATCCTCGCACGGTGCTGTGCCGCCGTGGAATCTCGGAGCGTTAACGTCCCGGTCGAACAGGCGATTCGAACCCCACGGAGGGCTGCAATGGACCTCGGAATCTCGGGACGCACAGCGCTGGTGACCGGCGCATCGGCCGGTCTCGGACTGGCGTGCGCACAGGCACTGGCTGCGGAGGGCGTGCGCGTGGCGGTGGCTTCCCGTTCGGCCGACAAGCTGGCCGCTGCTNTCGCCACGCTCGACGGCGACCCGGTCATGCTCACCGTCGACCTGTCCGACCCGGCCAGCGTCGACGCCCTGGTCGNCGACGCCACGGAGGCCCTCGGCCACGTCGACATCCTCATCGCCAACGGTGGCGGCCCACCTCCCGGAAACTTCGCCTCGACCGATGTCGACGCCTATCCTGCGGCGCTCCAACTGAACCTGCTGTCCATGGTCGCCCTGACCAAGGCCTTCGTGCCTCCGATGCAGGAACGAGGCTGGGGCCGGGTCGTCGCCGTGACATCGGCGGCGGTGCGCCAGCCCATGGACTACCTGATCCTGTCGAACACCGCCCGTTCCGGCCTGACGGCGTTCCTCAAGACCACCGCCACCGAGGTGGCAGGCGACGGCGTCACGGTCAACACGGTGCAGCCGGGGGTGCACGCCACCGACCGGCTGACCCAGCTCTACGACGACCTCGACGAGGTGGCCCGGTCGGTGCCCACGCAGCGACTCGGCGATCCGGGCGACTTCGGGAGGATCGTGGCTTTCCTGTGCTCGGAGTCGGCCCGGTCGATCACCGGCGCATCGGTCCCGGTCGACGGCGGGGCGGTCAAGGGCCTGCAGTAGGGGCCCGCAGCGGCGGGCGCAGGCTCAGACGTAGTCGGTGAACTTCTCGAGGTTGCGCACCGGGCGGGACAGGGCGTCCTTGCGGAACGGGTCGCCCAGTTCCTTGGTGCACATGATCTCGAGGACCGTGGTCTTCCCGTCGTTCATCTGGGCGTCGATGGCNGCCCGCAGCGCCGGGCCGACGTCNTCGAGNTGGTCGACGCGCACGCCCTCGGCGCCCATGGCCCGGGCGATCTCCGAGTAGTCCTCACCGCCCTCGAGTTCGCCGGCGACGAACCGGCGGCCGTAGAAGTCGACCTGGTTCTTCTTCTCGGCGCCCCACTGGCGGTTGTGGAACACGATGGCGGTGACGGGGATGTGGTGGCGGACGGCGGTCATGACCTCGACCATGCTCATCGCCCAGGCNCCGTCGCCGGCGTAGGAGACGGCGGGACGGTCGGGGGCAGCGGCCTTGGCGCCGATGATGGTCGGCAGGGCGTAGCCGCAGTTGCCCCAACTCATGGCGGCGAAGAAGGAGCGGGGCTCCTCGAAGCGCAGGTAGCTGTTGGCGACCGAGTTGATGTTGCCGATGTCTGTGGAGACCATGACCCGGGGCGGCATGGCCTTCTCGAGCTCGCGCAGGACCTGTCGGGGGTGCAGCCAGTTGCCCTCCTCGTCGATGGCCTCCTTGATCATGTCGATGCTGAAGTCGTCGATCTCGTGGGTCCAGTCNTCGAGCTCGGCCTCCCAGTCGGCCTTCTCGCCTGCCGTGGTCGCGGCACGCTCGTCGCGTGTGGCGTCGCAGGCGAGGGTGCGGTCGGCCAGCCTGGCGGTCAGGGCCTTCGCCGTAGCCCCGGCGTCGCCGCAGATGCCGACCGAGATCTTCTTGACGAGGCCGAGCATCTTGGCGTCGGCGTCGACCTGGATGATCCTGGCGTCGGCGGGCCAGTAGTCCATGTCGTGCTGGGGCAGGGTGCCGAACGGGCCCAGCCGGGTGCCGAGGGCGAGGACGACGTCCGCCCGGGCGATGAGCTTCATGGCGGCCTTCGAGCCCTGGTAGCCGAGTGGGCCGCACCACTGCGGGTGGCTGGCCGGGAACGAGTCGTTGTGGAGGTACGAGTTCACGACCGGGCAGCCGAGGCGCTCGGCCAACTCGATGGTCTCGGCGACGGCGCCGCCCATGACCACGCCACCGCCGGCCAGGAGCACCGGGAACTCGGCGGCTGCGAGGAGGCCGGCGGCCTCGTCGAGGCTCTGCTCGCCACCGGCGCCCCGCTCGATGCGGATGGGCTCGGGGATCTCGACGTCGATCTGGCCGTAGAAGCGGTCACGCGGGATATTGAGCTGGGTGGGGCCCATCTCGAGGATGGCGCGGTCGAAGCAGCGGGCGGTGAGCTCCGCCATGCGATTCTCGTTGACGATGTGGCCCTGGTACTTGGTGAACTCCTGGAACATCGGGAGTTGGTTGGCCTCCTGGAAGCCGCCCAGGCCGATTCCCATGGTGCCGGTCTCGGGGGTGACGATGACGACCGGGCTGTGGGCCCAGAAGGCAGCGGCGATGGCGGTCACGCAGTTGGAGATGCCGGGGCCGTTCTGGCCGATTACGACGCCGTGGCGGCCGCTGACGCGGGCGAACCCATCGGCCATGTGGGCGGCGCCCTGTTCGTGGACGACGGGCACGAGGCGGATGCCGGCCGGTGTGAAGATGTCCATGGCGTCCATGAACGCCGATCCCATGATGCCGAAGGCGGTCTCGACGCCGTTCGCGACCAGGGTCTCGACGAAGGCCTCGCTGGGGGTCATGCGGGTCATCGGGTGCTCCTCGGAGTTTGCGTAGGGGTTCGCCTGTTGCGACAGATGGCGCAGTCGTGCNCCACNGAGTGAGAACCTATAACGGAGTCGGAAGGGTGTCTAGATGAATGTCATCGGCCGAACGTCCACGGTTCCGGATCNCTCAGCGCAGGCCGTCGCTTCCCTCGACCTCGTCGATGGTGAAGCCGCCGATCCGGTGGTGGGGCCGCGGCCCCGTCGACATGCCGAGGGCGTAGACCACCTCGTCGGGCCGGGGCCCGTCGGGCACCACCACCGGCACCACGTCGTAGTGGCTGCGCAGGTAACTGGCATGCAGGTACACCAGCGGCAGGTCCAGTTGGCAGCCCAGCACGCCGACCTTCTTGGCGGCGGGCACCATGGCCTTCGGGTCGTCGAGCGCCGCACGCAGGCCCGCTCCNCCGGGCGCATGCCAGACGGCNGCCAGTTCCAGTTCGCCGTTCACACCGGCGATGGCGCCCTTGCCATAGCCCTCGATCCGTCCGCCGTGGGCGGTGAGNGCNTCGCGCAACTCCTCGGCCATCGACATACCGAGGGGGATCAGCGATTCCATGAACCCGCTCAGGTCCGGCTCGTGCCGCCCGGCGAACGGATTGGCCAGCACGGCGGCGATGGAACCCCGGNGCAGGGGCTCGCCGAGGACCGGCCCTCCGGCGTGGTGGACACGCTCGAGCGACAGTTGGACCTTTCGGATGCGGAGGTTCTCCATACCGTTCATGACAGCACGTCCGCGAGGGTCGCGTCGACAACCATGGAATCCGCCTCAGTCCGGGTGGAGGCGCGAGCGGACGAGGGCGAGGTAGGCGGTGCGGAGGTGGAGTGTGAGTGCGCCGGGTTCGCCGGCACCGATGGCCTGTCCGTCGATNGCCACGATCGGCTCGACGTAGCTGGACGCACCGGTGATCATCGCCTCGTCGGCGGCAAGCGCCTCGTCGAGCNTGTAGGTGCGCTCGTCGATCGGGATCCCCTCGGCCTCGAGCACCTCCAACAGCGTGCTGCGGGTGACGCCGGGGAGGATGTCGTTCGAGAGCGGGCGCACGAGCAGTGCCCCGCCGACGACCGGGAAGAAGCTCACCGCTCCACCCTCGGTGACGGTGCCGTCCGAAGCCACCAGNAGCGCCTCGTCNGCGCCGGCCTCGGAGGCCCCCCAGTTGGCGAGCACCTGGCCGAGGAGGTTCGTGGTCTTGACATCGCGTCGGGCCCAGCGCAGGTCGGGCTGTGAACTCATCGTCAGCCCAGTGGGCTCGACGTCCGCCGGGGCTCCTTGAAGTGGCTGGGTGAATCCGAACACCGTCGGGGTGAGCCCCGCTACCGGCACGTAGTTCCGTTCGGCGACCCCGCGTGTCACGTGGAGGTACAGGAAGCCCTCGNCGACNTCGTTGCGTCGCACCAGTTCCATGAGGATCCCGAGGAACTCCTCCTCGGTGTGCGGTTCGGGAATCCCGACNTCTGCGAGGGACCGGCGAAGGCGGGCCAGGTGCTTGCGGACGTCGACGATCCCACCGTCGAGTACGCCCATTCCTTCGTAGATGGCGTCGGCGAAGAGCAGGCCCCGGTCCATGATCGGGATGCGGGCTTCATCCTCGGGGACGAACTCGCCGTTCAGGCACACGATGCGGGTCATGGGGTGCTCTCCCAGGGGGAAGGTCAGCCGAGGAGGTGGCTTGTGCGTACCCGGTCCGTCATCGGCGGGACCCTAGTCCCGGCCGGGTGCCGTCCGAAGGGGTCAGTACCAGGCGTCGTCCATGGACGCCTTCTTCTCGGCCACGAAGGACCGTAGGCCATCGTCGACGGATGGATCGATGGCGGGTGGTTCGTAGTCGGCGAGCACCTGCTTCCACCGGGCGCTGGCACGTTGCTGCATGTCGAGGCCGCCGTCCTCGGTCCACTGCTCGAACGAGTTGGTGTCGGGGAGCGTCGAGGGGTGGTTGGCAGTCTCGAAGTTGGCCAGGGTGTGGGCGGTGCCGAGGAAGGTGATGCCCGGACCGGCCTCCCGGTAGGCCTCGGCCGCGAGTCCGTTCTCATCGATGTCGAGTCCCCGCAGCGTTCGGTGCAGCATGCCGAGGTGGTCGGCGTCCATCACGAACTTCTCGTAGCCGATGGTGAGGCCGCCCTCGAGCCAGCCGGCAGCCTGGTGGACGAAGTTGGCGCCGGCCAGCAGGGCGGCACCCATGGCGTCGGCGGACTCCTGCATGGCCTGGGCGTCGGCCGTCTTCGACGCGGTGTAGTGGCCGCCGCAGCGCAGGGGCAGGCCCAACCGCCGACAGAGTTGGCCGATCGCGTAGGTGGCCAGAACGGCCTCGGGCGTTCCGAACGTGGGGGCTCCACTCCTGAGGTCCATGGTCGTGAGGAAGTTGCCGTAGACCATCGGCGAGCCGGGCCGGACCAGTTGGCTGAGTGCGATGCCGACCATGGCCTCGGCATGGGCCTGGGCGAGCAGGGCCGGCTGGGTGACGGGGCCCATGGCACCACCGATGATGAACGGCGAGATCACGCACCCCTGGTTGGCCCGGGCGTATGCCTTGAGGGTGCCGGACATGACATCGTCGAACACCAGCGGCGAGTTGACGTTGATGTTCCCCTGGATGACGCAGTTGTGTTCGAGGAACTCGCTGCCGAAGACGAGGCGGGCCATCTCGATCGAGTCCTCCGCCCGATCGGGCGAGGTCACCGACCCCATGAGCGGCTTCGTCGACCAGCGGAGGTGGGCGTAGACCATGTCGAGGTGCCGCTTGTTGACCGGGACGTCGACGGGCTCNCAGATCGTTCCGCCGGAGTGGTGGAGCCACGGCGTGGCGTAGGTGAGCTTGACGAAGTTCTCGAAGTCCTCGAGGGACGCGTAGCGGCGTCCACGGTCGAGGTCGGTGACGAACGGTGGTCCGTAGGCCGGCGAGAACACAACGTGGTCGCCACCGATGGTGACGGTGTGGCGGGGATCGCGTCCGTGCATTCGGAACTCGGACGGTGCCGTCGAGCACAGGTGGCGGGCCAGGCCGGGTTCGAAGAGCACGCGTTCGCCATCCACGCCCGCTCCGGCGCTCCGGAAGAGATCGAGGGCCTCGTCGTCGCCGCGGAACTCGACGCCGACCTCCCCGAGGATCCAGTCGGCGTGTCGTTCGAGGGCGTCGAGGCCATCCTCGTCGACGAGTTCGTAGGTGGGGATCCGACGGCGGGGTTGGACGGCAGTCTCCACCGCCTGCTCATTCTTCGCCACGCGTGCAGCCCGCCCGCCGCGTCGGCGATCCGGAGCCGCCGTCGAGTCCCGTGGCATCGCCAGATNATGGACCGTGCGGGACCCGGAGACAACCATTTCCTCCATCCGGCATCACAGCATTGCCCGCCGGGCAGCGTCGGCATCGGCGCCACGCGAGATGATGGAGGTGATGTCCACACCTGCACTGCTCGTCATGTACCCCGGCCTGGAGGACCGACTCTTCGATCCGACGGCACGGAGCCGTCTCGGTCACGTCGTCGACCTGGCCTCCGACGCCGCCGTGGCCGACCTTGCGGGCCTCCACGGGCTCGAGGGCGTCGAGGTACTCGTGACCGGCTGGGGNTGCCCGCCGCTCGANGCCGACGCACTCNACCGACTCCCCTCGCTTCGATTCGTGGCCCATGCGGCTGGAACGGTGAAGGGCCTCGTCACGGATGCCTTCTGGGAGCGGGGCCTCACGATCACGTCGGCGGCAGCGGCCAACGCCGTCCCGGTCGCCGAGTTCACGTTCGCTGCGATCGTGATGCTCGGCAAGGACGTGTTCGGCATCCGGGACCGGCACCGCCAGGCCCGCGGCACGACGNGCGTCGTCGACCCCGCCTCGGTCGGCAACCGGGGCCTCCGGATCGGGATCATCGGCGCTTCGACGATCGGTCGCCTCGTGGCCGAACGACTCCGCACCCTCGACGTGGAGGTGGTGGTCTCCGACCCGTACCTCGACGACGCCGGGGCGTCCGCCCTCGGTGTGGTCGCCCTCGGGCTCGACGACCTGCTGGCGACCTCCGACGTGGTCTCGGTCCACGCCCCCGCCCTGCCGTCGACCCAACACCTGCTGAATGCCGCAGCTTTAGCCCGGATGCGTGACGGCGCCTGGCTGCTCAACACCGCGCGTGGCAGCCTCGTCGACACCGCTGCACTGCAGGCAGAGGTCCTGTCAGGTCGCCTCAGTGCCTTCATCGACACCCCGGACCCCGAACCGCTACCCCCCGAATCGCCGCTCTACGACCTCCCGAAC
>PACE01000053.1 GCA_002699725.1 Acidimicrobiaceae bacterium
TCACGCCGAGGCCCGCGCCCCGCCCCGTGCCGACCATGATCGCCGTGGGGGTGGCGAGACCCAGAGCGCACGGGCAGGCGATTATCAGCACGGCGACCGCCGCCGTGAAGGCTTCGCCGGCGGGCTGTCCGGCCAGGAGCCAGGTGGCAAGGGTCGTGACTGCCACGGCGAGTGCCGTGGGGACGAACACGGCCGAGACCCGGTCGGCGAGCCGCTGCACAGGGGCGGTGGATGACTGTGCCTCGGCGACGAGGCACATGATCTGGGCCAGCATCGTGTCGCCTTCGACCCGGGTGGCCTCGACGGTCAGCGAGCCGTTGCCGTTGATGGTCGCCCCGACCACCTCGTCATCGATGCCGACCGGGACCGGCATGGGCTCGCCGGTGATCATCGAGGCATCCACGGTGGACGTCCCGTCGACCACGAGGCCGTCGACGGGGACCTTCTCTCCGGGCCGCACCACGAACCGCATGCCGACCTGCAGGTCGTCGACCGGGACCTCGGTCCCGTCCTCGAGCCAGGCCGTCCTGGCGGCGAGGCCGGCGAGGGACCGGATGGCCTCTCCGGAACGGCGCTTCGCCCGGGCCTCGAACCACCTCCCGAGGAGGATCAGTGTGACGATGACCGCGGCCGTCTCGAAGTAGACGTGGTCGACGTCGATGAACAGCGCAACGGCGGACCAGGCCCATGCCGCTCCCGTCCCCATCGAGACAAGGGTGTCCATGGTGGTCGAGCCGTGGGCCAGGTTGCGACCGGCCATCTGGTGGAACGGCCAGCCGACCCACCACACCACGGGGGTGGCCAGGATGCCGGCCACCCACTCCCAGCCGGAGAACCCGAGGGCCGGCACCATCGAGATGGCGACGATCGGCACCGTGAGCACGACGGAGGTGACGAGCCGACGGGTGAGTTGCGCCAGTTCCCGGTCGGCGGCATCGTCGTCGGGGTCGTCGTCGGCCACGGCGTAGCCGAGCTTCTCGATGGTCGCGCTGAACGCTGCTCTGTCGACCCTGTCCGGGTCGTAGGACACGACGGCCCGGGCGGTCGCGTAGTTGACGTTGGCCTTCTCGACGCCTTCGAGTCCGGTGAGGCCACGACCGATCCGTGCGGCGCACGCCGCACAGGTCATTCCGTCGATGGGAATCTCGGTCGTCAGGGGCGTGTCCGCCGTACGCATGCATGATAGGGTACCCCCTAACCCTATGGCTGGCTACTCACTCTCGAAGGACGACTACCTCACCCGGCTCCGCCGCATCGAGGGCCAGGTCCGCGGCCTTCAGCGCCTCGTCGACGAGGACACCTACTGCATCGAGGTGCTGACCCAGATCTCCTCGGTGACGAAGGCACTACAGGGCGTCGGCGTCGGCCTGCTCGACGAACACATCCGCCACTGCGTCCGCAACGCCGTCCAGGAGGGCGACGCGGCCGGCGACGCCAAGATCGAGGAGGCGGTCACAGCGATCGAGCGCCTCCTGCGCTCCTGAGGCGCCAGCCGGCCAACTCATGCGGCGTCTGCAACTCCGCAACATGGCGTAGACCAATCGCGGTCAAAACAGAGGAGTCGACATGGGGATCGTCGCCGTCGGACACGACCGGGACTGGCTCGAGGTCCGCTTCGAGGATGGAACCACCCAGCGCTACCTCGGAACCTGGCTGAGGGACAACATCACAACGGGTCGCCACCGCGATGCGGGCCAGCGGACCTTCGACATCAACTCCCTGCCCGAGATGACGATCGCCGGAGCCAGCCTTCACGCCGACACGGTGACGGTCACCTTCGGCCCCGAGGGCCTCGACGCCACCTTCGACGCAGCCTGGTTCTGCCTCCACAGACCGACGAGCGGCACAGGTCGCGGCGTCACCCCCCGCCCGACCCTTTGGGGCGACGAGCAGCAGGGCTCGCTCGAGTTCGCCGACCACCCGACGCTGGTGTGCGACCCGGCGAGGCTCCACGACTGGCTGACCGGCATCCGCGACCTGGGGTTCGGGCTCCTCGAGAACCTCCCGGCCACGCCCGGCTCGATCCTCGAGGCCGTCGACTTGTTCGGCTACGTCCGCGAGACCAACTACGGCCGGATCTTCGAGGTCAGGGACGAGCCCGAGCCGGCCAACCTGGCCTTCACCAGGCTCGAGATCGGCATGCACACCGACAACCCGTACCGCGATCCGGTTCCGGGCCTCCAGATCCTGCACTGCCTCGTCAACGAATCCGACGGCGGCGACAGTCGACTCGCCGACGGCTTTGCAGTGGCCGAACGGATCCGCAGCGACCATCCCGAGGCGTTCCAACTGCTCACCACACACCCGGTCTGGTTCCGCTACCTCGACGGCGGCTCGGCCGACCTCCAGGCGTACAAGCCCCTCATCCAGCTCGACAGCCGTGGTCAGGTCACCTGCGTCCGCTACAACTCCCGATCGGCGCAGGCCTTCGACATGCCCGCCGACGTGATGGCCGGCTACTACCGGGCGTACCGCATCCTCGGGGATCTGCTGCACGATCCGGGCGCCCGGATCGAGTTCCGGCTGGAAGCGGGCCAACTCATGGCCTTCGACAACCAGCGGGTCCTGCACGGCCGCACCGCCTATACGGCCGGCGCCCGACACCTCCAGGGCTGCTACGTCGACAAGGACTCCCTGCACTCGCGCATCCGGGTCCTCGAGGCGGCCCGATGAGCGCCGCCGACGACCTCTCGGCCTTCATGGACGATCGCGGCCGGCTGAACTACGGCGAGAACGTGACCATCGCCGAACACTCCCTGCTCACCGCGGCAGCGGCCGAGCAGCAGGGNCACCACGACACCCTCGTCGCNGCCTGCCTCATGCACGACGTGGGCCACTGGCTCGACGAACCCGACGACGGCTACGGCATCCACGACCACGGTGACCTCGGCGGCGACTGGGTGGCTGCCCGGTTCGACGCAGCGGTCTCCGAACCGGTGCGCCTCCACATCGAGGCCAAGCGCTTCCTGTGCGCCCGCGACCCCGACTACCACGACCACCTCTCGTCGGCCTCGAAGTACACGCTTACCAGGCAGGGTGGGCCGATGACGGCTGACGAGGCCGAAGCCTTCGAGGCTCGACCCCACGCCGCCGACGCTGTGCTCCTGCGCCGGCTCGAAGACGACCACGGCAAGCTGACCGGCGTCGAGATCCCCCCGCTTTCGCACTTCCGCCCCCTGCTCGACCGCCTGGAGGCCAGTGGGCCGCAGGCGTGACCGCCCCACGCCTGCACGCCTCCGCACAGGTGGTCGACCGGCGGCTCGGGCGGTGTCGAAGCACACTGGAGATCTCGTCGAATGTGGCCTCGGGTGGGCCACCTAGGGTGTCGGTGATGCCACCACAACTTGCCAGAGTCCCAGTCGACGGGTCCCTCGGAACCATGCTCGAGGCCTTCGACGCCGACGGCGGCGTGATCGTCGAGGGCATGGTGCCCCGGGACACGGTCGACGAATTGTTCGGAGCAGCAACCGCCTACGCAGAGGGGGTCAAGCCCGGCGCGGCCGACCAGGGGATGGGCGAAGAGGGCAGGTTCTTCGTCGGAGCGAACACCATCCGCTTCTCGAGCCTCGGCAGGATCACCCCCGCCTACTTCGACCTGCTCGACAACGAGGTCTACGCCACCCTTGCCGACGCCGTGCTGTTGCCCAACTGCGGTTCCTACTGGGTCAACACGGCACAGGTCATGTTCATCGGACCCGGCGAATCGGCCCAGGTGCTCCACCGCGACGCCGACAACTGGTTCCAGCACGTGGAGCCCACCTGGCCCGACACGCCGGAGGTGACGATCAGCGCCATGATCGGACTCGAGGAGGTCACCGAGGAGCTGGGTGCCACACGGGTCGTTCCCGGCAGCCACCGTTGGCCGGAACTGAACGTCTACGAGTTCGACGCCGAGTCCGTCCCGGCCGAACTCGCACCCGGCGATGCCTTCGTCTACTCGGGCAAGGTCCTCCACGGGGGAGGGGCCAACCTCACCGTCGACCGTTGGCGACGCGCCCTGCACCTCAGTTTCGTGGTCGGGTGGCTCACGCCCGAGGAGGCCAATGCGCTCGACTACAAGCCCGGCGAACTCGACGACCGGTCACCACGGGTGCAACGACTGCTCGGGCACCGCTCCTACGACCCGCGCCCCCACGTCGGCGGCGGGCTCTGGCTCCGGCACGTTCGACCCATCGAGGACCAGGCCTGATCGACCGGGTGGGGGTCAGGCGCCCCCGACCTCGGCGGCGAGTGCCACGTCGACCAGAAGTCTCATCTCGGTGCCATCGATCGTGCCGCCGTGTGCGACCTGCTGGATGGCGAGGCCTTCGATGAGGCACGACAGTCTCCACGCCGAACCCCGGGGGTCGGCGCAGGTGAAGTCGCCGCTGGTCACGCCCTCGGAGATGGTGTCNGTGAGGATGCCGATCCAGGCCTCGTCGAGTTCNCTGGACATGACCCGGAACCGATCCGATCGCAGAGCCTCNCCCCAGCCCTCGATCCAGAGGCGCCAACTCCTGAATTCACCCCGTGGGAAGAACTCGGCGATGACGGTTTCAAGTCGTTCCNGAGGCGGGAGGTCGACTGCAGCAAGATCCCGGAGNNCCCGCAGTTCGGCTTCGGCGGCGTATCGGAAGGCCTCGACGAGCANCTCGTCCTTGGTGGCGAAGTGGTAGTGGANGAGGCCCGTCGAGATGTCGAGGAGTCGAGCAACATCGGCGATGCGGGTGGCGGCCAACCCTCGTTTGCTCAGGATTTCGCAGGTCGCCTCGAGGATCTCCTGCCGACGNCTTGCGACCGTTGCGCGGTGCCGCTCGGTGACGTGGTCGGTGGCCTCGTCGGCGGCGTGCACGCTCCGAGCCTAACGAACTGACTGACACGTCAGTTTTTCTGGGGAGCCGGTCTGCACGTGTCCTACAGTGTCGCCGTGGCTGGATCAGGTGGCGGGCACGTCGTAATCACCGAACTCGAGAAGCACTACGACGACGTCGTCGCCGTGAAGGGCATCGACCTCGAGATCGGTGCCGGGGAGTTCTTCTCGCTGCTCGGGCCCTCGGGTTGCGGCAAGACGACCACGCTGCGCATGGTTGGCGGCTTTGAACGGCCCGACCGGGGGTCGATCGGGATCGACGGCATCAACGTCACCGACCTGGCACCCGAGAGACGGCCCGTCAACACGGTCTTCCAGAGCTATGCCCTCTTCCCGCATCTCGACGTCGCCGCCAACGTGGCGTTCGGCCTGCGATTCACGAAGGACCCTCCCGACGAGGCCTCGGCCCGCGTGGCGAAGGCGCTGGCCCTTGTCGAACTCTCCGGCTACGAGAAGCGCAAGCCNCACCAACTCTCCGGCGGCCAGCAGCAGCGGGTGGCCCTCGCCCGGGCCCTCATCCTCGAACCCAGGGTCCTCCTCCTCGATGAACCGCTCGGAGCGCTCGATGCCAAGCTTCGCAAGACGCTTCAGGTCGAGCTCAGGGCCCTGCAGCACGAGATCGGGATCACCTTCATCTACGTCACCCACGACCAGGAGGAGGCGCTCACAATGAGTGACCGGCTGGCGGTGATGAACGAGGGCGAACTCGTCCAGGTCGGGGCGCCNAAGGACGTCTACGAGTCGCCGATCAACGCCTATGTCGCCGACTTCCTNGGCGTGGCCAACCTGCTGGAGGCCGAGCACCTCGGCAACGGACGGGTCCGACTGGGGGACCGGGTGNTGGCCGCCACTGGCACCGCNCCCACGGGTCCNTGCCGCATCGTGATCCGGCCGGAGCGGGTACGCCTGGTCGAAGCCTCGGGTGGCCTACCGGTGAACGGTCTACCGGTCACCATNGAGCAGCGGATCTTCACCGGCGCCACGACCCAGGTGCACCTCCGCAGCGGCGATGTCACCTTCCACGCCCTCGTCACCAACGACGGCCGGGAACACGACGAGGGNGTCGACCTCGTTGCCGAACTCCCCGTCGACGCCCTACGGATCGTCGCCCAGGACTGAGGCCCCTGACCNGTNNCTGGGAGGGTCCGGCCTACATGTCGAAGTTTGCGAACTCCGTGAGCACCGACTCGCCGTCGGAGTCGTCGCCTCGCCGCTTCCGGTAGGTCGACACGCCCAACATGCCGAGGGCGAGGGCGAAGAGCGACGAGAACACGAGGAACGAGGCCAGTGCGTTGAGCGCCGGCGTCGAGCTGGTGCGAACCGCCGAGTAGATGCGGACCGGCACGGTCTCCGAGGCGACTCCCGAGGACAGGAAGCTGCTGATTACGAAGTCGTCGATCGACATGGCGAACACGATCACGAAACTGGCGAGGATGGCCGGGGCCAGCAGTGGCAGCAGCACCATGCGGAGTGCCTGGATGGCCGTGGCGCCCAGATCNCGTGCGGCCTCCTCGTAGTCGCGGCCNATGGCCAGNAGCCGTCCACGCGACACGACGACCACATACGACATCGAGAANGTGACATGGCCGAGTAGTTGGGCCGGGCGTCCCAGCGGNACGCCGGTGTAGAGGTTCGAGAAGACCAACAGCAGTGAGGCACCCATCACGATCTCGGGCGTCACCAGTGGGANCAGCATGAGCCAGTTGGCACCCTTGGCGACCTTCGCCCGCCACCTCGCGAGGCCCANGGCCAGGGCTATGCCGAGGGGCGTCGAGATGAGCATGGTGAGNACGGCAAGGATCAGCGAGTTGCGCAGCGCCGAGTGGAGNGACTCGTCGTGGAGGAACGAGGCATTGGGGTCCTCGGTCCACCAACGCAACGAGAACCCCTGCCAGACGGATCGGCTCCGGCCGCCGTTGAAGGAGAACACGAAGGCGATGACGACGGGGACGAACATCCAGGCGACGTAGAGCCATGTCCACGTGGCGAGAACCACCGGCCGGCGCCACGGGTTNCGCCGAATGAGCCCGCTCACGTCTGCAACTCCCGCTGCATCCGCATCGTCGTGACCAGGTAGTAGGNCATGAACACGACGAGCATCGCCGACANCACGAGGACCAGGACGGCGCCCTTNTGTGGCTGGGTGGTGCCATTGAGGTAGAAGTCGACCTGGTTGCCGATCATCTCCGTGGCAGGNGANCGGGACAGCATGTCGTTCGTGTAGTAGTCGCCGAACATCGGCAGGGCGATGATCACGCCGGCGGCCATCATGCCGGGACGGGACAGGGGCACCGTGACCATGCGGAAGGCGTGGCCCGGGCTGGCGCCGAGGTCCCGGGCCGCCTCGAGGAGTCGCACGTCGAGGCGTTCGAGGGAGGCGTAGAGCGGCAGCACGAGGAACGGCACATAGCCGTAGACGAGGCCGAGGATGACNGTGATCCCCTTGCCGTCGAGGAAGTTGTACTGGAAGCCAAACGCCGAGAACGCCTTCGTGGCCCAACCGTCGACCTGGAGCAGGTTGACCCAGGCCAACATCCGCATCAGGTAGTTGACCCAGAACGGCAGGATCATCAGGGCCAGCAGCAGNCCACGCCACCGTCCAGCATGGCGGGCGAGGTAGTAGGCGACCGGATAGCCGATGAGGAATGACAGCACCACGGCGGCCAGCACATAGCCGAAGGTGCGCACGAAGACCCTTCGCAGCGATCCGGTGAGGATCTCTCCCATGACCTCGCCGAAGTTCTCGAACCGCCATTCCAACGGGTTCCAGGCTGCGACGGCGTTGCGAAAGATCGGGTCGATCTCGCCGAATGCCACGCACGCCAGGCCGTAGAACGGCAGAGCGAAGAGCAGGAGCAGCCAGATGGTGCCGGGGGCCGCCAGCAGCCCCCAGAGCCACTGACCCTCGTTCTTCCTCATCGGTTGGGCGCCCGGACCATGAGCCGATGGCCCATTGCCGGATCAGCCAGCGTTGAAGGCGGCCCAGACGTCGGTCCAGCGGTTGTCGACCTCGGGTTCCAGGGCGACGGCTCGTTTGCCTGCGGCGTACTGCTCGGGTGTGATCAGCGCGTTCTCGAGGTTCGGCGGCACGTACTCCCACTCGATGAGGGTGCTGGCCGGGAGCGCCTCGAGCGCCGGCTGGTAGCCGGTCCACCCGAAGTTCTCGAGGGCGTTGTCGACGTCGAGGAAGAAGTTGGTGAACTCGTGGGCCAGCACCGGTCGGGCCGANTTGGTGGGAATGCAGAAGAAGTCGTTGCCGGTCACCATGTCGTCGGGCTGCCAGTAGCTGAGCACGTTCCAGTCGACGTCCTCGGGCAGGTACCAGACACCGAGCAGCATGTCGCCNGACCAGCACTGGTTTACGGCCCTTGTGCCGGCGGGGACCTCGGTGTAGGCGAGGATGTCGATCTTGGGGTTGGTGGCCGCCGTCATCTCCCGTAGGTCCTCGAGGACAGCGTCGAGGACCTTCTGGTCGCCGGTGTTGATGTCCTCACCGTTGCGGTGCAGCACCGAGCCGATCACGTCACGGTACGAGTCGAGGATGCCCAGGCGGCCCGAGTAGGCCGGGTCCCAGAGGATGTCCCAGCCGTTGCCACTGTCGAAGTAGGAGGTGTCGACGTCCATGTCAGCGCGGTAACCGATGCCCGTCGAGTAGATGATGTACGGCACCGTGTACTGCGCACCCACGTCGTAGTACGGGTCGCGCAGACCGGCGATGACGTTGTTGAAGTTGGAGAGGTAGGACTTGTTGAGGGGCTGGAGCAGGTCGGCGGCGACGAGTCGTGGGAGCACCGAGTCGGTCAGTCCGATGATGAGGTCCGGCTGAAAGGCCCCGCTGCGGAGCTTGTTGAGGGCGATCTCCTCGGTGTCATAGGTCGTGACCGCGGTCTTGACGCCGTAGAGCTCCTCGAAGCGGGCGAGCGTGTCGGGGTTGAGGTAGTCGACCCAGTTGAGGATCTGGAGCGTGCCGCCCTCGTGGGAGAGGCCGCCGGCAATCGGATTGGCGGCCGTCGGCAATGTGACCGGTCGGTCGGGCCGGGCCAATTTCAGTGTGGAACCAGACACGTTGTCGTCGCCACAGGCCGACAGGAGTGAAGCAGGAAGCATCAGCCCACCTGCGACGGCTGCAGATCCCTGCAGGAAACGACGTCGGTTGAATCCGTAGCGATCGGTCATGGTTCCCCCTAGTTGATTGAACTTGACAATGGCGCCCCGCTGTCGGCCCGCACTATAGTGACCCCGCTGACTGACGCGCCAGTCAGTCTTCATCCACGAGCATCCGACGACATCCCAGACACGAGGGGCGTGCAATGGCCATCGCGATGACGCCGACGCTGACGGGTGAGGACTACTGCTCGCCGGAGATCTACCGGTTGGACTGCGACCGGATCTTCCACCGGCAGTGGTTCTACGCCGGTAGGGCCGAGAGCGTCGACCACGTCGGCGACCGCCTCCTCGTGGACGTGGGTGGTGAGAGCATCCTCGTCGTCCGGGACCGCGAAGGAGAACTCCATGCCCACTACAACGTCTGTCGGCACCGTGGTTCTCAACTCTGCGATGCCTCGGGCAGCGGGTTCGGTGCCGCCATCACCTGCCCGTACCACGCNTGGAGCTATGCACTCGACGGACGACTCGTCGCCACACCCCATGTCGGCAAGGACGAGCTCGACCGTGACCAGTTCCCGTTGCGATCCGTCGCCGTCGAGGACTGGCAGGGCTTCCTCTTCGTCAACCTCGCCGACGATCCCCCGACGGTNCGGGACTGGATCGCCGACCAGGACCCCAACGCCCTGGCCTACGAGCGACTTGAGATGGACCGACTGCGCATCGGCCGCCGAACCTCCTGTGACGTCGCAGCGAACTGGAAGATCCTCATCGAGAACTACGCCGAGTGTCTGCACTGTCCCCAGGTGCACCCGGAACTCACCAACATCATTCCGCTCCACCAGCAGGGCGACGTGATTGATCCCACACGTACCGATGGCGGTACCTGGCTCGCCGAGGGCGCCGACAGCTTCTCGCTCGACGGCAGGGCACCTCTCCCGGTGATCGACACGATGACCGCACAGGACGCGAACTCGTATCAGGCGTCGTGCCTCTATCCGAACATGTTCATCGACATCACCGGCACCAGCGTGTTGGCCACGCAACTCATCCCGAAGGGCCCTGACTGCACACAGATCGACGTCGACTACCTCTTCGACGCCGATGCTGTGGCGGCCGACGACTTCGACCCGAGTGCCGTCGTCGACTTCACCGAACTGGTTCTGGTTCAGGACAATGCTGTGTGCGAACGCACCCAGCGCGGAGTCGCATCACGTTCCTTCGACCATGGCTACTTCGCTGAGCGGGACAGCCTGTGCGTCGAGTTCACCGAGCGGTACCTCGCCGACCGTGGACCGGTCGGGGCTTGACACGGGCCATGGAACCGATCGGCCCCGACCGTCGCCTGGTGGCCAACCTCGACGGCGACGGCTGGCAGACCTTCGAGGTCGACGGCGAACCATCGCCGGGTGAGACCATCCTCCAACTCGACCGATCGCAGCCGCTCGGCGTCGGCTTCCACGTCTACCGGATGGCCCCGGGCACCGAGACCACCCCACACGAGCACACCTGCGACGAGCAGTACCTGGTGCTCGACGGTGACCTCGTTGACCACGACGGCTTCGCGTACGGCCCCGGCGACCTTGTCCTACTGCGCCGCGGAACCCGCCACAACTCCCGGACCGTCGAAGGCTGCACACTCGCCGTGTTCATCGCGACACCAGAGGAGAACCTCTCCGGCCCGATCGGGCTAGGCCGCCTTTGAGAGCCTGTCGATCTACTTGGCGTGCTCGGCGATGCGGGCTTTCAGGCCGGCGATCATCTCGCCGGCTTCGGCCCGGGTGAGTTCGCCTGCTTTGACTTTGGCGGTGAGGTCTTCGAGGAAGGCGGCCTTGCGCTCGGCGAGGTCGGCCTTGGAGGGCTTACTGGCTTGCTCGGTGGCCTCGGTGCGCTCGTTGTCCTCGACCTCGGGTCGTGATCCGGGAGTTGCAGTGACCGCCGCTGCTGTGACGACGCCAACCAGCAACACCACGATTGCGATCGTGCCTGCCTTGGCGCGAATCCACGAAGCGGTCATTTCTTTGTCGTTTCCGCTTTTGATCGTCATCTGTTCCGATGCTCCCTTGTCCCAGGTCGGGATCCTTCAGTCCAACACTACGGGGAATTTTCGATGCGGTGTGTTAGGTGACGGTCAGGGGCCGTCAAGGGCCTCATGATGGGTTGTGGTGCTGGAAGGTCGAGTTCAGGTGGCCAGACGCCGGCCGATGTTCTCGACCTGGCCGTCATCGGCGCCGAGGAGGGCGTCATTGTAGTGGCGCTTGCCGCGGTGGTGGCCGGACGATTCAGGACGGAACCCCAACAGGACCGAGATGCGGTGGGGGCCGTCGACGGACGTGGGCGGTAGCGATGCGTGCATGACGTCGGAGTAGTGCACGGTCATGTCACCNGCGGTAATCGGCAGGGACGCACCCTCCGGGGCCGCCACGTCGGTGCCGTCGATGAATGGGAACGANGCCCGGTGTGAACCGGGCAGGAACCGCAACTCACCCGCCTCGGGGGATCCTGTCGTGAGGCAGATCGTCACCACGACCGACGGGCAGTTGAGGGCGTGCCCGCCCATGCCGCAGTCCCGGTGCCATGGAAGGTCGCCAAGGCCGTCCACCATGTCGGGGTGCTTCCAGAGCACGGTAACCCGGTCCGGGCCCTGGTCGACCTCGGCGGCCAAAGGCTGGTCCGCCATAGAGACGAGTCGTAGGACGCGTAGGTCATCGTGAAGGGCGGCCAGGCGGGGTCGGCTGGCCGCCCGCAGCACCCGGGTCAGTACCTCGTCGCCGGCCGCGTTGCGTCCCCACCAGGANTCCTGGTCACCGGGCACGGCCTCNTCTGCGATGACGGCNGCNTCGTCGAGCATCGACGCCACCTCATCGGGGGCGAAGGCNCCCCGCAGGTAGAGGTAGCCGGCAGTNCGGAGGAAGTGCCGGGCATCGGCGGCNTCGCCGTCGAGATCGTCGAGTATGAACCCANAGGCGGTGTCGAGGGGCNGGTCGTCGAGGCCGCGGAGGTCGACGGCGNCGGGGTCGTAGACCGGGCGACCGTGGAACAGGGCACGCAGCCCNGGTTCCCAGCGCATGAAGCGCATCGGGTTNCCCCTGACGGCCTCCAGTCGGTCCGTGTAGAGCATTGCCGGCGGCGTGTCGAGGTCGGAGATCAGCCCCAGCCACGACTCGAGGTCGATGCCGACCACCGTGTCGGCCGACTCCTCGCCCTCGACCAGGTCGACGGTGCCGTCGCGGGGCACGAAAGTCCAACTGCCNGCCGGGGTGCGCACGCCGAGACAGCCCAGCGGTTCGACGTCGGCCCAGGCGAGGGCGCCGTTCCCGGCCGCGATCCGCTCCGGGAGGTCGACGGTGTGGAATCGCCGGAATGACTCGACGTCGGCCGCAAAAACTGGGTCGGCCATGTTGCCCTGCCGATCCCCGTCAGTTGCTTACGTCGGTCGGCTCGGAGATCGCCTCGAAGCCCATGAGGTCGTTGTCCCAGCGGGTGAGCGTGAGCGAGTCGCGAGCGTCGGACTTGCCCGGTCCCAGTGAAGCGAACGTAAATCCCGGGAGTTCGATGCTGCCTAGTGAAGCAGCGGCTGCGGCGAACGACTCGTTGGTCAGGTCGGGGCCCGCCGCGGTGGCGATCATCTCGAACAGTGCCATCGACTGGCAGCCGTTGGCCATGGACGCCCAGTAGTTCGTCTCGTCGCCGACCAGATCGTCGGGTGGCCTGACCTCCGTCTCGGCGACGGCGTCGGCTATCTCGAGGCAACGACCCCATGATGGGTCGTCGCGGGAAGGGAAGTTCCTGTTGGTGAGGATCAGCCCGGAGTCCTCGATCCCGGGCGGCGGCTCCTGCGGCCAGGCGCCGATGGAGTCGCCGTTGTGGACCAGCAGGTTGAACTCGTCACCCAGACCGATGACGTACTCGGCGCTGTAGACGCCCTCACCAACCAGCACGAAGCTGGCGACGCCCTCTGATCGCGCCCTCTCCATCAGGACCTCGAGGTACGCGATCGTTGCGGTCTCGTCACCGGTCGCTTCGTTGACGGCGACGATGGGAACGGACTGTCCCTCCGCCTCCAGGCCGGCCTTCATGTCGTCGAGGACCAGTTGGTAGTCCGGATGCGATCCGTAGAGCATGTAGGGGCCGAGGTCGTCGAGCCAACCGGTATCCCGGAGCAGGTTGATGAAGGCGAGACCGCGCCGGCTGAAGCTGATGTTGTAGGTGACCCAGGTGGCCTGGGCCCGTTCGAGCTCCTCGGGCGCTGGGGCGCCGCCGATGAGGTTCGTCGCGTGGATGTCAGTGAAGCACTCGTTGACGGTCTCTGCTCCGGGGCCGGAGAAGCCGTTCAGGACGACGAACACCTGATCGTCCTCGGTCAACTCGATGCAGGTGGCGTCGGCCGTGACCGGGCCCACCGGGATGTAGGTCCGCGTCGTCAGGTTGACCCTCCGGCCGAGGATCCCGCCACGCTCGTTGAGGTCGGCGACCAGTGCCTCGAAGAAGGGGCCGTAGTTGGCGTAGGTGAGCG
Source organism: Acidimicrobiaceae bacterium (assembly GCA_002699725.1). GTDB lineage: Bacteria > Actinomycetota > Acidimicrobiia > Acidimicrobiales > MedAcidi-G1 > S20-B6. The sequence goes on from PACE01000053.1 coordinate 13,470, forward strand.
ACAGACCGAAGTCCCGGTTCAGGCCCTCGAAGTTGATGGCGGTGAGGCCGACCTCGATGGCCTCGGCGGTGACGCCCCGGAACGAGTCCGTCAGCACGATCGTCGTGGTCGTCGTGGTCGGGGCTGCCGTCGTGGTCGGGGCTGCCGTCGTGGTCGGGGCTGCCGTCGTGGTCG
>PACE01000054.1 GCA_002699725.1 Acidimicrobiaceae bacterium
GAAGCCGAACACGATGCGTCCGATGACGAAGTGCCACAACTGGTCGCCGACGGCCAGCAGGACCAAGCCGCAAATGCCCAGAGCGATCCCGGCCTGCAACAGCCTCGGGGCCTTTCCCCGGTCGGCATGTGGGGCCATCACCAGGGTCGCGACGAACGCAGCGCCGAAGCCGGATCCGATGGCCAGGCCGATACCTGCCTCCGAGAAGCCGAGTTCGTTGCGCAACTCGGCCAGCATCGTCATGATCGACGCCAGGCCCGCCGACATCCCGCCGAGGATCAGGAAGTACGGGAGTAGCCTCGCTCCACCGCCTACCGCCAACGGTGCGGTGTCAGTCCCGGAACTGGACACCGGGAAGAACGCAGAGCATCTCGTAGAGCAGGTTGGCGCCGACGAGACTGGTCATCCCGCTGGTGTCGTAGATGGGGGCGATCTCGACCACGTCGCAGCCGACCAGGTCGAGTCCCCGACAGCCCCGGATGACCTCGAGGGCCTGGGGCATGGTGAGGCCGCCGACCTCGGGGGTGCCGGTGCCCGGGGCGTAGGCCGGGTCGAGGCCGTCGATGTCGAAGCTCAGGTAGACCGGTCCGCCGCCCACCTGTTCGCGCACCTCGGCCATGAGCGGTTCGAGGCTGCGGTGCCAGCACTCCTCGGCCTGGACCACCCGGAAGCCCTGTTGGCGGGACCAGTCGAAGTCGTCCGCGGCGTAGCCGGTGCCGCGCACGCCGATCTGGACGACCCGGTCGCAGTCGAGGACCCCGGCCTCGACGGCCCGCCGGAACGGGGTGCCGTGGGCGACCTTGGAGCCGAACATGGTGTCGTTGATGTCGGTGTGGGCGTCGATGTGGACGAGGCCGACGGGTCCGTGCCGCTTCGCCATGGCCTTGAGGATCGGGAGCACGACCGTGTGGTCCCCTCCCATGGCAGCAGTGATGAGCCCGTGTCCGAGCAGCGTGTCGAAGTGGGCCTCGATGGCGTCGACAGCGGCCAGCAGGTCGTAGGGGCTGGCCGCCACGTCGCCGACGTCGTCGATGCGGAGGCTGTCGAATGGCGCCGACCGGGTGGCCATGTTGTAGGGGCGTAGCAGCACGGACTCGTCGCGGATGCCCCTTGGCCCGAATCGGGCACCGGGCCGGTTGGAGGTTCCGATGTCGAGGGGCACGCCGATGACCGCCACGTCGAGGTCCGCCGGGTCGCTGCGACCGGGCAGGCGCATGAACGTGGCGATGCCGCCGAATCGGGGCATCTCGTTGCCGCCCAGCGGCTGTGGATTCTGGTTGTCGTCCAAGGGACCTCCGTCGTTCAGGCTTTGCAGTCTTGCACGGGACCGGCTGGGGTTGCCGAGGCCGGAAGGTGGCAGGATGCGGACCGCCATGGGTCATGACCACTACCGCCACGCCCACGACAAGCGGTTGCGGACGAAGTTCCACTGGTTGTTCAAGATCCGGAAGTTCTGGCAGTCGGACGTGAATCGGGATGCCCTGGCCCTGGCGGCGCCCGGCGAAGGGGACCGGGCCGTCGACATCGGCGCTGGTATGGGACCCGCAACCGTCCAGGCGGCCCGCCGGGGCGCCTCGGTCACCGCCGTCGATCCGTCCCGGTTCATGCGGACGGTCCTCTCGATGCGGCGGCCGTTCCAACGTGCCAGGTCCCGGATCATGGTGTCGGACGGTGTTGCCGAGTCGCTGCCGGTCGCCGACGGGTCGGTCGACGTGCTCTGGACCGTCAACGCCGTCCACCACTGGGTCGACCTCGAGGCCGCCTTCGACGAGCTCGCCCGGGTGCTCGCTCCCGGCGGCCGGATCGTGCTCATGGACGAGGACTTCACGCATCCCGACCATCCCCAGCACGCCACCCACCACGACCACGAGGCCGAGACCACGATCGTGGACGTGGCAGCCATTGCCGAGGCGCTGCGTGCCCGGGGTCTCGACGCCACCGGCGAGAAGACGATCGGCGGCGGCGTCCCCGTGAAGTTGATCCGGGCGACCAGGCCTGCCTGATCGAGCGGTCGGTCGAGGGGGTCAGGTCACCGGGTCGATGGGGGTGATCATGCCGAGGGCCGCCTCGAGGTCGGCGGCGGCGGAAAGCGCCAGGTCCTCGCGCCATCGGTCGGCGTAGCACTGCACGCCGAGCGGGAGCCCGTCGGAGACGCCGACCGGGACCGCCACGACGGGCAGGGCCAGCACGTTGCCGGGGATGATGCAGCGCAGGAGTTCGGAGAGGCCTGCCATCTCGACATCGCCAGAGAGGTCGGCGCCGTGCGGGAACGGCGGCTGGGTCCATGTCGGCATGACAAGGACCGGGAGGTCGACGAAGAAGAGGCCCCACTCCCGTGCGAGACGCATGTACTCGGTCTGGACGACGGTCGGGGCAAGGGCCTCGGAGGTGTACACGGCGGCCATCCCGTCGAGCATCACACCGAGTTCGTCGCTCAGGATCGGTCGCGCCACCTCCATGAGGATGCCGATGTCGTTGGCGAGCAGGTGCGCCCAGATGTCGGTGCAGCGTTCCAGTTCCGGCGGGATGGCGTCGACGACCTCCCAGCCGGCGGCGGCCAGGGCGTTCGCTGCACGGTCCACCCCGTCGATCGCCGAGGGGTGCAGGTCGATCCCGGGCACCTCGCGGACCATCGCTGCCCGTCGGGGGGCCGCCGGGCCCTCGAGTGGAACCGTCACCGATCGGGGGTCGCGGGGGTCGCGTCCGTGGAGCACCCCGAGTGCCGTGCGCAGGTCGGCCACGGACCGAGCCATCGGGCCGTCCGTCAGCATCACCTGGGACGAGAGCGGCGGGTTCTGGTCGTGTTCGAACACGCTGAACGAAGGGAGGCGCCCGTGGCTGGGCTTGAGCGACGTGATCCCGCAGCAGAAGGCCGGATTCCGGACCGAACCTCCGATGTCGTTGCCGAGGCCCAGCGGTGACATGCCGGTCGCGATCGCCGATCCCTCGCCGCCCGACGACCCGCCGGCGCAGAGGCCCGGATGCCAGGGGTTGCGGGTCAGGCCGTGCAACGGGTTGTCGGTGCTGACTCGTAGTCCGAGTTCGGGCAGGTTGGTGCGGCCGATCGGGATGCCCCCGGCGGATCGCATGCGTTCGACGATCGGAGCGTCGGTCGGGGCGACCAGGTCGGCGAACACCGGAAGTCCCTGCGTCGTGGGGGTCCCCGCCACGTCCAGGTTCTCCTTCACCGTGAAAGGCACGCCNTGGAAGGGCCCCAGGTCGTCGCCGGCTGTCACTGCGGCATCGGCGGCGTCGGCTTCGGCACGTGCCTCGTCGGCGAGCACGCGGACGACGGCGTTGCAGTGGCCGTTGACCTCGTCGATGCGTCCGAGGTGGGCGTCGACCACNTCCCGGCTGGAGGCCTCCCCCGAGGCGATCAAGGCCGCCAGTTCGGTGGCTGTCCGCTGCCAGAGTTCTGCGCCCACTGCGCGAACCTAACTCCTGACGCGTCGACGAAACGAAGGGGGCATTCGGTGTCACGGATTTCGGTGAACGGACTGGACATCGAGGTCGAGGAGTTCGGCGACCCGGCGGATCCGCCGCTACTTCTGATCATGGGCCTGGGCGCCCAGATGATCGTGTGGCCCGANGANNTCTGNCGNCNNCTCGCCGATGCNGGCCACCACGTGNTNCGGTTCGACAACCGTGACGTCGGCCTGTCGNCCTGGTTCGACGNGGCCGGNGNNCCCGACATNGAGGCCGTATTCGAAGATGCCGTGGCCGGCCGACCGGTCGAGTCGCCCTATTCCCTCTCCGACATGGCAGATGACGCCGTCGGCGTGCTCGACGCCCTCGGGATCGACTCGGCGCACATCGTGGGCGCCTCGATGGGCGGGATGATCGCCCAGCAGGTGGCGATCCGACACCCCGACCGGACGCGGTCGCTGTGCTCGATCATGTCGATGCCACGCTTCATCATCGGCGACCCCGAGGTGACGGCAGTGCTCATGGCNGANGATCCGGGNACCCGGGAGGNTCGNATCGAGGNNGGCATCNAGGGGTCNCGNNTNCTNNCCGGTGNNGGNTTCCCGTTCGACGAGGAAAGATCCCGAGCGACCGCCGAGGCGACCATCGACCGGGCCTGGCACCCGGAGGGTACGGCGCGCCAGATGGCGGCGATCCTCGCCGATGGCGACCGTACGGAGGCGTTGCGGGGAGTGACCGCACCGACGGTCGTGGTCCACGGGACCTCCGACCGACTCGTGCTCCCGCAGGGTGCCGAGGAGACCGCGTCGGCGGTGCCAGGGGCCGAACTGGTGTGGATCGACGGCATGGGCCACGAACTCCCTCTCGGCGCCCACCAGCAGATTGTGGATGCCGTGTGCAGGCTGGTGGAACGGGCGGGGAACTGAGGATTGGTCGACCGCAGTGCCCGTGACGCCTTCTGACCGGGGTCCTGGCGACCACATCCCGTCGGCGGCGGGTGGAGCGTTCCCGCCCCGCGACGGCAACCTCGTCGAGCCGCTGGTGGACGGTGGGGTGGCCTTCGATCGGATCGCCGCCGCCGTCGAATCGGCGAAGTCCTCGGTGTGGGTGTGCGTGGCGTTCCTCGAGGTCGGTGCCCGGTTCCCCGGCGGACGGGGCACGTTCCTCGACCTGATGGACGGGGCCGCCCGGCGGGGCCTGGACGTGCGGGTGCTGTTCTGGCACCCGGAGGGGACGCCGACGGGTGAAGATGCCGACGACGTGTTCCCCGGCGACGAGTCGGCGGCCGACCTGCTCGCCGGCCGGGGCACGGGGTGGCAGGCACGGTGGGACTCGGCAGGGCGGCAGTGCCAGCACCAGAAGGTCTGGCTGGTCGACGCCGGCACGTCCGACGAGGTGGTGTTCGTGGGAGGCATCAACATCGGCGCCGGTTCGATGGCTGGACCCGACCACGCCGAGGCGTCGGAACCGTGGCGCTACGGCAATATCCACGACGTGCACTGCCTCGTCAGGGGCCCGGCGGCGACCGACGTCCACGAGAACTTCACCATGCGCTGGAACGGCGCCTCCGAACGTGGGCGCGAGCACGGTGCCTGGCCGCCGCACGGTACTGATGACCTGACGCCCCCCACCAGTCGGTCGGCATCGGCAGGCCCGACCCGTGCGCAGGTCANCCGCAGTGTGCTGCCCGGGTTGTACGACGCCCTGCCCGATGGGGAGAACAGCGTGCGCGAGCAGTACCTGGCGGCCATCTCCGCTGCCCGCGACTACGTGTACCTCGAGAACCAGATCCTGCTCAGCCGGGCCGTGCTCGAGGTGCTCGGCGAGGCGCTCGACCGCGGCGTACGCGTGGTGGCGATGGTTCCCGGCGATCCGATGCCCGTGCTCGCCGCCGCCCGGTCACACCCCGGCGTCGCCGCCGGGTTTGNTGCCCTGGCTGCGCTCGGCCGCCGGNAGGGCTTCTGCCTGGCCGCCCCGGCCGCCCGTCGGTCGTGGGGTTATGAGGAGGTGTACGTCCATGCCAAGGCGGCGGTCGTCGACGACGCCTGGGCCACGATCGGCTCGACCAACCTCATCTTCACTTCGTTTCAGGGCGACACCGAGATGAACGTGTCGTTCTGGGACGGCGACCTGGTGCAAGGGTTGCGCTCCCGACTGGTCGGTGAACAGGGCGGCTTCGACTCCTCGGGGACGTCGGGCGTCGAGGCCATCGACCGGCTCGCCGAGGTCGCTCGTGCCAATGCCGGTCGCAGGGAGGGCGGCGAGGTGTTGCAGGGCTTCGCCTGCGCCATCGACCCGGCGACCTGGGCGACCTGAGCACAGGTTCATAACCGGGGCCTGCCGGGGCGTCTGCCGCTCCGGTGTCACAGGCCGCGCCTACGGTGCATGGCATGGACGTCCTGATGCTCCTCGTNGCCCTTCTCTCCCTCGCCGTGGCGGCTGCCGCCGTCGTGTGGGCGATTCGCAGTGCCCGGTCGGCCTCCTCGTCGGTTGACGAGGCGGCGCTGGCGCAGCGCATGGCCGCGGAGGTCAGGGCCCAGGTGGGCGAGGCGGCCGTCGACGCCCTCGCAGCGAACAACGAACAGTTCCTGGCTCTGGCCGAGCAGCGCTTCGAGAAGCAGCAGGAGAAGACGAAGAACCTGCTCGACCCGTTCGAGGTCCAGATGAAGGCCATNGACGAGACCGTCGGCAAGTTGCGCACGGCCCACGAGCAGGACAAGGGCGCCGTCGAGAAGATGAACGTGGAGATGGCCCGTCGGATCACCGAACTGACCTCGTCCACCACGACGCTCTCCGAGGCACTTCGGTCGCCGACGGCACGCGGCGCCTGGGGCGAGAACCAGCTCCACAACGTGATCGAACTGGCCGGCATGGTGCCGTACTGCGACTACGACGAACAGGTCACCGGCGAGAATCGNGAGGGTGCGNCCGGACGCCCCGACGTCCGGGTGCGGCTCCCCAATGGNGCACACATTGCGGTGGATGCCAAGGTGCCGCTGAGNGCCTACCTCGATGCCCAGGCGGCCACGGAGNCGGCCGAGGTCGAGGGCCACCTNGTCCGCCACGCCGCCGCACTNCGCGCACACGTGAACGCCCTCGCCTCCAAGAAGTACTGGGAGCAGAACGACGGTCCGGCGCCCGAATTCGTCGTCCTGTTCGTGCCGGGCGAGTCCTTCCTCGCCGACGCACTGCGCTCCGATGTCTCACTGCTCCAGGACGCCATGGAGAAGCGGGTGCTCCTCGCCTCGCCCGTGAACCTCTTGGCCCTGCTGTGGTCGGTCGCCCGGGGTTGGCAGGAGGCCCGGGTCGCCGAGAATGCCCGCCAGATCGCCGACCTTGGCGAAGACCTCTACGGCCGGATGGGCAAGGTGCTCGAACACCTCGGGAAGACCGGACGGGGCCTGGACCAGGCCGTGCGGTCCTACAACGACCTGATCGGATCGGTCGAGGGGCGCCTGCTCGTCACGCTCCGACGGTTCCCCGAACTGGGCGTGGGCACCGAGGACCTTGACAGCCCGAGCGAGATCGAGTCATTGCCGCGCACCCCCCATGCTCCGGAGCCACAGGACACCGACGCCTGAGCCTTCCGCCCGCCTGTACCGGGTTCTCCGTGATGCCGGTTGCCACCTGCTCGGTTTCATTTTCCATCGAGGGCGATGAAATCGCAGGTCAGGGGCGGTTTTGGGGGCACTTTCGAAAGGACTGTCACACCCCTTCTGCATGCTGGCTGATGCCGGTTCCGATCGGCGTCACCTCCCCCGAAAGGACCCAGCATGGCGAAGATCACGCACGCCGAAGGCAACCTTCGCAGCGACGACCGGTCGCGTGTCGCCGAACTCATGGCCCGCATCGTCGACGGCGACGAGGCGGCTTTCTTCATGCTCGTCAGCGAGTTCGATAGCCGCGTCGCCTACATCGTCCGACAGTTCGTGATCGACATGGGTCGCCGGGACATCCTCGCCGACGAGGACGAGTTGAGCGGCCTGGTCACCGACGCGTGGCTGGTCATCCGCGAACGCGCCGGTGGATGGTCGGCGGACGGGGCGATGCCGTGGCGCTGGGCCCACCTGGCCATCCGCCACCGGGTCTCCGAGGCGGTCGGCCACCGGACCACGCCCCTGATGGAGGACGACGGCGTCGAGGAGGCGGCCTGGTCGCCGACCGGGGACTGCGAGGACCTCGTCCTCACGCGCCTGCGGTGCGGCGACCCGCGCCTCGCCCTCATGCTGACCACGCTCAAGGCCAACCTCAGCGGGCGCGACTACCTGGTCGTCGTCGAGTACCTACAGCAGCAGTCGTTCGGCGATCCGTCGCCGTCGCACACCGTCGGTCGTCTCTACCGCGTCAAGCCCGACAACGTCCGCCAGATCTACCACCGGGCGAGGAAGCGATTGCGCAAGCTCGCCGCTGACGATCCCGAACTCGAGTCCCTCCGGGGCTTCTGGTGGTTGGCGGCATGAGGGCGGTCGGGTCCGTCGAGGACGATCGGCGCGAGCCGGAATCCGATCTCACGCTCCTGTGCCTACGCCTGGCCGAGGGCTTCCGCCNCGACGAGTACGAACACCCGGTGGCGGCAGCGGTTGCCGTCGCGGCACGCGGTATCACGGGCCTTGGCCAGATGAAGTTCGCCGAGCGCTTCGGGAGATCCGAGGCCGACGTGGATGCTGCCGAGACAGGCGCTGTTGCATTCATCGACCTATCGGCCGAGGTCGGCGACCTCCTGGAAGCCTCCCAGAGGTTCGACCTCCTCCAACTTGCTGACCTCGACCGTGCGTTTCGCCGTCTACCGGTCGAGTCGGATGCAACTGTGGTCGACTGGGTCCAGGGCCAGTTCGCCGGCCTGAACGTCGACGCCCGTGCCCCGGCGATCCGCTAGGTGCGGGGTCTCCGGAAGGGTTGGTCNAGGTCGTCCTTGTCGCCCTTCGTGTACAGGGCGGCCGGTCGTCCGCGTCGCGCCGAGCTCGTGGGAGGAGCGCCCGCAACCGGTGGTGGAGCGCTGTCAGCCGAGTCGAACTCGTCGAGTCGCCAATGAGGCTCCGGCGACGACATCGTGGAGGCGAGGGCGTGGAAGACCGGCTGGGCAACTGTCCCCCGAGAAGGTGCCTTCGANATCGCCGCGGAACTCATCGAACGGGCAGTCTGCCAGAGTCGTTCGGCTGCCGGTTCGTCGGGAGACGACGCGGCGTCGAGGTCACGTGTGGTCCGGTCCGTGCGCTCGGTGAAGCCCTCGTTCATCTTCTCGACCTTGCGACGGAAGTTGGCCGGTTCAAGTTTCTGTCCCCAGACGGTCTCGTAGACCCGACGGAGTTGCGTCATCGTGAACTCGGGCCGGCAGAAGTGTGTGGCGACGGTCGTGTACTCGAGCTTGGAGCGGGCACGTTCGATGGCGTCGGTGACGATCTGGTCGTGGTCGAAGGCCAGATAGCCATGGGGGCCTGAATACACCTTGATGTTGTTCTCGAGTTCGTCGACAGGAACCCAGAGCGCCCGGGCTGCGTCGGTGCCACCCCGCACCTCACCCAGGTCGGGGAGTATTGCCCAGAAGGCCACGGTGACGACCCGGTTCTCTCGGGGGTCTCGATCGGGAGTGGAGTAGGTGCGCAGCTGCTCTAGGTGCCCGATGTCGGCATCGAGGGCCGTTTCTTCGAGGAGTTCGCGTTGTGCGGCCTGTTCGGCGGACTCGTCGGGGTGCAGGAAGCCACCGGGGAGGGCAAGGCGGCCCAGGAAGGGGATCTCCCCGCGTTCGATGAGCAGGAGTTGGAAGCGCTCATCCCGGATGGTGAACACGGCGATGTCCGCCGTGACCCCAAAGGGGGGGTGGGACTTTTTTTCTAGGTGTTCCAGATTCGTTGTCACACTGGGAGTGTACTCTATGGGTGTGACCGACACAATTATCAAGATTATTAACAGTTGAAGTTGCTTTAAGTCNGTGACCCTTGTATAGTGGCGCTGCGACTGTAATTCGATCAAGAAGTTTGAGGAGTAACACCAGGATGACTGCCGATATCACCACCAACCACACGTTCGACTGGGACACGGGCANGTGGTCCACCGGACTGACGAACCCGGACAAAGACACCGGTCCCACCGCCACCACCGCCACGGTCGTGCCCGTCGACGTCTCGATCCTCCTCGACCGTTCAGGCTCCATGCAGGGCCTCGAGGGCGACGTGGTCGGCGGGATCAACGGCTTCCTCGGCGATCAGCGCGACGGAGAGGGCGACTGCACCGTGACCCTGGCCCAGTTCGACAGCGAGGCCCCGTTCGAGGTGCTCGCCTCCGCCCTGCCGATCGACCAGGTCGTCGACCTGACTGTCGACCAGTATCGGCCCCGTGGGGCGACGCCGCTCCTCGATGCCATCGGTGCACTCCTCGACGACGCCGAGCGGCGCCTCGGCGAAGGTCCGGCGAACGGCACGGTCGACCCGGTCGTCGTCGTCTTCACCGATGGACTCGAGAACGCCAGCCAGCGGATCACGAGGTCCGATCTGTTCGCCCGGATCGGCCGCCTACGAGACGCCGGCTGGACCTTCGTGTTCCTCGGCGCCAACCAGGACAGCTACCTCGAGGCCGGCCGACTCGGCTTCGCCGGTGCCAACACGCAGAACTTCCGCGGCGACTCCTATGGGATGCGCACTGCGTCGAATGAGTTCTCCCGGGGCCTCACCTCGATGCGGGGCAAGGTCAGCCGCGAGCGCGTGATGCACAAGCTCGAATTCTTCGACGGCCGCAAGGACGCCGAGCAGGACGACGACACCCGTTGACCGCCACCCGGATCCCAGGCCCACGCCCATCACACCGAGACCCAAACCAACAGGAGCAGCGCACGTTGAGTATCGACACCACCCGCAATCCCACCGATCCCGACCTCGCCGAGATCATGTCCCGTCTTGCCGACGGTGACATGGACGCGATGGGCGACCTCAAGGAACGCTTCGGCCACCGCATCCGCGGGGTCGTCCAGCGCATCGTCAGGAAGACCGGCCGTCGCGACATCCTCAACGATCCCGACGAGATCGAGGGCCTGACCATGGACGCGATTCTCATCGTGGTCGGGTACGCGGGTACGTGGAAGCCGTGGGGGGCGCTGCCGTGGACCTGGGCCTACAAGGCGATCGAAGAGGTGGTCTGGTCGGGCATCGGCCACCGCGTCACCGAACTCGAGGAGTGGAACCAGGGCGAGGTGCGGGTCCCGGCATCCGGTCCTTCGTCCAGGGGACTCCGTGTCGACCACGTGTTCCAGATGGCGAACAGCCGGCCGGAACTCAAGCTGTTCCTCCACGTCCTGGGAGAAGAGGCATCCGAGCGCGACATCGGAGTCGTCCTAGAGTACGAACTCCAGAAGGCTGAAGGCGTCCGGGCACCGTCGGAGACGACGGCGGTCCTGACCGGCCTGATGG
>PACE01000055.1 GCA_002699725.1 Acidimicrobiaceae bacterium
GCTCTTCCGGCCTCTCCGACGACCAGCCGGTGCTCGAGGGCATCGCCTGGATGGCGGCCATGCACGCCCGACGACCCTGGGAGGGGGCCGCCGACCTGGTCGAGCACCTCGTGCGGGACCGTCGCGCCATGGAGTTGGCGCTCTGCTCGCCGCGGCCCCGCGACGCATGGCGACGCATCCGCACGTTCCTCGACACGGCACGGGCCTTCGGCGAGACACGGGGCAGCGACCTCCGGTCGTTCCTGGCCTGGTGCCGCCTCCATGCGGCGGACGACGTCCGGGTCGACGAGGTCGTGCCGCCGGAACCCGATGACAACGCCGTGCGAATCCTCACGATGCATGGCGCCAAGGGCCTCGAGTTCCCGATCTGCGTCCTCGCCGACCTCGGCAGCAAGCGCATGAGCGGCGGAATGGCCGTCCACTTCCCCGAGGAGGGTGGCATCGCCGTGGCGCTCACCAAGAAGCTGGCGAACGCCGCCCATCGGGCCCACGCCGACGCCCTGCTCGATGCCGACCACCTCGAGCGGCTACGCCTCCTCTATGTAGCCGCCACCCGTGCCCGCGACCACCTAGTCCTCGCCCTGCACCGCAGCACGCCGGCCAAGGAGCCCGACCACACTGGCACGGTGACCAACGCCGAGATCCTCGCCGCCGCCTCGGCCGACCTCGACACGCACGTGGTGCACGAGCCGACCGTGCTTCCGCTGCCGGCGCTGCTCCCACCCGACACTACGCCGATCCCTGACGAGGCAACCTGGGCTGTCGAACTCGACAACGCCCGGGTCGGTGGCGAGAGGCGGCGCACCGTCTCGGCCACATCGCTGGCTGCCGACGACGCCGAACCGGACGACGACGCCGAACGCCGGTGGCACGGCGAGGCCGGACGGCACGGTCCGGCGATCGGGCGAGCTGTGCACCAGGCCCTCGAGGTCACCGACTTGGCAGGTGACGGCAGCGTCGAGGGACTTGCAGCGGCGACAGCCGAGGACGTCGATCCCGATGCTGTCGTCGCAAAGGTCGCCGCCGCTCTTGCGGCACCCTCAGTGCGGGCCGCTGCGGCTGCCGAGCACTGGCGCGAACTCTACGTGGCCGTGCCGATCAACGACGACGTACTCCTCGAGGGCTACCTCGACCTGGCGTGGCGCTCGACCGAAGACGGCGTCGACGGCCTCACGGTCCTCGACTACAAGACCGACGCCTTCACCGACGATGTCGACCTCGATGCCAAGGTAGCCCGCTACCGGCACCAGGGCGCCGCCTACGCCCTCGCCCTCGGTCGGACCACCGGTCGGCCCGTCCACCGCATGGTCTTCTGCTTCGTGGGCGGGCCCGACGGCACCCCGGCCGTCGAGCGCCGGGTCGACAACCTCGATGCCGCCGTCGCCGAGGTCGAGGCCCTGCTGGCGGCACAGGCCCCCAGCCTCGGCAGGCCGGACGCCGACTGAACCAGCGCCGGTCCGACGTGCCATCCTGAGCCGGGTACGAACACGGAGGTTTCCGATGGCCAACCTGGTCCCCGAGGGTGGAGCGCTCTACGGCATCCAACTCCCCATCCAGACCCTGACTCGCACTCTCGTCGACCCCTGGGAGGACGACGCCACCGCCGGCGACCTGGCCACCGTCGCCCGGGCGGCTGAGGCGGCCGGCCTCGACTTCGTAGGCGTCTGCGACCACGTGGCAATCCCCGACAACGACTACGCCGCCCACATGCGGACCACCTGGTACGACCCGGTGGCGACGCTGGCCTGGCTGGGTGCCCAGACCGAGTCGATCCGCCTGCTGTCGGTCGTGTGGATCGCCGCCTACCGCCACCCGCTGCTCACCGCCAGCTCGTTCGGCACGCTGTCGCACCTCACCGACGGTCGGGTGATCCTGGGCGTGGGCGCTGGCCACGTCGAAGCGGAGTTCGAGGCCATGGGCATCGACTACCACCAGCGGGGGAGGATCCTCGACGAGTGCATCGATGCCGTCCGCGGAGCCTGGACCAACACGTACGTGAGCCACGAGGGCGGCCACTTCTCGTACGCAGATGTCGGGGTATCACCAGGACCGCCGAGCGGTGACCTCCCGATCTGGGTGGGCGGCGCAGGTGCCGCCGCCTGGAAGCGCTGCGGCCAACGGGGCGACGGCTACATCCCCATGGGCGCCCAACGCGACTCCTACCCGGAGATCATCGACACGATCCACCGTGCCGCCGACGAGGCCGGCCGGGGCGATGCCTCGTTCGACATCGGGATCATGCCCGGCTGGACACACATCGGCGAACCGCCCGACGACCTGCCACCGGCCTGGCTGACCGGGGACCCCGAGAAAATCGCCGAGTCATTGCGCGAGGACCGGGCCGTCGGCGCCAACGTGTTCCACCTCAAGTTCCGCGGCCGGACCCTCGACGAGTACCTCGACCAGCTGTCTGCCTTCGGCGAACAGGTGCGACCCCTGCTCTAGGAGCGTCGACTGATCAGGAGCCCGATCCGGAACCTTTTGCCGCGAGGGGTGTGACCCGGGTCCGGACGGGCGATCATGGGGGCATGGTCGACATCGACGAGGACACCCAGAAGGCCCTGATGCTGTTCAACCGGCGCGACGAAGCCGAGAAGCAGGCAGCGGCTGTTGCAAAGCGTCTCGCCAAGGCAGAGCGCGCCAAGGACGAGGCCGCTGAGGCCGTGAAGCGGCTCCAGGGCTCCGGCGGCGAGACGCTCGCCGAGGCCGAAGCCGCTTGGCGCGAGGCCCTGGAAACCTGGCAGAACATCCGCGACGGCAAGGAGCCGGTCGACGAAGCACCAGCGGAGGACGTTGCCGAAGGCACAGCCGACGAGGCCGAAGACGCAGACGCAGACGCAGACGCAACCGACGNNNCCGACGAGGCCGAAGCCGAAGACGCAACCGACGCAACCGACGCAACCGACGAGGCCGAAGCCGAAGACGCAACCGACGAGGCCGAAGCCGAAGACGCAACCGACGCAACCGACGAGGCCGACGAGGCCGACGAGGCCGAAGCCGAAGACGCAACCGACGAAATCGAGCCTGATGCTGAGCCCGTCGACAGCACCGAACCCGAGCACGACGACAACGCCGACGCCGACGCCGACGCCGACAAGGCATAGGGCCGCAGGCTGGTCCGGTCCATGGTCGACGCACTGCCGAACTCGCCGCTGCGGACGGTGACCGACAACGAGGTCGCCACCTTCCGACGTGATGGCGTCGTCCACCTCCCCGGCATCCTCCCAACCACCTGGCTTGACCACCTCGACAAGCCGATCGAACGGGCCCTCGTCGACCGCACCATCACGACCGACCTGACCGAGATGGGTGGCGCCCTGGCCAAGGGACTCGGCGCCGAACTCCTCACAGACGACCGCACCGGCGGTGGCCGGTTCCTCTCGGGTGTCGACCACTGGCGCCACGACGACGACTTCGCCGCCTTCGCCATGCGCTCGCCACTCCCGGGGATCGCAGGAGCGCTCCTCGACGCCACCCGCATCCACCTCTACGAGGACTCGGTACTGGTCAAGGAACCCGGCACCGCTGAGGAGACCGCCTTCCACCAGGACCTCGGCTACTTCCACCTCGAGGGCGACCGCATCTGCACCATGTGGACACCGCTCGACGAGGTCACGGTCGAAACCGGTGCCGTCGTCTACCTGCGGGGCTCGCACCTGACCGGCGACGTCTACCGCCCCAACTACTTCGTGACCGCCGAGCCCCTGGCCGGAACCGAGGGTCGACCTGTCCCGGACCTGCGCCCCGACGACGACGACCCTGACCTGGTCCGCTTCGACACCCGGCCGGGCGATGTGGTCGTCCACCATGCCGGCACCCTCCACGGGGCGGGCGCCAACCTCTCGTCGACGACACGCCGACGGGCCGTCTCGGTGCGCTACTGCGGCGACGGGGTCCGCCACCGGCTCCGGCCCGGCGCCCCAACCAAGCCGTACCAGACCGCAGACCTCGACGGCACCGAGGTGGTCGACCATCCCGGCATCCCGCTGGTCTGGCAAGCCTCCTGAGGCCCACCACTAGGGTCCGGGCCGTGTCCGGCACCACCATCCCCCGCCTGGTCGACGCCGCGGCCGAGCGCTTCGGTGACCACGAGGCGTTCGTCGACGGCGACCAGCGCTGGACCTACGCCGAGTACCGCGACCGCATCCACGCCGCCGCACGCGCCCTCATGGCCCGCGGCATCCAGCCCGGCGACTGCGTGGCGGTGTGGGCGCCCAACACCGCCGAGTGGGCGGTGGCGGCCCTCGGGGTCCACTGCGCCGGCGCCACGCTCATCCCGATCAACACGCGCTTCAAGGGCCGGGAGGCCGGCGACCTGCTGGACCGCACATCGGCGAAGCTGCTGTTCACCGTCACGGACTTCCTCGACACCGACTACGTGGCCCTGCTGAACGACACCGGCGCCGGTCAGGGGCTCGAAGAGACGATCATCCTGCGGGGCACCGTCCCGAAGGGCTGCACATCGTGGGACGGGTTCCTCGAGGCCGCATCGACGGTCGACGACGCTGACCGGGCGGATCGCTCGGCAGCCGTCGGCCCCGACGACCGGTGCCATGTCATGTTCACGTCGGGCACCACCGGAGCACCGAAGGGCGCCATGCTTCGCCACGGCGCCGTCTGCCGTGCCTTCGCCTCGTGGAGCGAGGTGATCGGCCTGCGCCAGGACGACCGCTACCTGGTGGTCAACCCCTTCTTCCACGCCTTCGGGTTGAACTCCGGGATCCTGGCCTGCCTCCTGACCGGGGCGACGCTCATCCCCCATCCGGTGTTCGACGTGCCGGCGGTGATGGCCCGGGTTGCCGAGGAGCGCATCTCGATGTTGCCCGGCCCGCCGGCGATCTACCAGACGATCCTCAACCACCCCGACCTGGCCGACCTCGACCTTTCATCGCTGCGCCTGGCGGTGACCGGGGCGGCGCCGGTGCCGGTGCCGCTCATCCACGCCATGCGCGACACGCTCGGCTTCGAGACGGTCATCACCGGCTACGGCCTCACCGAGGCCTCTGGAATCGCCACGATGTGTCGCCACGACGACCCGCCCGAGGTCATCTCCGGCAGTTCAGGTCGGGCCATCGACGGCGTCGAGGTGCTGGTCGTCGACGCTGACGGCGACGAGGTGCCACGGGGCGAGCCCGGCGAGGTGGTGGTGCGCGGCTACAACGTGATGGCCGGCTATCTCGACGATCCCGACCAGACGGCCGAGGCGGTCGACGCCGACGGCTGGCTGCACACCGGCGACATCGGCGTGATGGACACAGACGACTACCTCGACATCACCGACCGGCTCAAGGACATGTTCATCAACGGCGGGTTCAACGTGTACCCGGCCGAGGTCGAGGGCCAACTGCTGGCGCACCCCGACATCGCCCAGGTGGCAGTGGTCGGTGTGCCCGATGAACGCCTCGGCGAGGTGGGCATGGCGTTCGTGGTGGCGACGTCGGGCACCTCGCCCGACCCGACCGAACTGGTGGCGTGGGCCCGCACCGAGATGGCCAACTACAAGGCGCCCCGCCGCTTCGCCGTGGTCGATGCCCTGCCGGCCAACGCCAGCGGCAAGGTCCTCAAGTTCGAGTTGCGGGCCCGGGCCGCATCAGCGGGCACCTGAGCGATTCACCGTGCGCACCGGACCCCGCAACCCGTTCCTCGCCGACTCCGAGAACCCGATCGCCCACGGGCGCTGCGACCAGCAGGACAACACCGCCCTCACCGGCCCCCGGCCGGACGGCCACCTCGTCCTCGGCGGCGACCAGCGTCAACACGCCTGGCTGGGCCCGGGCCACTTCGGCAGCCTCATCTCGGGCCCGTACCCCGACGGGCGGCGGGTGATCTGGAGCAACGGCCGGCAACAACTCGCCAAGCTCGACTACGACACCCTCGAGGTGCTCGCCACCTATGCCATCCCCGGCGAGGAGCCGACGGCGCTCGACACCATGCAGGTCGACCTGGCCGGCCTCGATGACCTGGACGGCGACGAGGCCGTCATGCACGCCGCCGACCTGGCGATGCGCTACCTCACCGGCCTCGACGGCGTCTACGCCCTGCTCGACCAGGATCACACCCTGTTCCTGGGTCGCAAGACGCACGCCGTCGCCTACTCCGACGCCACCCCCGGCGACCGGCACTCGGCCATTGTCGAGAAGGCCCGTTGGGACAAGCCCGACCACATCGACGGCTTCTTCGTGGGCACCAACCTCACGTTCGACGGCCGCCTCGTGCTCACCACCGACCACGGCTGGGTGGTGTGCCTCGAACGCGACTTCTCGTCGTACGAGGCGATCCGGCTACCCCGGGCTGCCGAGGACGCCGCCGCCCACTGTGCCCGCATGGAGGAGCAGCGCGGCAACACCGGCTACGGCTGGGTGCGCACCAGCACCTGCGTCGATGAGGAAGGCGGCATCTACATCAGCTCCGTCGACCACACGCACAAGGTGGTCTGGACCGGCGAACGGCTCTCGCTCGACGAGGCCGACGGCGCCTGGAGCGCCGGGTACCGCAACGGCAACGGCACCGGTTCGGGCACCACGCCGTCCCTCATGGGCTTCGGGCCCGACGAGGACCGCTTCGTCGTGATCGGCGACGGCGACCCGGTCGTCAACATCACGCTGATGTGGCGCGACGAGATACCCGACGGCTGGCAGCAGCTCCCGAACGCGCCCTCCCGTCGGATCGCCGGCATCGGCCCCGCCAACATGGGAAACCCGGACCTGCCGGCCATCCAGACCGAGCAGTCGATCACCGTTTCGGGGTACGGCGCCATGACGGTCAACAACGAGCCGTCCTCTCTGCCGGGATGGCTGCCGCAGCGCGGCACCCGACTCCTCTGCTTCTTCCTCGGCCACCACGACTCCTACACCCCGTTCGGCCTCCACAAGTACGAGTGGGACCCGAAGGCCCGCCAACTGCGCCAAGCCTGGGTGAACACCGGGGTGAGCTCGCCCAACTCGGTGCCGGGCGTGAGCCAGGGCGCCGACCTCGTCTACACCTGCGGCACCCGGGACGGAAAGTGGACCATCGAGGCCCTCGACTGGACCACCGGCGAGTCGGTCGGTTCGTGGACGGTCGGCGGCTCGCAGTTCAACACCCTCGGCGGCGGTGTCCACATCGACGACGATGGCCGCATCCTCTACGGCAACATCTTCGGCAAGACGCGGCTCCTCGTCTGAGCGACGCAGCCCCGACCCTCCCACGGCCCGACCCGGACGCGCCGTTAGCCTGCATCCGGTCATGGACGCTGAACAGCCGTACCCCGACGTCGGCAAGGCCGACTTCCCCGCCATCGAGGAGCGGGCCCTCGAGCGCTGGGCGTCCGAGGGNACCTTNNNNGCCTCGGTNGANGCNCGNCCCGANGANGNCGANTTCNNNTTCNACGACGGGCCGCCNTTCGCCAACGGNCTNCCCCACNNCGGNAACCTNCTGACCGGCTACGTCAAGGANNTNGTCCCCCGCTACNAGACNATGCGGGGCCACNNGGTNNNCCGNCGNTTCGGCTGGGACTGCCACGGCCTGCCCGCCGAGATGGAGGTCGAGAGCCAACTGCCGGTCTCTGGCCGCGCCGACATCATCGAGTACGGGATCGAGGCCTTCAACGAGCACTGTCGCTCGTCGGTGATGCGCTACACGGGCGAGTGGGAGAAGACGGTCACCCGACAGGCCCGCTGGGTCGACTTCGAACACGACTACAAGACCATGGACCGCGACTACATGGAGTCGGTCATGTGGGCGTTCAAACANCTCTGGGACAGGGGCCTCGTCTACGAGGCGTTCCGGGTCATGCCCTACTCGTGGGGCGCCGAGACNCCGTTGTCCAACTTCGAGATCCGCCTCGACGACGCCACCCGGCCCCGCCAGGACCCGGCCGTCACCGTGGCGTTCGACCTCGAGCCGGCCGACGGCGACCCCGGCCCGCTNCGGCTGCTGGCCTGGACGACGACGCCGTGGACCCTGCCGTCGAACCTGGCCCTGGCGGTCGGCCCTGACGTCNCCTACTCGATGCACCGCGACGCCGACGGCGCCGTCCATGTGCTGGGCACCGAAGCCGTCGAGCGCTACGCCGTCCAACTCGAGGGCACCGAGCCCGTCGGCACACTCACCGGCGCCGACCTCGTGGGCCGTNCCTACACGCCGCTGTTCCCGTACTTCTCCGACCGCACCGATGCCTTCCGGNTACTCGGCGCCGACTTCGTCGATGCCGCCGAGGGCACCGGCGCCGTCCACATGGCNCCNGGCTTCGGCGAGGACGACCAGGTCACCTGCGAGGCCAACGGCATCCCGATCGGCCGGGTGGTCCCCGTCGACGACCATGGCTGCTTCACCGNCGAGGTCGCCGACTGGGCCGGCNNCAACGTGTTCGAAGCCAACGCCGACATCATCCGNNACCTCAAGGANGCCGGCCGGGTCGTCCGCCACGACACCTACGAGCACAACTACCCGCACTGCTGGCGCACCGACACGCCNATCATCTACAAGGCCATCTCGTCCTGGTTCGTGAAGGTCACCGACATCCGGGACCGGATGCTCGCCATCAACGCAGGCATCAACTGGGTACCGGGCCACGTCCGCGACGGCCGCTTCGGCATGTGGCTGGACGGCGCCCGCGACTGGTCGATCAGCCGCAACCGCTTCTGGGGTTCGCCNATCCCGGTGTGGCGCAGCGACGACCCCGANTACCCCCGGATCGACGTCTACGGCGGCCTCGACGAGATCGAGGCCGACTTCGGCGTGCGACCCGACGANCTGCACCGCCCGTTCATCGACGACCTGACCCGTCCCAANCCCGACGACCCGACTGGGAAGTCNACGATGCGGCGGGTGCCCGAGGTGCTCGACTGCTGGTTCGAGTCGGGGTCGATGCCGTTCGCCCAGTTCCACTACCCGTTCGAGAACGAGCAGTGGTTCGAGGACCACTTCCCCGCCGACTTCATCGTCGAGTACATCAACCAGACGCGCGGCTGGTTCTACACGATGCACGTCCTGGCCACGGCGCTGTTCGACCGGCCGGCCTTCCAGAACGTGATCTGCCACGGNATCCTGCTGGCCGAGGACGGCNCCAAGCTCTCNAAGAAGNTGCGCAACTACACCGAGCCCACNGAGATCTTCGACCGGCAGGGNNCCGANGCCCTGCGCTGGTACCTCATGTCGGCCAACATCNTGCGGGGCGGCGACNTGCGCATCAGCGACCGCGGCATCGACGACGTNGTCCGNCAGGTGNTGCTGCCGATCTGGAACGCCTATTCGTTCTTCACGCTCTANGCGAACGTCGACGGGCACCGGGCCGAGTTCCGCACCGACGCCNNCGGCCTACTCGACCGCTACCTGCTGGCCAAGACCCGGGCGATGGTCGAGGCGGTCACCGAACNCATGGACGACTACGACCTTCCGGGTGCCACGGCTGAGTTGCAGGGATTCATCGACGCACTCAACAACTGGTACATCCGCCGCAGCCGCGACCGCTTCTGGGCAAAGGCCTCNGCCGCCAACGAGGCCGACAAGCNCGACGCCCACGACACCCTCTACACGGTGCTGGTCACGTTCGCCCGGACGGCCGCCCCGTTCCTGCCGATGGTGATGGAGGAGGTCCACGGGGGCCTGACCGGTGGCGACAGCGTCCACCTGTCCGACTGGCCCGACCCCGCGGAACTNCCCGCCGACCCCGACCTCGTTGCCCGTATGGACCGGCTGCGCGACGTGGCCTCGACGGCGCTGCGACTGCGCGAGGACCACGGCCTGCGGGTGCGGCTGCCGCTGGCGTCGCTCACGGTCGCCGGNGCCGACGCCGAGTCGCTGGCCGACCTCGTCCACCTGCTGGTCGACGAGGTCAACGTGAAGTCGGTCGAGATGACCGACGACCTCGAGGCCCACGCCACCTTCCGGCTCCAGCCCGACGGCCGGGTGCTGGGACCGCGCCTCGGCGGCGGCGTGCAGGCCGTGTTCGCCGCGGCCAGGGCCGGTGAGTTCACCCACAACGACGACGGCACCGTCGGCGTGGCCGNCGAGACCCTCCAGCCCGACGAGTTCGTCCTGGCCCTCGAGTCGCCCGAGGGCGTCACCGCGGCGGCGCTCGGCAGCGGCGACGGCGTGGTGGTGCTCGACATCGAGGTGACCCCCGAGCTCGAGTCCGAGGGCCTGGCCCGCGATGTGGTCCGCCAGGTGCAGCAGGCCCGCCGGGACGCCGGTCTCGTAGTCACCGACCGGATCCTGTTGTGGCTCGACGGGGACGCTGCTCTTCTCGANGCGGTGCGCTCCCACGAGGCGCACGTGGCCGGCCAGGTGCTCGCTGCCGAGGTCGCCTACGGCCCCTCTGTCGACGCCATNCACGCGGCCGGAGTGGCCGTAGAGGGCCACGCCCTCACCCTCGCCATCACGCGCGCCTGACACCCGCCCGATCATCCCGGACGCGCGCTCCGCGCGTCGATTACCGACTTTCCCCACCTCGCCGCCCACACCGAGCGCGTGCCGNTGAAAAATCTGCCGCAGACGCGCTGATTCTCTTGACACGGGTGTAATTACATGCGTGAAATATGTGACCCGGGCTTCACGCCACTCTCCCCGCAGGATCACCTCTGCGAATCAGCGTGCCGTCCGGGACACACAACGGGACCCCGGCGACAACGAGTGTCGTCAGGGAAGGGAAGGGAACCCCACATGGCGTTGACCGAGGACCACGCGCTTTCCTCCGAGGACCTCGATGAAGCACCCGCGCTCAGCGGATCACAGATGATGGTGCGCAAGCGCAACGGCGACCTCGAGCCGGTCGACCTCAACAAGATCGTCCGTGCCATTCATCGTTGCGCAGAGGGCCTGTCGGGCGTCGACCCGATGAAGATCGCCACCCGCACGATCTCCGGCCTCTGCGACGGCGCCACCACCGAGGAACTCGACGCTCTGTCCATCCGCACCGCCTCGACGCTCATGGTCGAAGAGCCCAACTACTCCCGCCTGGCCGGCCGCCTCCTCGCCACGGTCATCGACAAGGAGGTACGGAACCAGAACATCCACTCTTTCTCGCAGTCGGTCCTGGTCGGCCACGAACTCGGCATCATCGGCGACACAACGGTCGAGTTCGTCACTGCCAACGCCCGCAAGCTCGACGACACGGTCGTCTACGACCGCGACAACCTCTTCGAGTTCTTTGGCCTGCGCACCGTCTACGACCGCTACCTTCTGCGCCACCCCGAGACCCGTCACGTCCTCGAGACCCCGCAGTACTTCTTCCTGCGGGTGGCCTGTGGCCTGTCCACCTGCCCGGACGAGGCCATCCGCTTCTACGAGCTCATCTCGTCGCTCCAGTACCTGCCATCCAGCCCGACACTGTTCAACTCGGGTACGACCCACTCGCAGATGTCGTCGTGCTACCTGCTCGACTCGCCCGAGGACAGCCTCGAGGGGATCTACAAGCGCTACACCGACATCGCCCGCCTCTCGAAGTTCGCCGGCGGCATCGGCGTGGCGTGGCACCGCATCCGGGCCAAGGGCTCGCTCATCAAGGGCACCAACGGCCTGTCCAACGGCATCGTGCCGTGGCTCAAGACCCTCGACAGTTCGGTCGCCGCCGTCAACCAGGGTGGCCGCCGCAAGGGCGCCGCCTGCATCTACCTCGAGTCCTGGCACGCCGACATCGAGGACTTCCTCGACCTGCGCGAAAACACCGGCGACCACCAGCGCCGCACACACAACCTCAACCTTGCCAACTGGATCCCTGACCTGTTCATGGAACGGGTCGAGAAGGACTGGGTCTGGTCGCTGTTTGACCCCAAGAAGGTGCCGCACCTCACCGACCTCTTCAGCGACGAGTTCCAGGCCGCCTACGTCAAGGCCGAGGAGGAGGGCCTCTATGAGCGCCAGGTCCCGGCCCGCGAGCTCTACAGCCGCATGATGCGCTCCCTCGCCCAGACCGGCAACGGCTGGATGACCTTCAAGGACGCCTCCAACACCAAGTGCAACCAGACCGGTGAGCCCGGCCGGGTCGTGCACCTGTCGAACCTGTGCACCGAGATCATCGAGGTCACCGACCAGGACGAGACGGCTGTCTGCAACCTGGGCTCGGTCAACCTCGGATCGCTTGTCGTCGACGGTGCCTTCGACTTCGAGCGCCTCGGCGAGGTAGTCCGCATCGCCGTGCCGTTCCTGGACCGGGTGATCGACATCAACTACTACCCGACCCCTGAGGCCGAGCACTCCAACTCGCTGTGGCGGCCGGTGGGAATGGGGCTTATGGGCCTCCAGGACGTGTTCTTCAAGCTGGGCCTACCGTTCGACTCCCCCGAGGCGCGCTCCCTTTCTGCCCGCATCTCCGAGGAGATCTACTTCAACGCCCTGTGGGCCTCGACCGAGTTGGCCGAGTTGGCCGGGCCGCACGAGAACTACTCGATCACCCGGGTGGCGCAGGGCGACCTGCAGTTCGACCTCTGGGGCATCGAGCCCACCGACGTCGAGCGCTGGCAGGAACTGCGCGACCGAATCGCCGAACACGGCCTGCGCAACTCGCTGCTGATCGCCATCGCCCCCACCGCCACGATCGCCTCGATCGTCGGCTGCTACGAGTGCATCGAGCCCCAGGTCTCCAACATCTTCAAGCGCGAGACGCTCTCGGGCGAGTTCCTCCAGATCAACCGCTACCTGGTCCGCGAACTCCAGGGCCGAGGCATATGGGACGAGGCGATAGCCAACAAGATCAAGTCCACCGAGGGCTCCATCCAGGGCATCGACGACATCCCCGAAGACATCCAGGCCGTCTACCGAACGGCATGGGAGGTCCCGATGCGATCGCTCATCGACATGGGCGCCGAGCGCGGGGCCTTTATCGACCAGAGCCAGTCGCTGAACCTGTTCATGGAGTCGCCCACCATCGGGAAGCTCTCGTCGATGTACCTCCACGCCTGGAAGTCGGGCCTCAAGACCACCTACTACCTGCGGTCCCGCCCAGCCACCCGCATCAACAAAACGACCACCAATGGCAACGGCGCTGCCCCACCCCCCGAGCAAGAGCCCGGCGAGGCCAAGGCGTTCACCGAAGCCGAGGCCGTTGCCTGTTCGCTGGAGAACCCAGAGTCCTGTGAGGCGTGCGACTGATGGCCCTCGCCGAAACCCCCTTCACCGCAGCCGACGGGAAGGCGGACGAACCCACCGCAGTTCCCACCACCCACCGGGGTGACATCCTCAACCCGGGCTTCGACCTGACGCTTCGGCCCATGCGCTATCCGGCCTTCTACGAGATGTACCGGGACGCCATCAAGAACACCTGGACCGTTGACGAGATCGACTTCTCCGACGACCTCCCGGACCTCGACCGGAAGTTGTCTCCGGCTGAAAAGCACCTCGTGAACCGGCTGGTGGCGTTCTTCGCCACGGGTGACTCGATCGTCTCAAACAACCTCGTGCTCAACCTCTACCGACACATCAACGCCCCCGAGGCGAGGATGTACCTGTCGCGCCAGCTCTACGAAGAAGCACTGCACGTCCAGTTCTACCTGACGCTGCTCGACAACTACATCCCCGACATGGCCGAACGGGAAGCCGCCTTCGCGGCGATCCACAACATCGAGTCGATCCGCAAGAAGGGCGACTTCTGCTTCAAGTGGATGGGCTCGATCGACGACCTCGACAAGCTCGACACCGACGACAAGCGCCGGGCGTTCCTGCTGAACCTGATCTGCTTCGCCGCCTGCATCGAGGGGCTGTTCTTCTTCGGCGCCTTTGCCTACGTCTACTTCCTGCGCTCCAAGGGTCTGCTCAACGGCCTCGCCGCCGGCACCAACTGGGTGTTCCGCGACGAGTCGTGCCACATGAACTTCGCCTTCGAGGTCATCAACACCGTGCGGGCCGAGCAGCCCAAGTTGTTCGACGACCACCTGACCGAGCAGATCACCGAGATGATCAGCGAGGCCGTCGAATGCGAGTTCCAGTTCGCCGAGGACCTACTGAGCCAGGGTGTGTCGGGCATGTCCACGGCCGACACCCGCGAGTACCTCCAGTTCGTCGCCGACCAGCGCCTCGCCCAGTTGGGCCTGCGCCCGAAGTACGGCTCGAAGAACCCGTTCGGATTCATGGAACTCCAGGACGTCCAGGAACTCACCAACTTCTTCGAGCGCACCGTCGTCGCCTATCAGGTCGGCGTCGAGGGAAACGTCGCCTTCGACGAGGACTTCTAAGCGCGACCCCCACAACCGAGATCCCTTCCCGGTCCCCCCGGACCGGATTCCCAGACGAGGCCCCCGCCAGGGGGCTTCGTCGCGTGTGGCGGGCTACCCGGCCTCGTCGGTCCCCTCTGAACCGCCGCGGCGGTTGCGGAGGGCCAGGGCGGCAGCGCCTGCCGCCACGACCGCTGCGGCGCCGATGCCGACGACGAGGCCGGAGCCGCCTCCCCCCCCGTCGTCGGACGCTGCGGCGGCCGTCTGAGCGGCCTTGGCCAGCGTCGTCGTGGGCGCCTGGGTCGTTGTCGGTGCGGCCGTCGTGGTTGTCGGTGCGGCCGTCGTGGTTGTCGGTGCGGCCGTCGTGGTTGTCGGTGCGGCCGTCGTGG
>PACE01000056.1 GCA_002699725.1 Acidimicrobiaceae bacterium
GTGCACGGGTGCCGCCGAGTCCGAACGCTCCACAGACGATGACCGTGCGGTACCGGCGTGGCAATTCGAGTTCGTGCATGGCCTGCGTGTAGAGGTTCGCCGAGAGTCCCTCTGCCTCAGCCTTCGTGGCGCACCAGCCAAGCATGTCGCCGGACACGTCGCTGCCGTCGACGTCCATGCCCGAACGCAGGAAGGGGAGCAGCAGGCGCCCGGTGCCACAGCCGGCGTCCAACGCAGGTTCCCCACACCGCTCGATGGCATCTCGGAAGAATTCGACGTCGTCTCCGCCGACGTTGAACTCCGCCCACCAGCGCGCGACCAGTCCGTAGTGCCAGGTGGTGACGTCTTGACCCATCACCTGACCCTAGGGTTCCCGGATGACGAGAATCCTGATAACCGGCAGCAACAGTGGTTTCGGCAGATTGGCCGCCCTTTCCCTCTCCCGCGAGGGCCATCAGGTGATCGCCACGATGCGTACCCCCGCCAAGGGAGAAGAACTACGCAGGACCGCAGAGGACGAAGGGCTATCCATCGAGATTCGCCAACTCGACGTCTGCGATCCAGATTCGGTCGAAGCCTGCATTGCCGACCCCCTCGACATCGACGTGCTCGTCAACAACGCCGGGTTTGAGGTGCAGGGAGCGATCGAACAGATCGACGATGCACTCATGCAGCGCCAGTTCGAGACCAACGTCATGGGCCCTCTGCGCACGATGCGGGCTGTGCTTCCGATGTGGTGTGAGCGTGGAAGCGGAGTGGTCGTAAATGTCAGCAGCATCGCCGGACGGGTGGCCCCGCCCTACGGCGGCGCCTACTCGGCATCGAAGCACGCCCTCGAAGCGATGAGCGAATCCCTGCACTTTGAGGTATCCCAGCTCGGGATCCGAGTTCATCTCATCGAGCCCGGACGGTTCACCACGAACTTTCAGGACAACATCGTCCATCCGGCAAGTTGGACCGGTTCTGCCCAGGAGCAGCGGGCCCTTGCATTTCGGAACTCCCTGGCAAGCCTTGACGGTGGTGGTCCCCCCTCCGACCCCCAAGCTGTCGCTGACGCCATAGTGCGTGCTGCCACCGACCCCTCGATGCCGTTCCGGACGTTGGTTGGCGAGGATGCTGTACTCATTGATGCCACGAAGACGTCCATGAGTTTCGAAGATTTCGAAACCACGATGCGTACAGCGCTCGACTGGCACGACTGACGTCGGGAATTCGGGCCTCCCGTCGATCCCGCTGGTCAGGTCGGCGGTAGGTGCCATCGAGGTCGGGTATCGGGGTCCGTCCCATTCTTGCCCTGGACGGGGGCTGAGCGTCTTGCGGCTAGTCGGGCCCCAGCGTCGAGGGAGCATCCTGAGTCAACTCGGCAACGTTCACGGGCCGAACTCGAGCCACCGTCGTTCATCGACGGTGAGGTCCATGGAAGCCGCCTCACAATTCGCAGCGGCCTCCTCGCCGCTGCGGGCGGCGCTCACGACATGTACCGGGAACGGAGTAGTCGTCACGAACGTGATTGCGACCTGTTCCGGGCTGCAGCCCCTGGAGCGGGCCAACTGCTGGGCTCGATCCCGCCTCCCTCGATTCTCCGGAGAGTCATAGCAGCGGGTCGTCGCCTGGTCCTCGGTCGATCCGGGTTCGTGCGCTGTTGTCAGATAGCCACCGGCCAGGGGTGACCAAGCAAGCACGGCGATCCCGGCCTCCGAGAGCCACTCTCGTTCACCGGCACGTTCGGTGCCGGTGAGGGTGGTTACGCCTTGCCATGGTTCGGCCAACTGGTCGACGAGGGAGTACTGCGAACTGGTGGCAACCGGCGGTGAGGTGACAGCGATGCCGATGGCCTGACGGAGTCGATCGGTCGGCCAGTTCGACACACCCCATGCCTCGATGGTCCCTGCCTCGACCTGTCTCTCGGCTGCATCGACCAGTTCCCCGACCGGGACTGACGGATCGTCCCGATGGAACAGCCAGAGGTCGAGGTGGTCGGTACCCATCCGGTCGAGGGTGGCGGCGACGTCGACGGCGACCGTTCCCGGGTGAACCCTGGANGCGGACCAGTCGGGNGGGCNGGGATGGCACCCCTTNCCGATGAGGGNGACGNNGTCNCGCACNCCCCGATCNGCCACCCANNCNCCCAGNCGNCCATCACAGGTGCCGTCCGGGTCCGNATAGGCCAGTCCCGAATCGAAGGCGTCGACTCCCGAGCCGTGGACCTCGTCGAGGAGTCGCCGAGGCTCGGCAACCAACGTCGCGCCGAACAACGGTGTCGCCCCCTGGATCACGGTCGAAAAGTGCAACCTCCGTCCGTCGTCAGCGACTCTCCGCATCACTGGGACTCGTCATCGCTCGGGTAGACGACACCGATCCGTGACCGGATCTCGTCCGTCAGTTCAGCCATCGCAAGGGACCAGGCCCACGGAACCACTGCGCTCTCGCTCCTACCGGCCTCCAGGCATCGGGCCGTCTCGAGAATCTGGTATTCGAAACCGTTGATGCCGTGTGGCTCGAGAANTTCTTCCGCACGACCACCGTCCACGGGGTCGAACACCATGCGCTCTGCGCGCCAGAATTCCGGAATCTCNACGACGCCGGCAGAGCCGACGACCCGGGCGGTCGGAGAGAGGTCGGCGTTGAGTGCCGACCTGAGATATGCGGATCCGCCTCCGGTGAATTCGGCCTCCAGGCTCAGGCAGGTGTCGACGCCAGCGGCCGACAACTCTGCCTCTACCTCGAACGAGACGGGCGTGCTGTCGAACACCAGGTCTGCCAGGGTCAGCGGGTAGATGCCGAGGTCGAGCAGGCTGCCTCCGGCCAACTCGGGAGACCAGAGCCGGCTGGTCGGCTGATACGGGGCGTCGAACCCGAATGCCGCCTCGACTGTTCGGATTTCGCCTAGTCGACCTTGCTCGATCCACTCCCGGAGTCGTCGCAGAACCGGAAGGTGCCGGGTCCACATCGCCTCCATCAGGAATGCCCCGGACCCCCTGGCTGCGTCGAGCATCTGTCGGACCTGTGTGGCATTCACTGCCATCGGCTTTTCGCACAGCACGGGAACTCCGGCCGGCAGGAGGGCCAGGGCAGCATCGCGATGTCCGCTGTGCGGCGTGGCAACGTAGACGGCGTCGACTTCGCCAACGAGGTTGGATGGATCGATGCCGGTCCGGCTGATTCCATGGCCTGCCGCGAATGCAGCGACCCTCGAGGGATCGCGGCCGACGACGGCGACCACCTCGTGGCCGACGCCCCTGGCTGCATCCAGGAACTTCGGGACGATCCTCCCGTGCCCCACCACTCCCCAACGCATCAAACCGGTCCCACTCGGGTTCAACAGTCCCCGGTCGGGGTGCCCTGGTGGAAGTCCATGGCCCAGCCCGTGTCCGTNCGGTGCCAGATCGAACTTCGGTTCGNTCGTCCTCCGTAGCACTCGATCTGGTAGGTGACCAGAACGTGGGAGTCGGCCAGGTTGGTGCACCTGAAATCGTTTAGGGGAAGGACGGCATCGATCTCGCCCACCTCGGTGTCGAGCACCTCACCTCGGTCGTAGCGGCGACCCGACAGTCCGAACTCGAAGAAGCCCGGCGCCAGGTGGGCGTCCGTCCATCCACGATCCCCTCGGGTCTCCGAACGCCACATTCCCTCTTCCAGAGACTGCAACTCCTCGAGGTCGGACCGGCTCAGCACCCGTTCAGAATGTCACACTCGGCTCCGACCAGCGTCCTTACCGCTTGCCCCTGACGGAGTCGCAGATGGCGTTCGTGATCCTCGCGGCGTCGCTCGGTGAAGAGGGGCCGGTTGGCCGACGCGACAAGGTCCGGCATAGGGTCGGCCGGTGGAGAAGTTCCGCATCGTCCAGTGGTTCACCGGGGACATCGCCCAGCACCAGATCCGACTGNTCGACGCCCATCCCCTGATGGAACTCGTCGGCGCCTTCGTCTTCCACGACGAGAAGGTCGGCATGGACGCTGGAGAAATCGCCGGAATCGGCCCACTCGGAGTTCGGGCGACCAAGGACATGGACGAGATCCTCTCGGTCGAGGCCGACTGCGTCCTCTACAACCCCCCGACCGAGCGGTACGACGAGATCATCCCAATCCTCGCAAGCGGCAAGAACGTCGTCAGCATCATGTCGGGTTGGAACCCGCGGCGCTACGAGTGCTTCCCCGACATCGTCGATGCCTGCGCCGAAGGGGGCTCGTCACTGTTCGGGACCGGGCTGAATCCCGGCCTGAGTTACGAGTTGGCCCTCCTCGGTTCGTCCATCTGCCATGAGGTCGAGTCCGTCTACATCAGCACCTGCGAGCGCCAGTCGACGTTGAGTCCGGTGTTCCTGGAGAAGTTCGGNTTCGGNCGGACCGAGGAGGAACTTGCACGNACCGAGGGCGGTGCCAGGGCAATCTTCGACAACCTCCTGCAGATCACCGACCTCATCTGTCGGGAACTGGGCCTGGCCCACGACGGCAACGAACTCACCCACGAATACGAACCGGCGACGAGGGACTACGACGAGAAGATCCTCATCCGCAAGGGGACGATGGCCGGACTGGTCGTCAAGGCCTCGTCGACTCACGGTGGCGTCCCGAAGGCGACCATCGAACTCAGGTTCCTGCTGGGTACCGACTACGTCAGCCAGGAGTTCTTGGCAGACGCCCCGAAGCAGGGGTGGATCGAGGTTGACGTGCGCGGAACACCGGGCAGCAGGCTCACCCACGAGATCTATGCGGACGAAAAGGTCGTCAAGACGCGGTCGACCGGCACGAAGGCTGTCAATGCCATTCCGTTCGTCTGNGCTGCCGCGCCCGGTCTCNTCTCACCCCTGGATCTGCCGCTGCCCCGGATGCTCAAGCCTCAAGCCTGACCTGGCGGTGCCTCATCGGGCGGGCTACCGCCGCCGAGAGTCTCGACGGCTGAACCGGACGGTTCAGCGGCGGGTGACGGTGACGGGGAGGCTCGAGTAGCCGCGGACGAAGGACGAAAAGACCCGTTCGGGTTCGTCCTGGACCTCGATGCGTTCGAAGCGTTGGAGGATTTCTTCCCACAGCACGCGGAGTTGGAGTTCGGCGATGCGGCTGCCCATGCAGAAGTGGATGCCGTAGCCGAACGAGAGGTGGCGGTCCGCGTTGTGGCGCTCGATGTCGAGCACGTCGCCGTTGTCGAAGATGTCTTCGTCGCGGTTGGCGGAGATGTACCACATCAGCATCTGATCGTTCTCCTTGATCTGCTTGCCGCCGAGCTCTGTGTCTTTGGTCGCGGTGCGGCGCATGTACGGCAGTGGGGTCTGCCAGCGGATGACCTCGGGCACGAGGTTCGGGATGAGTCCGGGGTCAGCGAGGAGCTTGTCGTACTGCTCGGGGAACTTGTTGAGGCCGTAGATGCTGCCGGTCATGGTGTTGCGGGTGGTGTCGTTGCCGCCGACGATCAGCAGCAACAGGTTGCCGAGCTGGTTGAACACGGGAATGTCCCTGGTGGCTTCGCCGTTTGCCAGCATCGACACGAGATCGAAGCCGGGGTTCCCCCGTCGCTTCTCCCAGAGTCCTTCGAAGTAGTGGACGCACTCGAGGAGCTCGTCGATCTTCTGCTGCTGGGTCTCGACCACGCCGCCGGGGCCGGGGATCGCGAACACGATGTCGGACCAGCGGGTGAGTTTGCGACGATCCTCCATGGGGAAGTCGAAGAGAGTCGCCAGCATCAGGGTGGTGAGCTCGATCGACACGGTGTCGACCCAGTCGAAGGTCTCGCCCTCGGGAAGGGAGTCGAGCAGCTCTGCTGTGCGTTCGCGGATCATCGGCTCAATGTTGCGCAGGTTGCTCGGGGCGGACACGTCCCGCACCGTCTTGCGCTGGTCGGTGTGGGTGGGCGGATCCATCGCGATGAACGGCGCCAGCGACTGCGGCGGCATCTGCTCGGCGGTGGCGATCTCCTTGATCCCCAGGTTGATGCCCTTCACCGAGGAATAGGTCTCCCAGTCGCCGTCGACGGCGCGGACAGCGTCGTACTTGGTGATCGACCAGTAGCGACCGGCCGACTCGATCTCGTTGAGGTGCACCGGGTCTTCGGCGCGGAGACGGGCGAAGTGATCCTGCCAGCGATCTTCCTTGAACAGGTGCGGGTTCGCCGGGTTGATCTCGGCGAGGTCGAGATCGGCCGCAGACGGCACGCCTTCACCGCGCTCGGCCATCTCCATCTCGGGCGTGCGGATGTCCGGGTCGAAGAAGGCGCGCTCAGCAGTCGTATCGGTCGTGTCAGCGGTCTCGGTCATCGGGGTACTCCTCGTCCTGGTAGTGGGAGGCTCCACAGTCGTCAACTGCGAAGAGCCAACTGGAGAACTAGTCGATCAGGAGTGGTCCGGCAATCAGCCAGATTGCAATCAACGTTCCACCGATGATGTTCATCAGGAAGATCTTTGGGTATTCGTCCCTCGTTCTCCACGCGAAGACCTTGCGAATCCAGACCTTCTGGGTGATCAAGCAATAGATCACATACATCGATATTACGAAGCCCACACCGAGCTTTAGGAGCGGCATCAGACTTGACTTTCTTTCGGGGTCGTGAACGTCCGTGCTGGATAGTGCCTGTGCGTCAAAAGTGTGTAGCACGTTTGCGTCAACCGAGGCTTGCCCCTCCGTCGAAAACCTGAAAGGGCAGTGCCAAAAGCGCTGCCTCCCAGGAACTGCGAACACACCCTGGTGGAGCTGGGGGGAATCGAACCCCCGTCCGTCGACGGGTGGGCGCTCGCGCTACGACCGTTCCCGAGTCTGCGGCTCCTGGCTGCCGCACCGCCGGGTCGGTTGGGCCCGAAGGCCCCGCCACGGGGTCTTTCCCCCGGGTCAGCGTTCTTTCACGCCGTCAGCGGTCTGTCCCTGCGGTCTCCACTGCTTCTGTTGCCGGGCTGCAGTGGACTGGCCCCGCGTGCCGTCACCGGTCGCGATGACTCTCTACTGCCTGACTAGGTCAGGCGGCGAGAGCGAGATCGTCCGTGTTGGCGTCTCTGTTGGTGCCCCGTTTTGGGAGTCTGGGCAACTCCGGTCGCACGAATCGTCCACGAAACGTCGGCGTCGAAACCGATCAGCCCCGTGGGTGGGCGGCCCGTGGGCTACCCGGTGCTGGGTGTGCTCGCTTGTCAAGGATCATGCGGGAGTAATCCCGCAGACACAGGGTACCGGCGCCCCGTGACAGCGGCGGATGTGCGGTCGGAACGCCGTTGCTTTCAGCGGCGCCGGTGGCGGGCCATCGACCGGTCGGCCTCGCGGGCGGCTTCGCGCTCGGCGATCGCCTGGCGCTTGTCGGCATGGCCCCGGCCCCGGGCCAGTGCCAACTCGACCTTTGCCCGCCCGTTGGAGAAGTAGAGCGACAGGGGGACCAGTGTGAGTCCCTCCCTCTGGACGCGGTCGTTCATGCGCCGGATCTCGGCCCGGTGGAGAAGCAGTTTCTTGGGCCGATCAGGGTCGTGGCCGGACGCCTCTATGGAGCCGCTGGTCGTCCAGGGCGAGATGTGCAGGCCCAACAGCCAGAGTTCGCCACCCTCGAAGCGGCCGAACGCCTCGGCGATCTGCACCTTGGACTCGCGCAGCGACTTGACCTCGCCGCCGCGGAGCACCAGGCCGGCCTCCCAGGTGTCGAGGACCTCGTAGTTGCGGCGTGCCTGCCGGTTGGTGGCGACGGTCCGGTCGCGGGCATCGGAGCGCTCGCTCGTGGATTTGTTCGTGGAATTCGCGCCCATTCGGCGAGCGTACCGGTGGGGGTTGCGGGGTTAGCCTCGCTGCCATGTCCGGTGAACGTCTGCGCATCAGTGGCGACGTCCACGCCGCGATGGTTGCCCATGCACTCGCCGGCGTGCCGTACGAGGCGTGTGGGTTGTTCGCCGGCTCCGTGGACGATCAGGCGGAGGGTCCCTCCGTGGACCGCTTCTTTCCGATGCGCAACGCCGCCGAGTCGAGGACCCTCTACCTCCTCGACGGGCAGGAGCACCTCGACGTCGAGAAAACCGTCGACGAGGCAGGAGCCGTGCTGGTCGGGGTGATGCACAGCCATACGCACACGCAGGCCTATCCCTCGCCCACCGACGTGGCCGATGCCGCCCGCTTCGACCCGTTGGGGACCTGGGTCTTCGTGATCGTGTCGCTCGAGCACCCTGATCCGGAACTGAGGGCATTCCGGATCCTCGACGACGCCATCACCGAGGTGCCGGTAGACGAGGTGCCGGGCTAGAATCCCGACCTGTTCAGTCGGAATTATCCGGAGACCTGCCTGCCATGACCGTCTACTCCTCTGTACTCGACCTCATCGGCAACACCCCGATGGTCGACGTCAGCGCGCTCAGTCCGCATCCCGGCACGCGGATCCTCGTCAAACTCGAGGGCCAGAACCCCGCCGGCTCGGTGAAGGACCGCATCGCCAAGGCGATGGTCGAGGAGGCGGAAGCCGATGGAACGCTCGTCCCCGGCCGCACGATCATCGAGCCGTCGTCGGGCAACACGGGCATCGCCCTGGCGATGATCGCCCGCCTCCGCGGCTACCCGATCAAGGTCGTCCTCCCTGAGAACGTCTCCGTCGAGCGACGGCAGATGCTCGAGGTGTTCGGCGCCGAGATCATCTCCTCGCCCGGCGCCGAGGGGTCCAACGGCGCCGTCCGGCTCGCACGACGACTCGCCGACGAAAACCCCGACTGGGCCTTCCTCTACCAGTACGCCAACGAGGCCAACCCCCGGGTCCACTATGCGACCACCGGCCCCGAGATCCTGCGGGACGTCCCCGACATCACGCACTTCGTTGCCGGACTCGGCACCAGTGGCACTCTGATGGGTGTCGGCACGTACCTCAGGGAACAGCGCCCCGAGGTCCAGGTGCTGGCCGTCGAACCGCCGTCGGGTGAGGTCGTCCAGGGCCTGCGCAGCCTCGACGACGGCTACATACCGCCCGTCTTCGAAAAGTGGGGCGGCAACGAGTTGCTTGACGGCAAGCGCATCGTCCGCCCCAGGGAGTCCCTCGAGTGCACGCGACGCCTCGCCGACGAGTGCGGGATCTTCGCCGGCATCTCCTCGGGTGCAGCGTTGGCCGGTGCCCTCAAGGTGGCCGAACGCCTCGGCGAAGACGAGCAGGCCACCATCGTGTTCGTCGCCAGCGACGCCGGATGGAAGTACCTTTCCACGGGCGCCTGGACCGCCGACCTCGACGAGGCCGTCGCCAACGCGGAGGCGATCGTCTACTTCTAGGTCGCAAGCACCCAAACATTTCCCAACCACCTCGAGGAACGAACCTGATGCGACCCGACGGACGCCGAAACGACGAACTGCGCACTTTTCTGTTCGAGCGCGACTTCACTGATGCCGCCGACGGCTCGTGCCTGGTGGCGTTCGGGCGCACCCGTGTGCTGTGCACCGCCTCGATCGGCGACGGAGTGCCGCGCTGGCTGAAGGGGACGGGCAGTGGCTGGGTCACCGCCGAGTACTCGATGCTGCCGGGCTCCAGCGAAGAGCGGATCCGCCGACGGGTCTCGGGTCGCAGCCAGGAGATCCAGCGTCTCATCGGCCGGTCCCTGCGAGCCGTCTGCGACCTCGGGGCACTGGGGGAGCGCGAGGTCACCGTCGACTGCGACGTCATCCAGGCCGACGGCGGCACTCGCACCGCCTCCATCTGCGGCGGCTTCGTCGCACTGCACGACGCACTCGAGCGACTGGTGGTCGCCGGCGACCTGGTCGCCAACCCGCTCACCGACCAGTTGGCGGCCATCTCGGTCGGCATCGTGGAGGGTGAGCCCCGGCTGGACCTTCCCTACGTCGAGGATTCGACGGCGGAGGTCGACTTCAATGTGGTCATGACCGGGGCCGGCCGGTTCGTCGAGGTACAGGGCACCGCTGAGGGCGAGGCCTTCGACCGCGCCCAACTCGATGCGCTTGTCGACCTGGCCGTTGGCGGCATCACCGACATCGTNGCTGCCCAGCGGGCGCTGCTTGCCGACCCGCCGCCGGTGAGGGCCTGACTCGCCACATGGCGTCGATCCGGCTGGTGGTGGCCACCGCCAACCCCCACAAGTTGGCCGAGATCGCCCTGGTCCTGGGCGACGCCGTCGAACTCGTTCCTCGACCGGTCGATCTCGCCGATGTGGTCGAGGACGGCGACACCCTGCTCGACAACGCACGCCTGAAGGCCGTGGCGGTCTGCACGGCGAGTGGCGCTGCAGCCGTAGCGGACGACACCGGCCTCGAGGTCGACGCCCTGGGCGGAGCCCCGGGCGTCCATTCCGCACGGTTCGCCGGCGAGGACGCCACCTACGCCGAGAACGTGGAGCGCCTGCTGGCCGATTTGGACGGTGTCGCCCCGGGGCGTCGGACGGCCCGGTTCCGCACGGTCGCCCTTGTCCACCGCCCCGACGGTTCCGAGGTGTTTGCCACCGGCACCGTGGAGGGATGGATCGCCGGGCAGGCCAGGGGCGAGGGTGGCTTCGGCTACGACCCCCTGTTCGTGCCGGTCGAGGGCGATGGCCGCACGTTCGCCGAGATGGGCGACGAGAAGCACGCCCTCTCGCACCGCGGCCGGGCGTTCCGGAGCCTGGTGCGGAAGCTGACCGGGAACCGGTAGCAGCGCGACCCGCTCCTAGTTGGGTGAGACGCCGCTCGGGGTCCAGGTGCGGTCCAGGAACCGGTCGAACTCGGCGTCGGTCACCGGTTCGGAGAAGTGGTATCCCTGCGCCAGGTCGCAGCGGAGCGCCCTCAGGCGGTCCAGCTGCTCCTCGGTCTCGACCCCCTCGGCCACGACCTGGAGCCCCAGGCTGTGGGCCAGCGCGATGGTGCCGGTGACGATCGCCGTGTCGCCGTCGTCGTTTCCGAGGCCGGAGACGAACGAGCGGTCGATCTTGAGGAAGTCGATGGGGAAGCGCTTGAGGTAGGCAAGGGACGAGAACCCGGTGCCGAAGTCGTCGAGCCCGATGCGGACTCCCAGCCCGGTGAGTTCGTCGAGTACCCGCTCGGTCACCGGGTTGGCGGCGATGAGGGCACTCTCGGTGAACTCGAGCGCNACCCGTGCCGGATCGAGGTTGCAGCCCTCGAGGGCGGCGGCCACCACGCCGGGGAAGGCGGCGTCGGCCAACTGGCGGGCCGACACGTTGACGGCCATCGTCAGGGGTTCGTCGGTCCGGCGGCCCCAGGCGGCGAGGCGCTCCAGGGCGAGCCCGAGGACCCGACTGCCGAGTTCGGCGATGACTCCGCTGTCCTCGGCGATGTCGATGAACTGGTCGGGGAGGAGCAGTTCTCCGGTCTCGGCCCGGAGGCGCGCCAGGGCCTCGGCGCCTGCGATGCCTCCGTCGGCGATCCTCACGATCGGCTGGAAGTACACCTCGATCCGGTCTGCGTCGATGGCGAGTCGGAGTTCCTGCTCCACGGAGTGCCGGCGGATGGCCTGTGCCCGCAGGTTGTCGTCGAACAGTTCGGCCCGGTCGCGCCCCTGATCCTTGGCCCGGTACATGGCGATGTCGGCGTCGCGGAGCAGGTCGCCGGGGGACTCGTCGCCGCGGGCGATGGCGATGCCGATGCTGGTCGAGACCACCGTTGACTCGGCGCCGAGATCGACCGGCCGCGCCAGCGAGCGACGGACCCTGTCGGCGGCGGTGAGTGCATCGGTCGGGCGGAGCATGTCGCCGATGACGACTACGAACTCGTCACCGCCGAGGCGTGCCACCGTGTCGCCGGGGCGGACCGTCCGCTCGAGGCGGCGTGCGACCTCCTGGAGGAGGTCGTCGCCCGCACCGTGGCCGAGCGAATCGTTGACCACCTTGAAGCGGTCGAGGTCGAGGAACAGCACACCGACGGACCGCTGGTGGCGGGACGCCCGGTGGAGGGCGTCCTGGAGTCGGCCGAGGAGGAGCGCACGGTTGGGAAGCCCGGTCAGNTCGTCGTGGAAGGCCCGCTCNTCGAGTTGGGCCGCCACCTCGACGCGCTCGGTCACGTCCCTTGCATTCACGACGATGCCCTCGACCGCCGGGTTCTCGAGGAGGTTCGTGGCGACGATCTCCATGTGCCGCCATCCGCCGTCGATGTGGACNACCCGGGCATCGAAGGCCGGCGACATTCCGGGCGTCGCGACGACGTCGGGGACCTGCTCGAGGAGCCGATCCAGATCCTCGGGGTGGACCAGGTCCGCGATGGGGACCCCTTCGAGGTCGAGTGGCTCGAGTCCGAGGACCCGGGCGACTGCCGGGCTGGCGTAGACGATGCGCCCGTCGGAGCCGACGACGCAGACCATGTCGGAGGCGTGCTCGACGAGGGCGGCCAGGCGGACCTCGGTGGCTTCGACCCGCTGCCGGGCCGCATAGAGGTCGCTGAGGTCGCGGGCCACGAGCGAGATCGCCTCGATGCGCTCCTCGGAGTCCCGGTGCGTGACCAGTACGGCCGAGACGGGCAGCGTTGAGGTGGGGCCATCGTCCTGTGTGGTGAGCCGGAGCTCGCCCCGCCAGGTTCCCCCCGAGCGGACGGCGGGCAGCGCCGTGGCCGCGTATCGGGCCTGCGACCAGCCGTCGAGGTGGGTCAGCAGGCGGGAGCCGGCCACCCGGGCATTGGGCAGGAAGCGCTGGAAGGCATCGTTGGCCCAGACCACGGTCCGTCCGAGGGAGTCGAGCACGGCGACGAGGTCCGGGCTGGCCTCGAGTACGCGGGTCAGCTCGTGGGCGCGTCGGGCCTCGTCGAGTTCGTCCGTGACGTCATCGAAGGTCAGGAGGGCTCCGCCCGACCCATCACCGAGGGGCGTCATCGACAGGTCGATCCAGCGCAGGTCCTCACTCGGCGTGAAGAGGCGCAGTCGCCCCCGAACTCCGCGACCCGTGGCGAGTGCCTGTCGTGCGGCCTTGACGAAGTCGTCACGGCCGTCGGCGTCGATGGCATCGAGCCAGCCCTCCTCGAGCGCCGAGCCGACAGGCTGGCCGGTGAACTCGGTCCAACGACCGTTGGCGTGGCGAAGGCCGAGGTCGGCGTCGAGTAGGGCCATCCCCATGGGGCTGGCGTCCACCAGCCGGGTCAGGTAGCGGTCGTCGGCCGCGCCGGTGTGCACGCCTTCCGGGCCGTCATCGGGCAGGGGCGGGTCGCTCATGTGCGGACGGGGGGACTCGAACCCCCATGCCTTGCGGCGCCGGCTCCTAAAGCCGGTGCGTCTACCAGTTGCGCCACGTCCGCAGCGGTGCAGCCTAGGACGATCGTGCTTCCCGTCGGGTCAGCGCATCTCGCCGCGGCGGACGGTCACCTGATCGATGATGCCATACTCGCGGGCTTCTTCTGCGGTGAACCAGCGGTCGCGGTCGCTGTCGGCCTCGATGGTCGCGACGGACTGGCCGGTGTGGTCGGCGATGCGCTCCTGGAGCTGCTGCTTCGTGTAGGTCATCTGCTCGGCCTGGATGGCGATCATCGAGGCGTCGCCCTGCACGCCGCCGAGGGGCTGGTGCATCATGATCCTGGCGTGGGGGAGGGCATAACGCTTGCCGGGGGCGCCGGCGCACAGCAGGAACTGCGCCATCGAGGCACCAAGGCCCATGCAGATGGTGCCCACCTCGGGTCCGACAAACTGCATGGTGTCGTAGATCGCCATGCCGGCCGTGACCGACCCTCCGGGCGAGTTTATGTAGAGCCAGATCGGCTTCTCGGCATCCTGCGCCTCGAGGAACAGCATCTGGGCGATGAGCTCGTTGGCCACGTTGTCGTTGACGTCGGTGCCGAGGAACACCACCCGGTTCTTGAGGAGCCGGTCGAAGACGTCGACCCGGCCCGAGGATCCGGAGTCGAGGTCGGAGGCGGCAGTGGGGGCGGCAACGGGTGCAGGCACGTGCAGTTCGGTCATGGAGGTGAGGGTATCGGCGGCCCGTGACTGCGGGACGGCGCCTGCGCCCGATGATCAGGCCCGGGCGTCCTCGGCACACTGTCGGAGGTCGGTGACGGCGTGGGCGAGGCCCTCCGGATCGCGGAACAGGGCGCTTCCTGACACAAACACGTTGGCCCCGGCGGCGATCGGGCCGGCGATGGTCGAGGGGCCGATGCCGCCGTCGACCTCGAGGTCGATGTCGTGGCCTTCGACCATGGCGGCCACCTCGGCCACCTTGGGCTCCATCGCCGGGATATAGGCCTGGCCGCCGAATCCCGGGTTGACGGTCATAACGAGCACGTGGCCCAGCAGGTCAAGCACGTGTCCAATGACGTCGGTCGGTGTGTGGGGGTTGATTGACACGCCCGGGGTGGCGCCGAGTTCGGCGATGTGGGCCAGTGTGCGGTGGAGGTGGGTGCAGGCCTCGGCGTGCACGATGACGGTCTGGCAGCCGGCCTCGATGTAGCGGTGGAGTAGGCGGTCGGGTTCGACGACCATGAGGTGCGCCTCGAAGGGCACTGACACGTGGGGCCGGATCGAGGCGACGACGTCGGGGCCGAAGGTCAGGTTGGGGACGAACACGCCGTCCATGACGTCCCAGTGGATCCGGTCGACGCCGGCATCTTCGAGGGCGACGCATTCCTCGCCGAGCCGCGAGAAGTCGGCGGGCAGGACCGACGGTGCGATGTGAATGGGTCGGGTGCTCATCGCGCCGACCCTACCTTTGGCGAGGTGGGGCCACCGCGGCGAAATCGGAGTCGGTCCGGGTAGGGATAGAACTCGGGGATGTCGTCCTCGGCGAGTCGGCCCTGCACGTCGATCCAGAAGTCGGGGGTGAACAGGTCTCCGTGCACCGCCTGGAACCGCTCCCAGATCTCGCGGGGTACGTCGGTGGGGAACGACATGAACGTCGGGAACTGTTCGGGGAAGATGTCGCCGGGCTCGACGGCGA
Source organism: Acidimicrobiaceae bacterium (assembly GCA_002699725.1). GTDB lineage: Bacteria > Actinomycetota > Acidimicrobiia > Acidimicrobiales > MedAcidi-G1 > S20-B6. Next base: position 14,783 of record PACE01000056.1, read on the forward strand.
ACCACGGCGTGGACCGCATCTCGTGCTCGTGGTCGTCGGACTGCGGGATGCGTCGGAAGCGGCAGGCGTCCAGCAGCGTGATCTCGTCGTAGTCGTAGAAGACGACGCTGCCGTGGCGTGTGACGCCGAAGTTCTTCGTGAACAGGTCACCCGGCCAGATGTTGGCGGCTGCCAGGTCCTTGATCGCCCAGCCCCAGTCGAGGGCCGCCGCCTCGGCCCGGTCGGCCGACATCTCGCGGAGGTACAGGTTGAGCGGATACACCTGGCGTTCCGTGTACACGTGCGAGATGACGACCTGGTCACCCTCGACGCGAACCGTCAGGGATGCCTCGGTCAGGAGTTCGTCGAGCAGGTCGGGATCGAAGCGGTCGCGGTCGAAGGAGAGGTTCTCGAACTCGTGGGCGTCGACCATGCGGCCCACGCGGTCGTGCTGGGCGACGAGGCGGTAGCGGTCGCGCACCGCCTGGCGGGTGGTGTTCTTGGGCGGGTCGAAGCGGTCCTTGATGATCTTGAAGACGACGTTGAACGACACGAGCGTGAAGACCGACATGACCATTCCCGGCGTGCCGCGTGCGCGCATGATCTTGTCGTGGGAGTTCTGCATGTGTCGGTACAGCGAGCGGTAGAGGGTGGTCTTGCCGTGCTGGTGGAACCCGACCGACGTGTAGAGCTCGGAGATCGACTTCATCGGCAGCATGGACTTGCAGAAGCCGACCAGTTCGGCTGGCTTGGGCGTCTCGACGAAGAAGTAGGAGCGGGTGAAGCTGAAGAGTCGGCTGGCCTGTGATTCGGTTAGGAGGACCGTGTCGATCTGGATGCCACCGTCACCGTGGATGATCGGGAAGACGATCGGCGTGACGCGGTTGAGGTGTCGAAGCCTGCCGACCAGGTAGGCGCCCTTGTTGCGGTAGAAGACCGTGGCGAGCATGTCGATGCCGTCGAGGTCGAGGGTGTCCCAGGAGTCGAGCAGGAAGGCGTCGATCCGTGCACCGGCCCTACGTGCATCGCCGACGAGGTCGACCCAGGGAACCCCGAAGTCGTACGACTCCAGTATCGACTGCGCCATGGCCGCAGAACCCCCGGTTCGGGTCCAGGTTCCGAACATCTCCGAGCGCCCCAGGCCCCGGGGCAGGGTGGAGGCGCCGAACCATCGCAATTCCACGTCGTTGTCGACGCCGATGGTCGTGAAGATCCGACGGGTAACCGAGTTGAAGAACGTCTCGGCCAGTTCGAGGTCGGTCCGCTGCGTGATCCGGCGCTTGTAGGCGGTGCGGGCCGTGCGCCAGGTGCCTCGACGGTCTGGGGTGGTGCGCAGGTGTGGATGGACCTCGGCCACGGTCCTCTGGACGATCTCGGCATGGACCAAGAGGCGCTTGATGGCGTCTGCGTCCTGCGAGGTCCAGGAACGGGTGGTGAAGTTGGCGGCCGCCCGACGGGTCAGGTTCTGGAAGGCGGCGATGTACTCGACGTAGCCGGCGTACACCGTGTCGGCGATCCAGGCCGCGATGTCCTCGGGGTCGGCCGCCTGCAGGTCCGCGGCGGCTTCGCGCCGGGGCTGCGTCGTGGTCACGACGGCCTTCCGGGGTCGTCGGTCGGTGCAGTGAACTCCTGCCAGGTGGCGTCCTCCCAGGGGAGGGTGCCCAAGCCGGTGTGGCTCGCCGGCCAGTTCGCCGGGTCCAGGGCGAGCGGGTTCTCGCCGACCTCGGCGCCATAGAAGAGGCGGTGGATGCGTCGGACGAACAGCCAGTGCCCCTCGACGCGGCGGTACGTGTCGTCGTAGCGGATGGCCTGGTGGATCCAGCGGTCGCCGTCCTGGATCTCGGCCTTGCAGTACACGTGACCCGTGGCCATGTCGTCGTCGCCCAGGTCGATCTGGTGGGTGCCCGTGTTGAGAATGGTGACGCCGACCGTGGCGAGTTGGGCGGCGAACGACCCACGGAGCGCCTCGCGGCCCGTGGCGTCGCTACTGACCCGCGCGTCGGGCACGAAGAGGTCGACGAGGCCATCGAGGTCGCGCTTGTCGAGGCAGACCGCATAGCGGGCAACCAACTGCCGGATGTCGGCCTCGGCGAGGAGGCGGTCGAGTGGATCGAGGCTCACGAGTCGCTCCCGAAGCGCTGGTCGGCCCAGCCTCCCGGCGTCCGTCCATCGACCCGGACGCGCCTCGACCCGAAGCGCCAGGCGCCTTCGACGCGGAGGTACGTGTCGTGGTAGCGCCCCCAGTGGTCGATGCCCTGGTCTGACATCACCGTGAAGTAGGCGTCGCCCGAGGCGTGGTCGCCGTCCTCGAAGGAGACATGGACGGGGGTGGTGTGGTGCTGCAGGAATGCGGGCCCGGAGCCGTCCCTTACCGAGTCCCGGGTACCGGTGAAGATCCGCTCGATGCCGGCACGGCCCTCGTAGGAACTGCCGTCGCCGATGTCCATGGTGGCGCNGTCGGCGAAAAGGGCNAGAAGTTCGTCGAACCTGCCCCGGTCNCCGAGAGCGTTGTAGGCGNTCACGACCGCGGCGATCTCGACCCTTGCCTCGACCTCCCATGCGTCCATCCGATCCTCCTCGGGGTCGNGATCCGTTCCGACCACACCACTAGCGTGCCCCAGCATGGCCGAACTCCACGACATNCGACACCGCTTTCCGGGACTCGCCGGAGGGTGGGCCCGTTTCGACGGCCCTGCCGGTACCCAGGTACTCGACTCGGCGATCGATGCGATGGCCGACTGGCAGCGCAGCGGCAACAACGCCAACGCCCACGGTGCGTTCCCCGCCTCGCAGGCCTGCGACGCCCTCGAGGAGCGCACGACGGCGACNATGCGAGAACTCCTCGGCGCCGGGTCGGGCGGAATCGTCTTCGGTCCCAGTACCACGGCCAACCTCATGGCCCTGTCGCGCGCNGTGGGCCGCACCCTCGGGCCGGGCGACGAGGTGGTCTGTACGACGCTCGACCACGACTCCAACGTCACCCCNTGGGTNNTGGCCGCCGAGGACTCGGGGGCGACGGTGAGGATGGCGGGGTTCGACGGTGCCACCGGCCGCCTGGCCACCGGGGCGGTGGTCGACCTGCTCGGGCCGGCGACGCGCTGGGTGGCGGTGACGGGNGCGTCGAACGTGATCGGCACCATGCCCGANCTGCCGGCCATCGCAGAGGCGGCCCATNCNGNTGGTGCCCGGGTGGTGGTCGACGGCGTCCACCGCACCCCCCACGTCGCCGTCGACGTCGGCGCGCTCGGATGCGACGTCTANGCCACCTCGTCGTACAAGTGGTACGGGCCCCACGCCGGCGTGATGTGGATGGCCGACGACCTGCTCGACGACCTACCCGCCTACAAGGTGCGGCCGGCACCGGCNACCGGCGGCGCCCGCTGGCAGTACGGGACNGCCTCGTACGAGGCCCTCGCCGGTATCGACGTGGNGGCGCGCTTCCTGCTNGACACCGGCATGGACGCCATCGAGGCGCATGGCCAGGACCTCCTGAAGCGCCTCCTCGCCGGCCTCCACGACCTCGCNGGGGCCAGGGTCATGGGGTCGGCCGGGCCCGACGACGTTGCCGACCGGGCGCCGACCATCCAGTTCCTCGTCGAAGGCCATGCTCCGCACGAAGTGGCCGAACACCTCGCCGCCGCNCGGGTCGCCGTGTGGGACGGCCACAACTACGCCGTGGAGGCGATGNNNCCCCTCGGNCTCGANCCGGAGGCCGGGGCGGTGCGGGCCGGGATCTCCGCCTACACCACCGACGAGGACGTCGATCGANTCCTGGANGCGGTCGCGACGCTTTGAGGCTCCCGGGCCCGATCCAGCCCTTGATCTACCCTGANCGGCGTATGGGACCAGCGAAAGGGGGCGANTCATGCGGNGACTGACACAGTTCAGNCACGGCGCCGGTTGAGGCTGCAAGCTCGCCCCNGGTGAGCTGGCGCACGTCGTGCGCCGCCTGGCACCCGTCGACGATCCCGCCCTCCTCGTGGGGGCCGCCACCGGCGATGACGCCGCCGTCTACCGACTGGACGANGGCCGTGCGCTCGTGGTGACCGCCGACTTCATCACGCCCGTCGTCGACGACGCACGGATGTGGGGNCGGGTCGCCGCCGCCAATGCGGTGTCCGACGTGTACGCCATGGGCGGCCGGCCCCTGCTGGCACTCAACCTCGTGGGGTGGAACAGCGAGGAGCTGTCGATCGACCTGCTGGCCGAGGTCCTCCTCGGCGCACAGGACGTCGCGTCCGAGGGCGGGTTCNTCATCGCCGGTGGCCACACNGTCGACGATCCCGAGCCAAAGTTCGGGCTGGCCGTGGTGGGGGAGGCCGATCCGGATCNGNTCCTCACCAATACCGGGTTCCGTCCGGGCGACGTCCTCGTGCTCACCAAGCCGCTNGGNATCGGGGTCATCACCACGGCGATCAAGGCGGGCACGGCACCCGACGACGTGGTCCACGGGGCGCTCGACTGCATGACACGGCTGAACGCCGAGGCGGCACGGGTGGCACTCGATGCCGGGGCGACCGGTGCCACCGACGTCACGGGCTTCGGGCTCCTGGGGCACCTCGGCCGTGCCGTCATGGAGTCCGGTGTCGACGCCGAGATCGACGTCGGCGCCGTGCCGCTGCTCGAAGGCGCCCGAGCCNTGGCCGAGACCGGTTCCATACCNGGAGGCAGCCGCCGCAACCTGGCCTGGGTCGACGAGCGACTCGACCGAGGGAACCACGNCGAACTCGACGTCCTGCTCCTGGCCGACGCCCAGACCTCGGGTGGTCTGGTGTTCGGCGCTTCGCCGGCGGCGGCGCACGAGGCGCTCGACCNGCTCGAGGAGACGGGGCACACGGCGTCGGTCATCGGACGCGTGGCCGAAGGGAACGGCCGCCTCCGTCTGGCCTGACNGCNGGTCGTGCCGTANCGTTCGGAGNCATGCCCAAGNGACTGCCGATCGGCATNCCCCAGACCGTCGACGAACTGACAGCCGACTGGCTCACCGACGCNCTGAGCGGTTCGTCCGANGCACGGGTGGTCNACTTCACAANCGCCGAGCCGGGCGCAGGCGTCGGCTTCTCGGGATTGACGGCCCGTGTCGACCTCACCTGGGAGCCGGCCGACCCGTCACTGCCCGCAACGGTGCTCGCCAAGTTCCCGACGGACATCCCCATCAACCGTGGTCTGGTGGAGAGNGAGGGTTGCTACGACCGGGAATTCGACTTCTACGAGCGCTTCTCCGACGACTTCCCCACGCGGATCCCCCGACTACTCCACACCGTCCGCGACCCGGGCCGTGCCTGGTCCTCGATGGAGCGACAGTTCCGGATCCTCAACCGGGTGCCGAACTGGGTTGCCCGCCTCATCGGCAGGTACTCATACAAGATGGTCCGTCCGACGAAGCGTCGGTTCGCGATGCTTCTCGAGTACGTGGANNATGCGCGGGTCACCCCGCTGGACCAGATCCCCCCGGAGGCGGACCTCCAGGCGATCCTCGGAGCCCAGGCGCGCTTCCACGCCCAATGGTGGATGTCCCCGGTGCTGCACGAGGAGGCGCCCTTNGGCTGGCGGACCTGTTCCCAGGTTCCNCACATCCTCAACGGCACCTACGCGGTACATCGGGACGCCGTCGTTGCCGGATACCCGGAGTTCCTCACGCCAGCGGTCATGCGAGTCGCCGACTGGGCCGATGCGAACCTGACCGCCATCGTCGACCACCTCAACGAGAAGTTGGCGCTCCTGCACGGCGACGCCCGCAGCGACAACATGCTGTTCACCGGAGCGGGTACGGGAGAGGGGCTTGTCCTCATCGACTTCGGCATGGTCAGTTCGGGGCGACCGGCCTGGGACGTCGCCTACCTGCTGTCGTCGACGCTCCCACCGGGGCCGTCAGCCCGGTCGGAGCTCCTGCGACTGTGCGCCAACTACCACGCAAACCTGGTCGCCGCCGGCGTAGCGAGTCATTCGCTCGAGCAGTTCCTCAATGACATCGACCTCTGCCTTGGTATCCAGATCCACCGGATGATCTTGACGGCCGCGATCTTCGTCGGCGAGGGCTACGGCGACGGCACTCTCGCCGAACTCTGGATGCGCAAGGTCATCGACCAACTGCCGGAGGAACTCCCGGTGGTCGGCGAGGTGGCCTGAGCNTCCCAGGCCCGGCCTCGCGTCAGCGCAGGCGGGGCTCGGTGCGGGCGCCGGAGTCGAAGGCNTCGGAGCCCGCGGCCANCGCATCGGGGTCCGTGGCAGCGGCGTAGATGGCGGCTGCCACGTCCCGGGCGGCGAGGCGCCCGAGGTCCTGGGCCGCCCAGATCGCCCTCAGGGTCCCCTGCACCGCCCAGGGTGGGTTGGCGGCGATGNANTCGGCGAGCCGGGCCGCTGCGGCCTCGAGATCGGCGCCGGGCACGACCTCGGACACGAGGCCCATCCGCAGCGCCGANTCGGCCGTGATGCGTTCGGCGTTGCCCGTGAGCGACATGCGCATGACCTCGCCGAACGGCATCCTCGTGAGCATCTTCATCGGCTCGTAGACCGCTGCCATGCCGTAGGTGACGTGTGGGTCGAAGAAGGTGGCGTGCTCGGCGGCGATCAGGATGTCGCACTCGGCCAGGAAGTAGAAGGCGCCGCCGCAGGCCAGACCGTTGACGGCACCGATCACGGGCTTCCAGAGGTCGTTGGACTTCGGNCCGAGGGCATCGCCGGGGTCGTCGTACATGAAGTTGTTGGANGTGCCGTAGATGGCCCGTCCGTCGAGGGCCGTGAACGGCTCGTNGCGGTCGATGCCGNCNCAGAAGGCCTTGTCGCCGGCACCCGTCAACACCACGGCCCGGACNTCGTCGTTGGTCCGGAGTCCCTGCCAGACCGTGCGGAACTCGTCCTGCATGGTCGCCGTGAAGGCATTGAGGGNGTCGGGCCNGTNCAGGGTGACCCATGCAACGCTCCCGCGCTCCTCGTAGCGGAGGGTCTCGAAGTCCNCNNACCGGNTGCTCACGATGTGGACCCTAGCGTTGCGNCCCCNTTGGCNCNGGTTCCGGGTGTCCCACTAGCGTTGNCGGTAATGGACTCAGGACCGGATATTGGACAGGAGTTGGGCTACCGGCCCTTCGACTGCGACAACCACTACTACGAGGGCGTCGACGCCTTCACCCGCCACGTGCCCGCNGAGATGCAACCCAGGGTCGTCGAGTGGTGCGAGATGGACGGNCGGAGGTANCACGTCNTCGGNGGCAAGGTCAGCCACGCCGTGGTCAACCCGACGTGGAATCCGATCGCCAAGCCCGGAGCGCTGTACGAGTACTTCCGGGGNAATCCCGGCGGCAGGAGCCCNCTCGAACTCCTCCGCGACCGGGAGCCGCTGCCCGCCGAGTACATCGACCACGANGCGCGGTTGCAGACGATCGAGGCGCAGGGCCTCGAGGCGGTGTGGCTGTTCCCCACGCTCGGCGTGCTCTACGAGGAACTCCTGAAGGAGGACACCGAGGCGGTCGGCGCGCTCATGGTNGGCTTCAACCGTTGGCTCCGGGAGGACTGGGGCTTCGCCTACGAGGACACGATCTTCGCCTCCCCGTACCTCTCGTTGGCCGACCCCGACCTGGCCGTCCGGGAACTGGAGTGGTGCCTCGACGAGGGGGCACGCACCGTCGTGATGCGTCCGGCAGCGGTGTGGACCGCCCAGGGGCCACGCTCGCCCGGGGACTGGATGTTCGACCCGTTCTGGTCCCTGGCGAACGATGCGGGGATCACCGTCNTCGTCCATGCCGGCGACAGCGGCTACAGCACGCAGGGNTACGCCGACGACGGGTTCTCGTCGAAGATGGCGAAGGTGACGAGGGCGTCCCGTCCCTCGATCAAGGCCTTCAGCATCGAGAGGGCCGCCCACGACTGGCTCATCACCATGTCGATGGAGAAGATGTACACCCGATTCCCGAACCTGCGCGTGGCGTCCATCGAGAACGGATCCGACTACCTGGGGCCGNTGTTNCGCAAGTTGCGGCAACAGGCCGACAAGTCGCCGCACTGGTACGAAGAGGACCCGGTGGCGCAGTTCCGCGAGCACGTCTGGATGAACCCCTTCTGGGAGGACGATGTCTCGGAGNTGGTCGGCCTCATCGGCGCCGACCACGTGATCTTCGGCTCCGACTGGCCCCACATCGAGGGGCTCCCGCAGCCGCTCGACTACCTCAGCGAGGTCGAGCAGTTCGACGAGGACGATCGGCGCAGGATCCTGCGNGACAACGTCCGGTCCCTNAACGTACGACNACCGGTGTGACCCCCGCTCCCGGCGACGAGTNCTCGGACCGCANCTGGGGCCCCGAACTCGACGAACTCCGTTCCCGTGGGGTCCTCGCCGAGAACATGGGTGGCGAAGAGAAGGTCCAGCGTCAGCACGACCGCGGCAAGCTCGACGTGCGCCAGCGGATCGAAGCGTTGNTCGACGCCGGNTCGTTTCACGAGATCGGCAAGATCGCCGGCACCCCCACCTACGACGGCGAGGGAAACCTGGCCGACCTGCGGGCCTCGAACTTCGTGTTCGGCCGGGGACGCATCGACGACAGGACGGTCGTCGTCGCCGCCGACGACTTCACGGTGCGGGGCGGGGCCGCCGACGCCTCGATCATCACCAAGCAGATCGCCGCAGAACAGATGGCACTCGAGTTGCGCCTCCCCCTGATCCGACTGATCGACGGCACCGGCGGCGGGGGATCGGTCAAGACGCTCGACAGCGACCCGAAGAAGCAGTCGGAGAACTCGACCGGGGCCTCCGGCCGCGGCGCCCGGACCTACGTTCCGGCCAATCCCGGCTGGGAGCACGTCGTGGCCAACCTCGCCACAGTGCCGGTCGTGGCCCTCTGCCTCGGGCCGGTGGCCGGGCTGGGCGCCGCCCGGGCGGTCAGCAGTCACTACTCGGTGATGGTCAGGGGCCTCTCGCAACTGTTCGTGGCCGGCCCTCCCGTCGTCAACCGGCTTGGCCTCGAAGAGGTCGACAAGGAGAGCCTCGGTGGGAGCGGCATCCACACCCGCAACGGCGCCGTCGACGACGAGGTCGCTTCGGAAGAGGAGGCATTCGAGAGTGCCCGTCGGTTCCTGTCCTACCTGCCTTCGTCGGTCCACGAACTTCCCGAACGGGGACCGGCCACCGACGACCCGCAGCGGACGGACGATTCGCTCCTCGACGTGGTGCCCCGCGACCGCCGGCAGGTGTACCGGATGCGCGACATCCTCGAGTCTGTGCTCGACCAGGGGTCCTTCTTCGAGATGGGCGCCCGCTTCGGAAGGTCGGCGATCACCGGCCTGGCCCGGCTGGATGGCTGGCCGGTGGCGGTGCTGGCGGGAGACCCCTACCACTACGGCGGTGGCTGGACCGCCGCCGCCTCCCAGAAGGTGACCCGGTTCGTGGACCTGGCAGAGACGTTCCACCTGCCGGTCGTGCACCTTGTCGACAACCCCGGCTTCGTGATCGGGAGCGAGGCGGAACGTGCGGCCACGATCCGACACGGTTCCCGAGCGCTGGCCGCCGTGTACCAGGCCACGGTGCCGTGGTGCTCGATCCTGGTACGCAAGGCCTTCGGCGTGGCCGGGGCGGCCCATTCGGCAGCTCACCGCTTCCAGTACAGGTATGCCTGGCCGTCCGGCGACTGGGGTTCGCTGCCCGTCGAGGGGGGCGTGGAGGCTGCCTACCGGTCGGACCTCGAGCAGTCCGAGGATCCTGAGGGATTACTTGCAGAGATCACGGAGCGGCTGAACCGGGTGCGCTCGCCGTTCCGCACCGCCGAGGCCTTCCTCGTCGAGGAGATCATCGACCCGCGCGAGACCCGACCGCTGCTGTGCGAGTTCGCCAACCTGGCGGCACCCCTGAGGACGACGGGTCCGTCGGGCTTCGGCTACCGGCCCTGAGCAGCCGGGAGGGTCGGGCTCAGGCGGGATCGATTCGAACGACCGGATCGTCCTCGCCGACGGCGTCTCCCTCGGCGACGAGGAGCTCGGCGACGGTTCCCGCCACCGGTGACTCCACGGGAATCTCCATCTTCATGGATTCGACAACCAGCAGGACGTCGCCCGCCGCCACGGCGGCACCGACGGTGGTCCGGACCTGCCAGACCACGCCGGTGACCGGCGACTCGGCCTCGACAAGCTGCATCGATGCAGTCCAGCAGCAGCCCGACCGCGATGCCACCCCGGCTCCGGGGCACACTCATGGTGTGGGTGCCTGTCCGACCATCGAGACCGATCGCCTCGTCCTGCGTCCGTTCCGGGACGACGACCTCGACGACTACTTCGCCATGATGGACACGCCCGAGGTGCGGCGTTGGTTACACCTCTCGGACAAGTTCGACCGCGACGCCGCCTGGGCGCAGATGGCGGGGCTCGTCGGCCAGTGGACGCTGCGGGGCACCGGCTACAGCAGGCGTGGAACGCTTGCATGGGTGCGGAAAATGATGGAAAGATCATGAGATGACAGAGATGACATCACAGAATGTGGAATGGCTCAAC
>PACE01000057.1 GCA_002699725.1 Acidimicrobiaceae bacterium
CAGGCTCATCGGGTTCCCCTCGCACCCCATCCTCCGCGAGCTGCTCCCCCACCCAGCGCCCTACCGGATCGTCACCGCCCGCCAGGTGCCAGGCATAGTGGGCGTGGAGGCACTTGACGCCCTGACGCGTGCCACCCACCCCGCCACTCGGGCGGGGGCCCTCGTGGCCGGCCGGGATCGCTGCATCGCGCTCAGATGCGTACCGCTCGTGGGCGGCGGCCAGCGCCGCTGCGTCAACGGCGGCCTCTGCGGCCCGGACGCCGCCCGCCGACTCCAGCGTGCCGATCCGCACCCGCAGGTCGGCGCCGACCAGCCAGTACCGGGTGGGCATGGGGCGGCCGTCGTCCAGGAGCGGGTGGTTCACGATGACGACCGGCTGCCCGTCGGGATCGCGAACGGCGACCTCGAAGGCGCCCAGCGGCGGACGTCCGAGGAGGCCCTCGACCAGTGCCCGTTCGTCGTCGCTGGGCACGGCTCCCGGCTCCCTAGGCGAGGACGATGATCACGACCACCAGCACGACGACCGCCACGGCCACCGGCAGCAGCCGCTTGAGGACCGGCGTTCCGGCGGCGCCGAGCAGGTCGACCGCGGCGGCCTCCGGAGCGTCGATGACGCGCACCTGCTCCTCCGCCTGCCCAGGGAGGGAAACTTCCGCGGATGCTGGCCCATCTACTGCCGGTTCGGAATCGGGCTGGACCTGGTCGAGAAGCTCGCTGAGGTTGTCGGCGAACTGGCCCATCAGCTTCTTCGACACGTCGGCCATCACGCCGCGGCCGAACTGGGCCACCTTGCCGGTCACCTTCAGGTCGGTGGTGACCGTGACCAGCGTGCCGGTGGCGGTCGGGGCCATCTCGGCGGTGATGTCCGCTGCGGCGTTGCCCGTACCACGGGTGTCGCGTCCCTCCGCCCGCAGGACCGCCCGGTACCCGGCATCGTCCTTCTCGACGAAGCTGGCCGCTCCCTTGTACTGGGCGGTGATGGGGCCGACCTTGACCTTCACCACGCCCCGGTACTCGTCGCCCTCGACCTCCTGGAGTTGGGCGCCCGGCAGGCACGGGGCGATGCGCTCCACGTCCGTCAGGACCGACCAGACCACATCGAGCGGGGCGTCCACCTCGAATTCGTTGATCAGCTCCATTGCACCTAGTCCTCCACCTGGTGTTCGCCGATCGATCGGTGGTCGGCCGGCGAACAGTTCCATGCCCGCAGGTCGTCGACCGTGTCGATGTCAGTGGGCTCGCCGTCGCACGCTACTTCCACCGTCTCCAATGCCCTCCAGCGCAACAGGGGTCGGGCACCCTCGTCCCCGGTCACTGGGAGTTCATCCCAGAGTCGGGCTGCGACCTTGACGGGCGGGCGCTGACTGCCGCCGAACGTGGCACAGACGAGGTCACCGGNCATTNCGGCAACCNNCCGCCACGCCGCTGCCGGCACCCCGGGCATGTCCGCCAGGCCGACGACCATCGCCTCGTGGCCTNTCGCNCGGCAGTGCGAAACCGCCANCTGCAGCGAGGCCGCCTGGCCGGCGTCCCAGTCCGGGTTGTGGACGATGGTCGCCGCCGCCGGAAGCACGCCCGAGAGGTCGGCGGCGCCCGTNACGACCACGAGTTCGTCGAGCCCGGCCGCCTCCGCTGCGTCAATCGCATGGGCGGCCAGCGGACGGCCGTCGAGGTCGGCCAGGAGCTTGTGGCCCTCGCCGTCCCAGCGGGTGCCCCCACCGGCGGCCAGCACGACGGCTGCAATCNTCACGTCAGCGCCATATCNGGTNGATCAATCGTGGATCGGCCCCGACGAGGCNTTCAGCGCCTGTGCCGAACGGCCCGTGCGTAGGGCGATGATCTCCGCGACGATCGACACGGCGGTCTCCTCCGGCGTGCGGGCGCCAATGTCGATCCCGATGGGTGAATGCAGGCGGGCGATCCCCTCGTCATCCACCCCCGCCTCGCGCAGCCGCACCAGGCGATTCTCGTGNGTGCGCCGGGAACCCATGACCCCGATATAGCCGACCCCGGTGGCGAGGGCCGACACGATCGCCGGCACGTCGAACTTGTTGTCGTGGGTGAGTACGCAGACAGCATCCCGCTGTCCGAGACCGGGGCCGACCTGGTCGAGCAGGCGATTGGGCCAGTCAACGACCACCTCGTCGGCGAGGGGGAAGCGCTGTCGGGTGGCGAAGACCTCACGGGCGTCGCATACGGTGACGCGGTAGCCGAGCACCTTGGCGACCCGCACCAATGCCGCCGTGAAGTCGACGGCCCCGAAGATCAACATCCTCGGCGGCTGGGCGAAGCTCTCGATGAACACCCGGACGCTGTCCTCGCGGGCCTCGCCATGTTCGCCGTAGTGGCGTACACCGCTGCGCCCCGCTGCCANCTCGCCCAGGGCATCGCGCTCGACGACCCGGTCGAGGCCGGCCTCACCCAGGGTGCCCATCGTGTCGTCCGGGCGGACGAGCAACTTGGCACCGGCGCCGGGGCCCTCGACCACGGTGGCCAGGGCGAAGGCGGNCTCGCTGCGGAGCAGGGCCGCGACGACGTCGAAGATCGGGGNCGCGTTTCCCGATGCGGGGTCTCCGGCCATCCCGCTACCAGTCCAGCGGCTCGATGAAGAGGTGGATGGTTCCGCCACAGGTCAGGCCGACGGCGAACGCCTCGTCATCGCTGTAGCCGAACGAGACCAGTCGGCGATCTCCACCGTCGAGCACATCGAGGGCCTCGGCGACCACCGCCCCCTCGACGCAGCCGCCGGACACCGAACCGGCGACTTCACCGTCGTCGGCGACCGCCATCGTGGCGCCCGGAAGGCGGGGACCCGAGCCCTCGAGGTCGATCACGCGAGCCAGGGCGATGCGTCGTCCCTGACGGCGCCAACGCTCGAGGTCGGCCAGGATCTCCCGCATGGCTCCAAGGCTACGGCACCATCTCCCCCGGGAGGAGGGTCTGGCGTTGTCAGGGGCCGGAAAGAGAGGATCCCCAAGCGGCGAGGAGGACTCAGGCGGCGCGGTTCAGTACCCGGCCGACGACCTCGCCGAACTCCGAGGGCCTCTCGACGATGATTACGCCGCACTCCTTCAGGATCTCGACCTTCTCGGCGGCCGACTCCCCCACCGTCGANACGATNGCNCCGGCNTGGCCCATNGTGCGNCCCTTCGGGGCGGTGAGGCCGGCNATGTAGCCGANGACCGGCTTGTACATGTGNTCCTTGGCGAACGCCGCCGCNTCGGCCTCCTGGGGNCCNCCNATCTCGCCGATCATCACGACCACCTTGGTGTCGGGNTCNTGCTCGAAGGCGGCNANGTGGTCCTTGAAGGAACTGCCGTTGATCGGGTCNCCGCCNATGCCNACGCTNGTGCTNACGCCGATGCCGGCGGCCTTGAGTTGCGAGGCGGCCTCGTACCCGAGTGTGCCAGAGCGACCGATGATGCCGACCTCGCCCTGTAGGTAGATGTGTCCGGGCATGATGCCGAGCAGGGCCTTTCCGGGGCTGATGACTCCGGCACAGTTGGGGCCGATGAGGTGCATGCGTCGCTCGGCCTTGTAGCGCCGCATGTAGCGCTTGACCGTCATCATGTCCTGGGCGGGGATGCCGTCGGTGACGCAAACGGCGGTGCGCAGCCCGGCGTCGGCGGCCTCCATCAGGGCGTCGGCGGCAAAGGGCGGCGGNACGAACACGATCGAGGCCTGGGCGCCGGTCGCCTCGACGGCGTCCTTGACCGTGTCGAAGACCGGACGGTCGAGGTGCGTGCTTCCGCCCCGACCCGGGGTGACCCCGCCGACGATGTCGGTGCCGTATTCGATCATCTCCTCGGCATGGAAGGAGCCGATNCGGCCGGTGAAGCCCTGCACCAGNACCCGGGTGGNCCCATCGACGACGATGCTCATGCTGCGTCCNCCTTGTTGACGGCGTCGACGACCTTCTCGGCGGCCTCGGCCAGAGTGTCTGCGGTGATGACGGGAACGTCGCTCTCGGCGAGGATGCGCCGCCCCTCATCCACGTTGGTACCGGACAGCCGGACGACCACGGGCATCTGGAGGTCGAGTTCGTGCATGGCCTTCACCACGCCCTCGGCGACCCAGTCGCAGCGGTTGATGCCGGCGAAGATGTTCACGAGAATCGCCCGTACGCTCTCGTCGGAGCGGACCAGGTTGAACGCCTTGGCGACACGCTCTGGTGAGGCACCGCCGCCGATGTCGAGGAAGTTGGCCGGCTTCCCGCCCGAGTGCTTGATCATGTCCATGGTGGCCATGGCCAGGCCGGCACCGTTGATGATGCAGCCGATGTCGCCGTCTAGGCCGACGTAGCTCAGTCCGCGGTCGTTGGCCCGCATCTCCCGCGGGTCCTCCTGCGACTTGTCCCGGAGTTCCGACACCTTCTGGTGCTTGAAGAGAGCGTTGTCGTCGAAGGTCATCTTTGCGTCGAGGGCCAGCATGCGACCGGCATCGGTGATCACCAGCGGGTTGATCTCGACCATCGTGGCGTCNAGCTCCCGGAACGCCCGGTAGCAGGCGACCAGCAGGTTGGAGGCCTCGGCGACGACCCCGCTGTCGATCCCCAGGGCAAAGGCCACCTCACGGGCCTGGAAGGCCTGGAGGCCGACCGCCGGTTCGATGACGACCCGGATCAGCGACTCGGGACTCTTGTCGATGATCTCTTCGATCTCCATGCCGCCGGCAGCCGAGGCGACCAACATGATCCGTTCGGTGGACCGGTCGAGGACGAAGCCGAGGTAGATCTCGCGGTCGATGTCGACCGTCTGCTCGATGTAGAGGCGAAAGACGCCGCGTCCNCGATCGCCGGTCTGGTCGGTGACGATGCGGGAACCGAGCAGGTCGTCGGCGGCCTCCCACACCTCCCGCTCGCTGGAGCACATGCGGATGCCGCCNGCCTTGCCGCGGCCGCCCGTGTGGACCTGGGCCTTCACTACCCATNCGCCACCACCGATCTCNGTGGCCCGGTAGGTGGCCTGCTCGGGGCTGTAGGCNAGGCCGCCNATCGGAATNGGTACGCCGAATTCCGCAAGCAGCNANTTGGCCTGGTACTCGTGGATGTCCATCGTGTGACCCCTGAAGTTTCTTGGTCTGGAGGTGTCGGTCAGGCTGGGGGGAGCGGGAGTTGGTCGGCGTTGATNGCGGCGTCGGTGGCCACCACGTTCTCGGCCATGCGGGCCGAGGCGGCGTCGATCATGCGGCCGTCGAGTTGTGCGGCGCCGCGTCCCTCGGCGGCGGCCTCCTCGAGGGCGGCGAGGATGCGCCTGGCCCGGTCGACCTCGTCGGCCGGCGGCGTGAAGACCTGGTTGGCCAACTCGATCTGGCTGGGGTGGATGGCCCACTTGCCCTCGTAGCCCAGGGCGGCGGCACGGCGGGCACCCAACAGGAAGCCTTCCGGGTCCTTGAAGTCNCCGAAGGGNCCGTCGANGGCGCGTACGCCGTAGGCGCGGCAGGCGACGAGCATNCGGCAGAGGGNCTCGTGCCACTGGTCGCCGGGGTAGTCGGGGTTGAGGCCACCGATGTTGGTGGTNCGGGCCCGGCAGGAGGCGGCATAGTCGGCGACGCCGAAGTGGAGCGCTTCCATGCGATCGCTCGAGCGGGCGATGTCCTCGACGTTGACCATGCCGAGCGTCGTCTCGATGAGGGCCTCGAGTCCAATGCGGTGCTCGATCCCCATGGACTCCTCAATCTGGGTGACCATGGCGTCGACCATGTAGACGTCGGCGGCGACGCCGGCCTTCGGGATCAGGATGGTGTCGAGGTGCTGGCCGGCCTGCTCGACCACGTCGACGACGTCGCGGTACATGTAGTGCGTGTCGAGGCCGTTGATCCGCACGGAAACGGTCTTGCCCAGGCCCTTCCAGTCGATGTCCTGCAGTGCCTCGATGACGTTTCGACGAGCCTCGACCTTGTCGCCGGGAGCCACGGCGTCCTCGAGGTCGAGGAAGACGAAGTCGGCTTCGCTGGCCGCGGCCTTATCGAACATCTGCGGGTTGGATCCAGGCACGGCGAGTTCGCTGCGCTGCACCCGCTGACGCGGCGGGGGATACCTGGTATGGCTCACAGTGGTCTCCAATCACCCATGGACGGTGCACTGGGGCATGCCTGCGGAATAAACGTGGCCGCCGGAACGGACAGCGTGGATACAGCATGCCTGAATTTCCACCCAGAGTCAACTAAATCTACTGACAGGAATATTTTGAGTCGAAACGGTTCGGATAGGTTGTGCGCATGTCTGACGATCCGCCAGAGACCGCGGACCCTTCCGCCAACTCCGCCGAAGATCACACGGGGGCCGACGCCGACCTGCGTACCGACATCCGCCGACTCGGCCACCAACTCGGCAACTCCCTCGTCCGCCAGCACGGCGAAACCCTGCTCGAGACCGTCGAGAAGGTCCGTCGCCTCGCCCGGGACCTCCGNAAGGAAGGCGGCCGCGAGGGCAGCACCGCCGAGCTCACCCGCCTNCTGGCCGACGCTGACGCCGACCAGGCCATCCAACTGGTCCGCGCCTTCACCATGTACTTCCACCTCGCCAACGTCGCCGAGCAGGTCCACCGCATCGAGGACCTCAACATCGGCGGCACCCGCGCCGACAGCCACTTCGACGAGACCGTGCGCCGGTTGGTCGACTCCGGCATTCCGCCCGCCGACATCGCCGCCCTCGTCAACCGTGTCGACTTCCAGCCTGTCTTCACCGCCCACCCCACCGAGGCCTCCCGTCGATCGATCCTCAACAAGTTGGCCCGCATCTCCGACCTCGTCGAGGAGCGCACTGAGCTGTGGCGCACCTCGGCTGACCAAAGGCGCGTCGACCGGCGCATCGACGAACTCATCGAGGCCATGTGGCAGACCGACGAGATCCGACACGACCGACCCGACCCCTTCGACGAGGCCCGCTTCGTCCTCTACTACGTCAACCAGGCAGTCCGGGACGCCGTGCCCCAACTCCTCGACGACATGGCCGCCGTCCTCGAGGACATCGGCGAACGGCTCGACCCCGACCGCTCCCCAATCCGCTTCGGCACCTGGGTCGGCGGCGACCGGGACGGCAACCCCAACGTCTCGCCCGGCACCACGCTCGCCGTCCTCGATCTCCAACGTCGGCGTGCCATCGAACTCCTCATCGAGGAGGTCGGCAACCTCTCCGAGGAGCTGAGCGTCAGCTCCCGCATCCGGGAGGTTCCCGAGGATCTCCTCGAGATCGCCGCACTTGACCTGGCCGAGCATGCGGACCTGCTGATCCGCACCGACCCGCACGAGCCCTACCGCATCCGGTGCACGGTCATCCAGCATCGACTCGCCGAAACACTGCGCCGCACCACCAACGGCTACGGCTCCCCCACCGAGTTGGCTGCCGACCTCGAGCACCTCGATCGCTCCCTCCGCAGCCACGGCGGATCCCTACTCGCCGACGGACGCCTCACCCGTGTGCGCCGGATACTCGCCATGGTCGGCTTCCACTTCGCCGCCCTCGACATCCGCGAGCACGCCGAGCGCCACCACGAAGCGCTCGGTGCCATGTTCACGGGCATCGGCGTCGACTATGCAGGAGCGACCGCCGCCGAGCGAACCGAACTCCTCGCCGCCGAACTCGAGAGCCGTCGACCACTCGCCCCGCCGCACGGATCCGACGAGCACGACTGCCTCACCCTCTTCCGTACCCTCCGGCGCATCCTCGACCGCGATGGCGACNACGTCATCGAGAGCTACATCGTCTCCATGACCCGCGGTGTCGACGACCTGCTCGCCCCTGTCATCCTCGCCCGCGAAGTCGGGCTCGTCGACCTCGGCCACGACGTCTCCCGCCTGGGCTTCGTCCCCCTCTTCGAGACCATCGACGACCTGCGTTCCATCGGCCCGATCCTGCGCGAACTCTTCGCCGTCCCCGCCTACCGCAGGCTGCTCGAGATCCGCGGCAACCTCCAGGAGGTCATGGTCGGCTACTCCGACTCCAACAAGGACGGTGGCCTCACCACTTCCCAGTGGGAGATCCACAAGGCCCTGCGGGACATCCGCCAGGTCGCCCAGGAGACTGNCATCCGCATCCGGGTCTTCCACGGCCGCGGCGGCACCATCGGCCGCGGCGGCGGCCCCACCCACGGCTCCATCCTGAGCCAGCCCAACGGCGTCCTCGACGGTGAGGTCCGCTTCACCGAGCAGGGTGAGGTCATCGCCGACAAGTACGGCCTNCCCGAGATCGCCCGCCGCAACCTGAACCTCGCCGTGACGGCCCTCGTCGACGCCTCGCTGGCCCACACGGCACCCCGCCACGACGTCGCCACGGTCAACCACTGGTACGACGTCATGGAAGAGATGTCGGTGGCTGCCTACGAGGCCTACCGGGCGTTCGTGGAGTCCCCCGGCCTCCCCGAGTACTTCATCTCCTCAACCCCCGTCGAGGAGCTCGGATCCATGAACATCGGCTCACGCCCCTCCCGGCGCGCCGCCGCCTCCTCCGGTATCGCCGACCTACGGGCCATCCCCTGGGTGTTCGGCTGGACCCAGTCCCGCCAGATCATCCCCGGCTGGTACGGCGCAGGCTCCGCCATCCGGGCCGCCTTCGACGCCGGCCGCCGTGAAGATCTGCGGACCATGTTCAACGAGTGGCATTTCTTCCAGACCTTCATCTCCAACGTCGAGATGACCCTCGCCAAGACCGACCTCGCCATCGCCCGCCACTACGTCAACCGCCTCGTCGACCCCTCGCTCCACCACATCTTCGACCAGGTGGTCGCCGAACACGCCCTCACCACCGAGATGGTCGCCTGGGTCACCGGCACCGACCTACTCGCCGACAAGCCGCTCCTACGTCGCACCCTCGAGGTACGCGACGCCTACCTGGACCCCATCAACGTGCTCCAGGTCGAACTGCTGTCACGTGTGCGATCGGGTGCATTTGACAGCGAGGGGAAGCGCGAGAACCTGATGCAGCGTGCGTTGCTGTTGTCGATCAACGGCATCGCCGCCGGCATGCGGAACACGGGCTGAATTCCCCCTGGCTCCGACCGCTCCGGCTACTCCCGGATGATCGCCCTGGCCAGGTGTTCGAGGCTTTCGAGGTTGTGGCCCTCGAGGAACTCGTCGACATGGGGTAGGGCGGCGGCCATGCCCTGGGCAAGGGGGGCGTAGCCGGGGGTGGCCTTGAGGGGATTCACCCACACGACCTTGTGGGCGACGCGGGACAGGCGTTGCATCTGCTCGGACATCACCGCCGGATCGCCGCGGTCCCAGCCGTCGGAGAGAACGACCACCACGGCACCACGGGCCATGCCACGTACACCCCAGGCATCGTTGAAACAGCGCAGGCCGTCGCCCAGGCGGGTGCCGCCGGACCAGTCGGTGACCNCGTCGGCCGCCCGGGCCAGGGCTGCGTCGGGGTCACGGGTGGAGAGTTCACGGGTGAGGCGGGTGAGGCGGGTGCCGAGGGCNAAGGCCTCCACGTCACGTCGTCCCACGATGGCCGCATGCACGAAACGGATCAGCGCACGTGCGTACGCCTCCATCGAGCCGGACACGTCGAGCAGCAGGACCAGCCGGCGGGGCCGCTCCCCCGGCTCGAGGTACCTACGGGTCAACGCCTCNCCCTCGGTGCGCAGGGCGGCACGGACGGTCCGACGGAGGTCCAGACGGCCCGACCATGGACTCGGACGCATCCGACGACAGCGTCGGCTCTCGCCGACCAGGCGCAGGCGGGCCATCAGTTCGTGGAGTTCGGCCAACTCTTCGTCGGAGCACTCGGCGAAGTCCCTGGCCGACAACACCTCGGCACGCGAAAACCGCACGCTCAACGCGTCGCCGTCCGGAGCCTCAGGATCGCCCTCGTCGTCATGCCCACCACCCGGCTCATCGAGCAGGAGCGTGACCGGCGACGGCACGGCGGCCGGCCGACCCCGGTCGATGGCACCCAGCCACTGCTGCTCGAAGACCTCGTCGTAGAGCGGGATGTCCTCGGGCCGGTGCACCAGCGTGGCCCGACCCGCCCAGTAAACACCGTCCCGACGGTCGGCGCCGACCTCGGCAACGGCACGTCCGAAGTCGAGCGTCGAGACCAGCGGCACGGGAACCCCCGCCGTGCGCAGGGCGTCTGCGAAGCGGACGAGGTGCCGGTCGAGGGTGCGTTCGACGGTCGCCAAGACGGGCACCGGGTAGGCCGGTCAGGCGCCCAGGACGGTCGACAAGATGTCGCCGAAGCCACGGGCCCGCGCCCGCTCCTGGTCCTCGCGGTACTTGAGCAGCGTGCCGACGGTGAACTCGATGGCCTCGGGGTCGAGGTCGTCGGCGCCGATCAGAACCAGTGCTTCGGCCCAGTCGAGGGTCTCGGCGACGCCGGGCGGCTTGTAGAGCCCCATGTCGCGCAGTTCGGCCGCGACGAGTGCCACGTCGCGGGCCAGTGCCAGGGACACGAGCGGGGCCCGCAACCGGAGGATCTCGACCTCGCGCTCGACCGACGGGTGGTCGACCCAGTGGTAGAGGCAGCGGCGCTTGAGGGCATCGTGGACGTCGCGGGTGCGGTTCGAGGTGATGACCACCACCGGCGGCACCTCGGCGCGGAACTCGCCGACCTCGGGGATCGTGACGGCGTACTCCGAGAGGATCTCAAGGAGGAACGCCTCGAACTCGTCGTCGGCCCGATCGACCTCGTCGATCAGTAGCACCGGCGGCGTGGCCGCCTGCTCGCTGGTAGCGGAAAGCGCCCGGAGCAACGGTCGGCGCACGAGGAACCGCTCGTTGTAGAGCTCGTCCTCCAGGTCGGAGACGGCGACACCCTCGGTGGTACCGGCGGCCTCGGCGGCACGCAGGTGCAACAACTGCTTCGAGTAGTCCCACTCGTAGACGGCCTGGGCGGCGTCGATGCCCTCGTAGCACTGGAGGCGTACGAACGCTCCACCCGACCAGGTGGCGAGGGCCTTGGCTACCTCGGTCTTGCCGACGCCGGCCTCGCCCTCGAGCAGGATCGGACGACGCAGCCTNAGGGCGAGGAAGACCGCCGTNGCGAGCCCCTCGTCAGCGAGGTAACTCTGGTCGGCCAGTGCAGCAATGACGTCGTCGACCGACGCAACCTCGTGCAGCGAAACTGGTGAACCGGTCCCTGCCATGGGTTCAGGCTACGGGACTGCCCGGGGCAACACGATCAGGCCCCGGCCTCCTCAAGGCCCCGACGGGTCAGGACCCGTGCCAGGTGCTGCCGGTATTCGACGCCGGCATTGAGGTCGGCGGGAGGTTCGAGCCCGTCGGCGGCTGATGCGGCAGCGGNGGCNGCATCGGCTCCCCCTGCGATGGCCGACTCGACGCCTGCAGCCCGCACCGGGCGTGAGTCCATGTTGACGAGGCCCACCCCGCACGAACCACCATTGACGAGGACCGCTGCGCCGACGATCGCCCAGTCCTGCGCCCGACGGTTGAACTTCTGGAAGGACCAGCCGGCGTCGGGCACCTTCGGGACCCGGATCTCGGTGAGGAGGTCCTGTTCGCCAACNGCGGTCTCGAGGAACCCGGTGAAGAAGTCGTCGGACGACACCTCGCGCTGCCCGTCCGGCCCGTCGACGATCATCGTCGCCCGAAGCGCCAGCAGCGCAGCCGGGACGTCGGATGCGGGATCACCGTGGGCCAACGCCCCGCCGATGGTTCCCCGGTGGCGGACCTGCGGGTCGCCCACCTTCGACGTGGCAGCGGCCAGGAGTCCGGCCTGCGAGCCGACCAACTCGCTGATTTCGATGTCTCGATGTCGGGTGAGGGCGCCGATGGCGAGGTGGTCGCCCGCATCGCGCACATAGGAAAGTTCTGTGATGCGCCCGATGTCGANCACGACGGCCGGCGCCGCGAGTCGGAACTTCATGAGCGGGATCAGCGAATGGCCACCGGCCAGCAGCTTGGCCTCGTCGCCGTGCTCGGCCAGCAACTCCAGGGCGTGCCCGGCCGACTCGGCCCGCACGTAGTCGAACGCCGCAGGGATCACGAGGCACCGCCGTCGCCACCGGCTGCGCTGAGGACCGCCTTCACGATGTTGTGGTAGCCGGTGCAGCGGCACAGGTTGCCCTCGAGGCCCTCACGCACGTCGGCCTCGGTCGGGTTCGGCACCTCGTCGAGCAGCGACACCGCCGCCATGATCATCCCAGGCGTGCAGTAGCCGCACTGAAGGGCGTGGCACTCGTGGAAGGCCTGCTGCATGGGGTGGAGCACGTCGCCGTCGGCGAGTCCCTCGATGGTGGTGACCTCCCGATCGTCGGCCTGGACGGCCAGCACCGTGCACGACTTCACGGCCTCTCCGTCGAGGTGCACCGTGCAGGCACCGCACGACGACGTATCGCACCCCACGTTGGTGCCCGTCAGCCCCGCATGGTCGCGGAGGTAGTGGACCAGCAACGTGCGCGGCTCCACGTCGAGAGACACCGACGTCTCGTTGATCATCATCGACACCTGCACCGACGGCCTCCCTGCTGCGTTCTGTTCCTACTTCCCGGCCAACGACGCGGACTGTATCGCCCGGTTCCCGACGATCACGCAGCGAGCCCCCGCAACTGGCGGACGGCCATCGTCCCGGAGGCCAACGCCATGCCGACAAGGGCCACGAGACCCGGCCACGTCATCGCCCAGGTGAGATCACCCAGGAAGCCCTGCCGGGCAAACCGCAACACGTTGGTGATCGGGTTCACCCGGGCCACGGCGTGGAGCCAGCCGTTCATGAAGTGGATCGGCACCTGGCCCGTGGACAGGAACATCGANCTGAACCCGAAGACCTGGATCAGGATCATCGAGCGCATCGTGCGGAAGCGGTAGACGACTGCCAGGCCGACTAGGCAGAAGACCACAGCCATCCCCGCCGTGGCCACGTAGACCGTCAACAGGGCGAGCGGACCGCCGGCCAGGCTGAGGCCTCCCAGGATCGAGACGAAGAGCACGCCGGTCGTCGGGATCATCGACCGCAGGGCGCTGTAGGCCATCGTCCCGACCAGGATCGGCACCCGGCTGCCGGGCGTCAGGAGCAACCGGTCGAAGAAACCGTTCTCGAGGTCCTCGGCGGTCGCCGAGGCGCCGCCCACCCCGGCGAACACCGCCCCCTGCAGCGCCGCGTAGACCGCCATCCAATTGAAGACGTTGTCGGTCCCATAGCCCTCGACCCGGGTGAGCGACCCGAACGCACCCGTGAAGCTGATGACGAAGATCAGCGGCATCAGGAGCACCGGCATGATCAAAGTCGGCCGAGCCATGATGCGGCGCATCCCACGACCGCAGATCGCCGAGGCCACGCCGCTCGCATGTCCGAATCCGGTGGCGCGGGTGACCGCTGGAGCGCTCACGAGGCGCCGAGCTTTCGGTTCAGGGTGAAGACGGCCATCGTCACCGTGACGGCGGAGATCACCAGCGGGACCCCGAGCGCCTGTCCGACATCCGACCACGACCAGCCCTCGAGGATCAGCCTCCGGACCGGATCAATGATCCAGGTCACCGGGTTGGCCTCGGCCACCTGTCGGAACCAGCCGCTCATCAGGTTGGTCGGGAAGAACGCCGAACTCATGAAGATGATCGTGAACACCAGCGGGAACGTGGCGTTGACCGCCTCCTGGCTGCCCGTGAGGATGGCCAGAACCTGGCCCAGGGCTCCGATGGCGAGGACCAGGAGGACTGCCGTGACCACGATCACGACACCCGCCGCAGGGCCGCCGGCGATCTCGGCGCCGAATGCCAGGAAGATCGCGACGATGAACACACCCTTGGCGGCGGCGACCACCAGCGCACCGCCGAGACGNCCCAGCAGCAGCGGTAGGCGCGCNCANGGCGACGCCCGCAGGCGGTCGAANAATCCGTTCTCGATGTCGCGTGCGAGTTCCGTACCTGCCTCGGTCGCCCCGAACGACACCGACTGGACGAGGCTGGCCGGCAGGACGAAGTCGAGAAACGAGTCGACGACCGGGAAGCCGGGAAGGAGGATCACCCGTTCGAACTGGTGTGTGTAGACGGCGGCCAGCAGCAGGGGGAACACGATGCCCGGCATCACGTTGCCGAGTTGCCGCCACTCCGAGACGACGGAGCGACGGGTCAGTGCCAGCGTCTGGGCACTNGCCAGCCGAAGGCCGGTCGTCGGGTCGAGCCTCACTCCTCGGCCCCCTCCAGCCGACGGCCGGTCGCATCGGCGAACACGTCGTCGAGGCTCGGGGCGTCAANCTCCAGGTGGGCGACCGGGACGCCGGCGTTGTCGAGGGCCCGTACGACCTCAGCCACCCGTGCTGCTCCCCCGTNGAGGCCAATGGAGACCCGCCCCTCTCGGGCAGGACGATCGGGCCCAAAGCCTGCGAGCACCTGACGGGCCACCTCGAGGAACACCGGGTCGATGTCCACGCGCAGCGTCGGCGCGCCGACGGTGGCCTTGAGCGCCTCCGGCGATCCCTCCCGGACCAGGCGACCGCGGTCGATGATGGCAATCCGGCCGGCCAACTCATCCGCCTCCTCGAGGTACTGGGTGGTGAGGAAGACCGTGGTGCCCAGTTCCCGGTTCAACCGCCGGACCTCCTCCCACAGTGCGAGTCGACTGGTGGGGTCGAGCCCGGCGGACGGCTCGTCGAGGAAGAGGATGCTGGGCTCGTGCACCAGGGAGAGCGCCAGGTCGAGGCGGCGGCGCATGCCCCCCGAGTAGGTCGCCACTCGCCGACCCGCAGCGCCGGTGAGCCCGACCCTCGCCAGGAGTTCCGGGCAGCGACCCTTCGCCTCCGACCGCGGGATGCCGTGGAGCACCGCCTGGAGGCGCATCAACTCGTTCCCNGTCATGAGCGGATCGATGGAGGCATCCTGGAGGGCCACGCCGATGATCCGCCGGACGGCTGCCGCCGACCCCACCACGTCGTGNCCGTCGATCCGGGCGGACCCTCCGGTCGGTCGGAGCAGGGTGGTGAGTATCCGGACGGTGGTCGACTTCCCGGCGCCGTTGGGNCCGAGGAACCCGAAGACCTCGCCACGGGTAACGGACAGGTCGATCCCACCGACGGCGACCACCTCCCCGAATGTGCGTGCGAGGTCGTTGGCCTCGATCACGACGTCGCCAATGGATCCTGGTTCGGTGCTCCCGCTCATACGCGGGAGTTCCTACCCTCTGGACCCCCACCAGCGACCAGACGGGCAGACGACGGGACGTCCGAAGGTTCAGCCCCGAAAGGGCCAGATGCNGGGGATCACCACGACTTCGTCGGGTGGGGGCAGAACCGCATAGGCCTCNTCGTCGAACCGGACGAGGTTGTACTCCGCCCGGGCCCGGCGTTCGATCTCCTCGTCGGTGTTGAGGGCATCGACCCGGAGTTCGAATTCGCGATTTTCGCGTTCGATCTCGGCGACCTGCTCGCGGAGGTCCCCCAAGTTCTCGCGCTGGTCCAACCAGCCACGGAAGGGAACCACGCCCAGTCCGAGGACGGCCACGAACACCAGAACNGTCAGGCCCAGCACTCCCAGCCGACGCAACAGTCGGGGGTTCATGCGTTCCCGGCGAGCGCCGCGCCGCCGCGGTACTCGGCCGCCTCGCCCAGGTCCTCTTCGATGCGGAGGAGTTGGTTGTACTTGGCGACACGATCGCTGCGGGCCGGCGCGCCCGTCTTGATCTGGCCGCAGTTGGTGGCCACGGCGAGGTCGGCGATGGTCGTGTCCTCGGTCTCGCCGGACCGGTGCGAGATGACCACCGTGTAGCCGGATGCGTGGGCCATCTCGACCGTCTCGAGGGTCTCGGTGAGCGTGCCGATCTGGTTGACCTTGACCAGGATCGAGTTGGCGATGCCCTCGTCGATGCCCCGCTCCAGGCGCGCNGTGTTCGTGACGAACAGGTCGTCGCCGACCAACTGCACCCGGTCGCCGACTGCAGCGGTGAGCGCCGCCCAGCCGTCCCAGTCGTCCTCGGCCATGCCGTCCTCGATGGACACGATCGGATAGCGCTCACTGAGGTCGGCCAGGTAGTCGGCCATGCCCGTGGGTGACAGAGAACGGCCCTCGCCGCCAAGGAAGTATTCNCCATCGCGAAAGAACTCGGTGGAGGCGGCATCGAGCGCCAGGGCCATGTCGTCGCCGGGNGTGAGTCCGGAGGCCTCGACCGCCTCGAGCAGGAGTTGGACGGCCTCCTCGTTGGATCCCAGGTTCGGGGCGAACCCCCCCTCGTCGCCGACCGATGTGGAGAGGCCCCGGCCGGAGAGAACCTTCTTGAGCGAGTGGTAGCACTCGACGCCCCAGCGGAGTCCCTCGCTGAATGAGGTGGCNCCGACCGGCATGACCATGAATTCCTGGATGTCGACGTTGTTGTCGGCGTGCTCGCCACCGTTGATGACGTTGAGCATCGGGACCGGGAGGACATGGGCGCGCTCGCCGCCGATGGATCGGTAGAGGGGGACGCCGAGTTCTTCGGCGGCGGCACGGGCGACGGCCAGCGAGACGCCGAGGATGGCGTTGGCGCCGAGGCGACCCTTGTTGTCGGTTCCGTCGGCGTCGAGCATGGCCCGGTCGACGGAGCGCTGGTCGAGGGCGTCGAGGCCGAGAACGGCCCCGGAGAGTTCGGTATTGACGTTGGCGACGGCGGTGGTGACACCCTTGCCGGCCCATCGGTCGCCGCCATCACGCAACTCGACGGCCTCGTGCCGGCCGGTCGAGGCACCGCTAGGGACGATTGCCCGGCCGGATGCGCCACTCTCGAGGAGCACCTCGGCCTCGAGCGTGGGGTTGCCGCGAGAGTCGAGGACCTGACGGGCGACGACGAACGCGATGCTGCTCACTGTGCGGCACCCCGATATTCAGATCGACGGTTCGCGGACCCGCGCCTGGCGTCGTTGNAATGGCTGCTCACTGGCTCACCCACTGGGTTGCTGGTCGGATTCCGGGCACCCCGATGCGACGTTGCACCGCCTCCACCTGCGCCGGCCACGCTACCGCCAAAAGTCGGGCCAGACAGGGACGCTGCGCGCGAATTATCGAACTTCTGCGCGCGCTCCGTGTTCGCCGAGAGTCGTTCAGGAACCTTCGTCCGGGGAATCCCGAGCGTCCGGAGAGCGCTTCTCGGCGGAACGGACGCTGTCGCCGAGGCGCAACACAGAGCCGCGGAGTGCCTCCTCCGGGTCGAGGCCCGCCTGTCGTGCCCAGACCACGAGGTCGAGTAGCGCCTCCCCCAGGCCCGCTTCGTCGGAGGGCCCGTCAGCCGGAGGATCGGGAGCCAGGTCCAACGACGCCGCACGCCGCACCGTCTTGGCCGCCCGGGCCAGGGCCGGCAGCGTCGCTGGGATGCCGTCGAGCACCGAACCACGGCCCTTCTCCTCGCGCTTGATGCGATCCCAGTCGGCGAGGACCTGCTCCGTGTCGGGCTTGCCAGAGGCTTCGCCGTCTGCGAACACGTGTGGATGGCGGTGGTGCAACTTGTCGTGGATCCCCCGGGCCACGTCACCGAGGTCGAAGCGATCGGACTCCGCCGCAATCCGCGCATGAAACACAACCTGGAAGAGGAGGTCGCCGAGTTCCTCGCAGACATGCTCGATCCCCTCTCCGGTCGCCTCGTCCAGGCCGTCGAGAGCCTCGAGGACCTCGTGGGCCTCCTCCAACAGGTGCGGCCGCAACGAGGAGTGCGTCTGCTCGGCATCCCACGGACACTCCTGTCGGAGGGTGTCGACCAGGTCGATGAAGNCGACGATCGCGTCGAGCATCTCGGGCGTGGCGCGGTTGTCGGCCGACCCGTTCATCAGCCCTCGGAGGGAGCCGCCGGCCGGGAGACTCTTCCCATGANGGGGTCCCAACTGCCGAAGCGGCCGTCCAGCGAGACCTCCCTGGTCATCGTCGCGATGCCGAGCATCACGTCGACGACACGGCCACCGAGGTCCTCGAACGCCAGGGCATCGGCGGGGCGGACCTCGTCGACCCGGATCACGTGGTACCCGAACTGGCTCGGCACCGGGCCCACCAGGGACACACCAGCGGCGATGGCGCCGAGCGTCGCCCGTTCGAAGGTCGGGACGAAAGCCCCCACGGGCACGCAGCCGAGGCCCCCGCCCTGCGAACCGGANCCCGGGTCCTGGGACACCTGTCGGGCGAGTTCGGCNAAGTCGCTACCGGCGGCCAACAGGCCGATCACTTCGGCAGCGTCGTCCTCGGTCGAGACGAGGATGTGGCTGGTGCAGAGTTCATGGCTGAACAGGTGGACATTGGCCTCGTAGGCCGCGCGTGCACCTTCAACNCCTGCTTCGACGGCATCGAGGGCAGCCTGCCACCGGGAGAAGCGTTCCATCGCCGGCGACGCCGCATCGAACCCCGCCTCCAACAGCTTGCTGGAGGAGGACGCCAGGTCGGCCTCGGAGGCGACCACGCCGTNCTCCGTCAGGATGTCGACGAGCGCCTCGTAGGTGACCANCTCGCTGAGCACGTCGGCGGTCAGCTGTGCCTCGATCGTCACCTCGTCGACGGCAGCGACGCCACCTCTGACCTCNATCCACTCGAGGACGGTGGCACGGTCCAGGTCGGTGTCGCCGATGCTGACGAGCGTCGACTCGGAGGCGCAGGCGGCAACGAACAGCAGGCCCGCGAGGGCGACGGCGAGGGGGCGCAGGTCGCGACGGAATATCGAGGGCAGGGGAGGTGGTCTCACGAGGTCAGGAGGCTACGGGACCGTCGGTCAGTTGGGTCACCGGCACGAGGTCGACGAGGAGTTCGGACAACTGCGTAGCGAGGTCGGGGACGTCGGTACCGGTGTGCAACGGCAGGTGCAACTGTCGGGGCCCCTGCTTGTAGCGGGCATGCCGATGGAGCCGAGCCACACGCGTCTGCCTGCTGAGCGGCAAGTCGACCGGAGAACAGCGGGCGAGGTGTTCGGGCCCACCCAGGCCGGGGCCCCTCGCGACAACGACCTCGGTGATNCCCCGCTCCACGCAGAGCGACTTGAGTCGAGCCACGGCCACGAGCCTCTCGACGGGCATCGGCAGCGGCCCGTACCGGTCCTCCCACTCGGCCCGAACGGCCTCGACGGCCTCCGGTCCCGGNGACGATCCCGCCGTACCGAGCTTGCGATAGGCCTCCATCCGGAGATCGTCGCGCGACACATAGTCGTCCGGCAGGTGAGCATCGACCGGGATCTCGACCCGAATCTCGTGCGCCACCTCGGGCGTCCGACCCACGAGTTCGTCGACCGCCTCGTTCACCATCTGGCAGTAGAGGTCGTAGCCGACCGCCGCTATGTGGCCGCTCTGGCCGGTGCCGAGCAGGTTGCCGGCGCCGCGGATCTCAAGGTCTCGCATTGCGATCCGGAAGCCGGACCCCAGCTCGGTCGACTCGCCGATCGTGCGAAGGCGCTCGTAGGCCTCCTCGGAGAGGGACCGGTCGGGCGGCACGAACAGGTACGCATACGCCCGCTGCCCGGCACGACCCACCCGGCCCCTCAACTGGTGCATCTGTCCGAGGCCCANCAGGTCGGCCCGGTCGACGACCAGCGTGTTGACCGTCGGCATGTCGATGCCCGACTCGATGATCGTCGTGCAGACCAGCACGTCGTGGTTGCCCTCCCAGAATTCGAGCACGATCGACTCGAGGGATGCCTCGTCCATCTGCCCGTGGGCGACCACCACACGCGCCTCGGGCACGAGCTCGCGCAGGCCTCCCGCCACCTGCTCGATGTCGGCGACCCGGTTGTGCACGAAGAANACCTGCCCCTCCCGGAGCAGNTCGCGCCGGATGGCCTCGACCACGGCCCGCTCGTCGTACTCGTCGACGTAGGTCAGGATCGGCTGCCGGTCGGCCGGCGGGGTGTTGAGCAGGCTGAGGTCGCGGATGCCGGTGAGGGACATCTCGAGGGTGCGAGGGATCGGCGTGGCGGTGAGCGTCAGCACGTCGACGTCGGCACGCANCTGCTTGATGGCNTCTTTGTGGCGCACGCCGAAGCGCTGCTCCTCGTCGATGACCAGCAGGCCCAGGTCCTTGAACCGGCAGTCTTCGGAGAGCAGCCGATGAGTGCCGATCACGACGTCGACGGAACCGTCGGCCAGCCCGTCCACCACGGCCTTCGCCTCGGCGTTCGACAGGAACCGGCTCAGCACCTCGGTCCGGATGGGGTATGGGGCNAGACGGTCCCGGAAGGTNTGGCCGTGCTGCTGGGCGAGGAGNGTTGTGGGCACGAGCACGGCCGCCTGGGAGCCACTCTGGACCGCCTTGAACACCGCCCGCAGCGCCACCTCGGTCTTGCCGAAGCCGACGTCGCCGCACACCAGCCGGTCCATGGGCACGGGGCGCTCCATATCCTCCTTGACGTCGAGGATCGCCGCCATCTGGTCTGGCGTCTCCTGGTAGGGGAAGGACTGTTCGAACTCCTCCTGCCACGAAGTGTCCACGGCGAAGGCCCGACCCTCGGTCGACATTCGGGTCTGGTAGAGGACCACCAACTCCTGGGCGATCTCCGCAACCGCAGAGCGCACCCGGGCACGCTTCTTCTGCCAGTCGACGCCACCCATGCGGCTCAGCGATGGCCGGTCGCCACTCGTGTAGGGCCGGATGACCTCGATCTGGTCGGTGGGCAGGTAGAGNCGGTCGTCCCCCCGGTACTCGAGCAGCAGATAGTCGCGTTCGACGCCGGCGAGCCTGCGGGTGACGAGGCCGGCGAAGCGTGCCACNCCGTGTTGCTCGTGAACCACGTAGTCGCCGGGCGCCAGGTCCTCGAACACGCGCACCGCCGCCTGGCGACGGGGGCGTGTGCGTCGTCGGGTGCGGCGACGACCCGTGGCCTCCGACTCGGTGAGCACCGCCAGGCGGCTGGCGGGCAGCACGAATCCCCGTTCGAGCGGCGCGACAACCACCGAACCGCCCATCGGGNGCCCGGTGGCATCCGGGGNGACCGCGGCCAACTCGATCCCGGCACCGCGGAACCGCTCGACCAGTTGGCCGGCCGATCCAGCACCCTCTGCAGCGACCACGACCCGGTAGCCGTCGGCCAGCAGGTCGGCGANTCGCCTGACCAGCGTCTCGCCCTGCATGCCGCCCGCATCCCACCCTGTCGCCACGATCGAATCGACCGTCGGTCCCGGCGACACCGCCTCGAACAACCAGAGCGGTGCCCCGGTGTGGGCGAGGAGGCGGTCCCACTCGGTGTGGAGCCGCGGGAANTTCGCATCNTCGGCACCCCAGGTGGNGGCCAGCGTGCCCNCCAGGTCCTCCTCGTCGGCCCGCAGGTCGTCGATGCGNTCGCGGATGCGGCGNGGTTCGACCGCGANCACGAGGGCATCCTCATCGAGGAGGTCGAACAGCACCCGCTCCTCCCCAGCCAGCCAGGGCAGCCACGACTCCATGCCGTCAAAGATCTCGCCGTCGGACAGGCGCTGCCACTGTTCGCGTCCCCAGGGCTGTTCGGCGATNAGTGCCTCGGCCCGGGCCCGGACGACCTCGTCGGGCAGCACCTCCCGGCATGGCAGGATCTCCACCTCGGATCGTGGGACCGTGGCCCTCTGATCGGCCACACCGAACTCACAGAGCCGGTCCACCTCGTCGCCCCACAGGTCGATCCGTACCGGGGCGTCGGCCGTCGAGGGCCAGAGGTCGACGATCGAGCCTCTCACGGCCAACTCCCCACGGTGNTCGACCTGGTACTCGCGCCGGTAGCCACAGCGGACCAGGTCGGCNACCAGTTGCGTCTGGTCGACCTCGTCGCCGGGGCCGATGCGGACCGGAGCCTGCTCCCCCGCTCCGGGGCCGAGACGCTGCACCAGGGCCCGGCCCGAGGCCACGACCACCCGTGGGCGGTCGGTCGTATCGGACAGCCGGTGCAGGACCCGTAGCCGCAGGCCCATGGTCTCGANGCCCGGGCTGACCCGCTCGAACGGCAGGGTCTCCCAGGCAGGGAACAACTCGACGGACCCGTCGCCGAGGAAGGCACGCAGGTCGGCGACCAGTCGCTCAGCCTCGACGCCGGTCGGCACGGCGACGACGATCGGCGATCGTTCCGACCGTCCTGCGATCGCCGCCAATACGACGGCCCTGGCCGGTTCCGGGACGACCAAGGTCGCCTGACGGCGCCCCGGGAGCGCATCGAGTGCCGGCTCGGCGTCGAGCAGCCCCGGCAGGGTCTCGAGGATCACCGGGAGGCGCCCGTCACGGGCGAACGTTGTAGCGGCCCATGGCCTCGTCGATCCCGTTGGCGAGGATGNCCTCAACCGCGTCTGCGGCCTCGGCGACGGCGATCTGGATCTCGGTCGCCTCGGACCTTCCGGGCCGCTTCAACACGTGGTCGGCACCCCTGCGGGGGTCCGGCGGCTTGCCGACGCCGATGCGGACCCGCAGGTAGTCCTGCGTCCCCAGGTGTGCGGTGATGGACCGCAGTCCGTTGTGGCCTGCCAGGCCGCCTCCGGCCTTGAGCCGGAGCGCACCCGGCGCCAGGTCGAGCTCGTCNTGGACGACAACGAGGTGGGTCGGATCGTCGATGCCGTGGCGNCGGACGAGCTGCCCGACCGAACGGCCGGACTCGTTCATGAAGGTCTGCGGCATGGCCAGGGCCACCCGCTCACCCTCGATCCGGACCTCGGCGACCAGCGCCTCCTGCCGGGAGCGTCTCAGGCTGCCGCCGTGGCGGTCGGCGAGGGCCTCGACGACCATGAAGCCGACGTTGTGGCGGGTGCCTGCGAACTCGCGCCCGGGGTTGCCCAGGCCGACGACAAGCAACGCTGCCGGCTCGCCGCTGCGCTCGCCCCGGGGTCGTCCGGAAGGGGAACGCCGGAACACGACCGGCCCGGTCCGCTACTCGTCGGAGGCGTCGGCCTCGCCGTCGTCGCCGTCGTCGCCGTCGGAAGCCAAGGCACCCTCTTCGCCCTCGATGCCCTCTTCGCCTTCGGCCAGTTCAGCAGCAAGCGCCGCAGCTGCGGCCTCTTCCTCGGCGGCCATCGCCTCGAGCGTCGAACGGGTGATCATGGCGACGGCGACGGCGTCGTCGGGGTCGAGCTCGGTGGTGACGCCCTCCGGCAGCACGAGGTCGCCGACCCGCAGGGAGTCGCCGATCGTGAGCGCCGAGATGTCGATTTCGATCTCGGTCGGGATGTTGCTGGGAGTGGAGCTGATGGTCAGGGCAAACAGGTTCTGGTCGACCATGCCGTCGTTGTTGGTGACCTCTTCGGCCTCGCCCACGAACACGATGGGCACGTCGACGACGACCTCCCGATCGGGGTCGACGCGGATGAAGTCGACGTGGACGACGTCGCGCCGCACCGGGTGGCGCTGGATCTCCTTGACGATGCTGAGGTGCCGGTCACCGTCGACCTCGAGTTGGATGACGGCGTTGAGGCCGGCATCGGTGGTGATCGCACGACGCAGCTCCGGCCACTCGACCGTGACGGTCACGGGATCCTGGTCGAGGCCGTAGACAACGGCGGGGATGCCGCCCGTCGCGCGCAGGCGGCGGCTGGGCCGGGTGCCGGCGGTGCGGCCCGTGGCCGCGGTGAGCACGATTTCGTCCATGGAGGAGTCTTCTCTCGGGGTTGCTTCTCGGGGCCTTCACGCGAAGGGGAGTGGACAGAACCGGTGATCCGGATGCCCATTGGATCGGTCGGGAATCCTACCGGCGGATCGTCCCGCGACGACCGGTGCAGGCTCCGGAGGGTCAGGCCAGGTTGTTGCCGCCGAAGATCTCGCTGACCGAGGTGTCCTCGAAGACGGCGTTGATGGCCCGGGCGAGGAGCGGGGCGATGGAGAGGACCTCGAAGAGGTCGCCGTCCGCCCCCTGGGGCAACGGAAGCGTGTTGGTCACGATGATCTTCTCGATCGAAGAAGCCCCCAGGCGTTCGAGTGCCGAGCCGGAGAACACGCCGTGGGTGGTGGCTGCGACGACCCGTGCGGCGCCTCGTTGGGTGAGTTGGTCGGCGGCGGCGCAGATGGTGCCGGCGGTGTCGATCATGTCGTCGACGATCACGCAGACCTTGCCGTCGACCTCGCCGACGACCTCCTTGGCTTCGACGGTGTTGAAAGTGGTCGAACTCCGTCGCTTGTGGATGATCGCCAAGTCGGCCTCGAGCAGGTTGGCGTAGCGCTCGGCCACCTTCACCCGACCGGCGTCCGGCGACACGATGACCAGATCGCCTTCAAGGCCGGTCAGGTAGTCGGTGATCACCGGCATGGCGGTGAGGTGGTCGACGGGACCGTCGAAGAAGCCCTGGATCTGTCCGGAGTGGAGGTCGACGCTGACCAGGCGACTGGCCCCGGCTGCAGCAAACATGTTGGCGACAAGCTTGGCGGTGATGGGCTCGCGTCCCGAGGACTTGCGGTCCTGGCGGGCATAGGCGTAGTGGGGGCAGACGGCGGTGATGCGCTTGGCCGAGGCCCGTCGGGCGGCGTCCACCATGATCAGCTGTTCCATGAGGGTGTCGTTGATCGACGACTCCTCGAAGTTGCTGTGCGACTGGATGATGAAGGCGTCGCAGCCGCGGATCGACTCGGCGAAGCGGCAGTGGATCTCGCCGTTGGCGAACTCGGCCAGGTTCGGCTCACCGAGCTCCTCACCGAGCTCGGCGGCGATCTCCTCGGCGAGGGGCAGGCTCGCCCGTCCTGCGACCAGGTAGAGCTTCTTGTGGGTGACCAGTTCCATGGAGCCCGTCTCATCGTCCGGTGCCTACTCGCGCGATGGGACCATAGCGGGAAGCAGGGGCTCCCATCAGCCCCTTTCCGACCGGATCAAGCCGGACCGCCACAAGTCGGCCCGGTTCATCCCAGGTAGTAGGGCGGGAGGGGGATTCCGCCGTCCTGGTAGAGCCGGCCGTCGATGATCGTCATCGGCGGCAACGGAGGGGGTCCGTCCGAAGGCGGCGGGATCGTGGAGGGCACGGTGATGGTCGGCACGGTGGTGGAGGTGGTGGACGGCACCGCCGTCGTGGTCGTACCGACGGAGGGGGCGGAGGTCGTGGCGGGCGCCGTCGTGGTGGCGGGCGCCGTCGTGGTGGCGGGCGCCGTCGTCGTGGTCGAGGTCGTGGTGGCGGGCGCCGTCGTCGTG
>PACE01000058.1 GCA_002699725.1 Acidimicrobiaceae bacterium
CTCGGTCGTGGTCGGAACCTCGGTCGTGGTCGGAACCGCCGGGATGCCGGCGGCGACGAGGCCCCGCTCCTCGATCGCCGCCAGGTGGGCAGCACGTGTCGCCGGTCCGTAGTGGCCGTCGACGCCGATACCGAGGACCCCCTGGAGCACCCGGACCCCTGCTCCCCGCTCGTTCCAGCCATAGGACGCCAGGAGCACCGCCTCCTCGTCGACGGGTGCCTCGGTAGTGGTCGTGGTGGTGGTCGTCGGGATAGGCGGAATGCCGTCGGCGGCGAGGCCCCACTCCTCGATCGCCGCCAGGTGGACGGCTCGCGTCGCCGGACCGTAGACACCGTCGACGGAGAGGTCCAGCACCTGCTGCAGGTCGCGCACCCGGTCGCCGCGCTCGAACCAGCCGTACTCGTCACCCAGCACCGCCAGCTCCTCGACAGTGGGTTCGGCATCGTCGGAAGGAACGCCGGTCGTGGTCGTGGCCGGCGACTCGCTGCTCGGCGCGGCTTCGGTAGTGGTCGTCGTGGTCGTCGTGGTCGGCGGCTCGCTGGTGGTCGTGCTGGTGGTCGTGCTGGTGGTCGTGGTCGTGGTTGTGGTGGTCGTGGTTGTGGTGCTCGTCGTGGTGGGAAGCGCCGCCTGGCGGACTTCGGCAACCNCGGNNGNGGCCGGATACAACACCGGTCGCACCGANGGCTCGGCTGCGCGCGCCGCCACCACGANGCNNAGGACGACCAGGGACGCGGTGAGTCCGACCTGCANGANCCTCCGAAACATCNCACCATGTTCGCACCTCGCGACGCTGATTTCGCGTCACCCCANTTCAACGTTTTGTCAACCCNCACGACGACNGCGGGATAGCCTGCGCCCCATGACGGCCACCGGTTCCTTCGNTGCCAGCCGATTCGGCCTNCTGNCCGAGATCGTCGACCAGCAGTCCTACNGGCGCAGNGTCGACCGCTGCCGCCANCAGGGCATCGTCCTNCCCACGTTCGCCCAGTTGGCCGATCCTTCGAGNATCCCCGNCGACATCACCGCCTCCNTGGCCGACATCGACCGCAACGCCGCCGACCCGCTCAACCTGTTCCGCGTCCACTGGTACAACGACCTCCACGGTGGCCGCACCGANCTGCCCGAGCACGTCGTCCTCACCCCGGANCTCACNGGCGTCGACAGCCCGATCATCGTGGCGTTCGGAAACCGCTTCCCGATGATCGGCGCCCACAAGGTGCTGGCCGCCTACGCGTGCCTCGTGCCGCGGGTGGTGACCGGCCAGTACGACCCGACCGAGCACCGTGCCGTCTGGCCCTCNACCGGCAANTACGCACGCGGCGGTGTGGCNATCTCGACCCTCATGGGCTGNCGGGGCGTCGCCGTGCTCCCCGAGAACATGAGCCGNGAGCGCTTCGAATGGCTCGAGGAGTGGATCGACAACCCCGACGACATCATCCGAACTCCGGGCTCCGAGAGCAACGTCAAGGAGATCTACGACACCTGCGACGAACTAGCGCAGGATCCGGCCAACTTCATCCTCAACCAGTTCACCGAGTTCGCCAACCACGTCGGCCACCACGAGGTGACCGGCCGTGCCCTCGAGCGGCTCTACCTCCACCACCGGGAGTCGAATCCGGGGCTACGGCTGGCGGCCTTTGTGGCGGCATCCGGATCGTCGGGAACCCTCGCCGCCGGCGAGCGGCTCAAGTCCGACCACGGTGCCCGGATCGTCGCCGTCGAGGCCCTCGAGTGCCCGACCATGCTCTACAACGGCTTCGGCGAGCACAACATCCAGGGCATCGGCGACAAGCACATCCCCCTGATCCACAACGTCACGAACATGGACGGCGTCGTGGCGGTGAGCGACCGGGCCTGCGACGAACTCGGCATGGTGTTCAACACCGACGAGGGCCGCACCCACCTCACCGGCGACCGCGGGGTCGATGANGCCGTCGTCGCCACACTCGGCCACTTCGGACTCTCGAGCATCTGCAACGTGCTCGCAGCCATCAAGACCGCCAGGGAACTCGGCCTCGGTGCCGACGACGCCCTCATCACGGTGGCCACCGACGGCGCCGAGATGTACGGCAGCGAGCGCGAGGCCATGGCTGCCGGCCGCTACGCCACTGGATTCGGATCCGCCGAGGCGGCTGCCGCCGTCGACGAGCACCTGGCCGGTGCCGACACCTCCCACGTCGAGATGCTCGACGAGGTCGGCCGCAACCGCATCTTCAACCTGGGCTACTTCACGTGGGTCGAGCAGCAGGGCGTGNAACTCGACGACTACGAAATCCGCCGCGACCANGGCTTCTGGAAGGGCGTCCAGGNACTGGCGCCGGTCTGGGACGACATGATCGACGANTTCAACGCCCGCACCGGGGTACGTTCCGGGTCGTGACGCTCCCCCGCCCGGTCGGCTGGCTGGGCACCCCTCCCGGTGCCATCTGGCCGGGTCCCGACACGCAACACNGCGACGATCCCAATCCTTTCGTCCGGTTCCGCCACCTGCTCTGGGCGCACCACGCCGCCCTCGCTGCAGGGCTCGNCGACGGTGCCTACGTCAACCTCGTCCGGCGCCTCGATGACGCCGTCGCCGAGGTGGACGGCTCTGGCTTTCGCACCACGCCACTCCTCTGCGTAACAGAGNTGGCCGAGGCCATCGGCCAGGNGGGTGGGCTCTGGGCCAAGGACGAGACCGGCAACGTCTCGGGCAGCCACAAGGCCCGCCACCTCTTCGGGCTGGCGATCCACCTCGAGGTCCAGGGCATTCCCGTCGACACCCCGCTTGCCATTGCCTCGTGCGGTAACGCAGCGCTCGGAGCCGCCGTTGTCGCCAGGGCCGCCGGACGACCACTGGCGGTCCATGTCCCACCCTGGGCCGACGCCGGTGTGGTCGACCGGCTCACCAGCCTGGGCGCCGACGTCCGGACCTGCGAACGAAACGACGACGAGGTCGGCGATCCGTGCGTATTGCGGACACGCGAGCTCGTCACCGAGGGCGCCGTGGCCTTCGGCTGCCAGGGCACCGACAACCTGCTCACGATCGACGGTGGCCGCACGCTCGGCCTCGAACTGGCCGAACAGTTGGCCGGATGCGGCGTCGACCATTCCCGGTTGTTCGTGCAGGTGGGCGGCGGGGCGCTGGCCAGCAGCTGCGTCCAGGCGCTCACCGACGCCGTCGCCCTCGGCGTGCTGCCGGCCCGGCCGGGGCTCCACGCCGTCCAGTCCGAGGGCTGCGCCCCCCTTGCCCGGGCGTTCGACCTCGCCGCCAACGCCGACGACCCGTACTCCGACAGCCACATGTGGCCCTGGGAAGACCCTTCGTCGCTGGCCACCGGGATCCTCGACGACGTCGCCTACGACTGGCAGCCCCTCGTGGCCACGATGCTCGAGGACGAGACCACGCCCGTCGTGGCGACCGAGGCAGACATCGCCGAGGCCCACCGACTGGTGCATGCCCACACCGAGGTGCCCGCCGACCCGACCGGCACCGCCGGCCTGGCCGGCCTGCTGGCCGCCCGACGGGAGGGCACTAGGGACGCCGACGAACCGGCCGTCGTCCTCCTCACCGGCATCGAGCGCTAACGCTCCTCGCGACGGTATGCGGTACCGAGTGCGGCGGGCGCCGGGGATGGGCGGTTCCTCGCCCGGACCGAGATGGCGATCAGCACCGCGATGGTTGACACGTAGGGCAGCATCGACAGCAGGATCGGCGAGAAGTCGACGCCGAAGGTCTGCAGGCGGGTCTTGAGTGCCAGCAGCCCGCCGAAGAGCAGGGCACCCACGGCGGCACGACCCGGACGCCAGGCACCGAAGATCACGAGCGCCACGGCAATCCAGCCCCGACCGGCGGTGATGCCCTCGGCCCACTGCGGGGTGAGCGTGAGCGTCAGGTATGCGCCCGAGGCGCCGGCCAGACCGCCGCCGATCCCCACGGCGCAGAGGCGCAGGCCGACCACGGAATGTCCAGCGGCGTCGGCGGTGGACGCCGATTCGCCCGCAGCACGCAGTGCCAGGCCCGCCCGGGTACGCGACAGCACGAACCATGTGGCAATGCCGACCAACACGGCCAGGTAGACGAAGGGCGCCTGTCCGAACAGCACCGGCCCCGCCCACGGGATATCGGTGAGCGGCCCCCAGTCCACCGGCGCCAGCACGGCACCAGGTGGCCGACCCACCACGTTCTTGCCCATGTAGGCGGCGAAGCCGAGACCGAGGATCGTGAGCGACAGGCCGGACACCACCTGTTCGGCACCGAGCACGACCGTGAACCATCCGTGCAACAGCCCGGTCAGGGCCCCGGCCAGGATTCCGACGACCAGGCCGATCCAGGGGTTGCCGGTCTGGTGGGCCGCCATGAAGGCGCTGACCGCCCCCATCGCCATCATCCCTTCGACACCCAGGTTGAGCACCCCGGCCTTCTCCGAGATGAGTTCACCGAGCGCCGCCAGGTAGAGCAGCGCCCCGAACGAGACGGTTGCCACGAGCAGGCCGATCATCGACGCCTCGGTCATGCTGCGGTGCCCCCCTCGCCCGATGCGTCGACGCCCGTCGGGACCAGTCGCAACGAGTAGCGGACGAACACGCCGGCGCCGATGGCACCGAAGAGGATGAACGCCTGGAGGATCGTCGATATCGAGGCCGGGACCCCGATGATCTGGATGCTCTGGCCCCCGACCTGGACTGCACCGAAGAGCAACGCCACGGCCGCGACGCCCGAGGGTCGCATCAGGGCCAAAGCGGCCACGATGATGCCCGCATAGCCGAAGCCGTTCGAGATGCCCTCCGTGAGCCGGTCTGCGGTACCGCTCAACTCGACTCCACCGGCGAGGCCGGCCACGCCGCCACTGAGCAGCAGCACCGTCAGGATCTTGCGCTTCAGCGAGATGCCTGCGTAGCGAGCCGTGTCTGCGGACGATCCTGCCACCCGCAACTCGTAGCCCCACGCCGTGCGGCTGGCGGCGATGCCGAACACCAAGATGACCGCACCGGCGATGATGACCCCGAAGTGGGCCCGCCCGAANAGTGTCGGCAGGTGCGCCTGGGCGGGCAGCACCGGCGTCAACGGGAAGTTGTAGGAATCGGGGTCCTTCCACGGACCGTGGATCAACCACTGGAGGAGGCGCAGGGCGATCTCGTTGAGCATCAGCGTGGTGATGATCTCGTTCACCCCGATGCGGGCCCGGGCCATGGCCGGGACCAGGGCCAGCAGGCCACCACCGATGACGGCGCCCACGAGCATCCCGGTCAGGAGCATCGGACCCGGCCAGGTTCCACCAATGCGCGCGACCCAGGCGGCGCCGATGGCACCCGCCAGGATCTGTCCCTCGGCACCGATGTTCCAAAGCCCCATCGAACCGGCGACGGCGACGGCNAGTCCGGCCAGGCCCAGCGGCACCGCCCGGTTCAGGGTGAGCGACCAGGCATTCTGGTCGCCGAGCGACTTCTCGAACATGCGTTGGTACACGCGCAGGGGCTCGTGGTCCGCCGCCATCAGGAGGACGGCGCCCACGGCGAGGGCCAGGATCAGGCCGACTGCGAAGGCCAGGGGTTGGCCGCCCCGGAGCGGCCGGTGACGTCGGACGAGGACCGGACGCTTCATGCCGCCCCCTCGTCCGCCAGATGGCCCGCCATCGCCTCGCCGATGACACTTCGTTCCGAGTCCATCGGATCGAACGCGGCCACGATGCGACCTTCGTGCATGACCAGCAGGCGGTCGGCGAGGGTCAGGAGTTCGTCGAGGTCCTCNGAGATGAGGAGTACCGCCGTCCCGGCATCGCGCTCGGCCACGAGCAGGTCCTGGATGGCCTTCACGCCCTGGACGTCCAGGCCGCGCGTGGGTTGGGCGGCCACGACGACATCCGGCCGGCCGCTCAACTCACGNCCGACGAGGAGGCGCTGCAGGTTGCCTCCGGAGAGCCCGGCGATGGGGTCGCCCAACGCCCCCGTGCGGACACCGAACCGCTCGACGAGGTCCCGGCAGTATGCGGTCAGCCTCGACCCGACAAGGAACGGCCCCCGCCGGTGCCCCTTGTAGGTGCGCAACACGGCGTTCTCGACGACGGAGAGTCGCGGGGCGAGGCCTACGCCGATGCGGTCCTCGGGGATGTAGCAGAGTCCGAGACCGAAGCGTCGCCGCGGTGGGGCGCTGGTGACGTCTTTTCCGTCGAGGTGTACGGACCCGGCCGNGGAGCCCCGGAGGCCGGCGGCCACCTGGGCCAGTTCCCGCTGGCCGTTGCCGGCCACGCCTGCGATTCCGACGATCTCTCCGGATCGAANCTCCAGGTCGACGTCGTGGAGGGCGGGGAGTCCACGGTCGTCCAGGGCGCAGAGCCCTGACACTGCCAACCGGACCTCGCCCGGCGTCCGGTACGGCGGCCGCTCGCCGGCCAGCGAGGTCGATCCGACCATGAGGTTCGCCAGCGTGGCAGCGTCGGTCTCGGCAACCGGGAGCGAGGCGGCGACGGTCTCACCGCCGCGCAGCACGGTCGCCACATCGCAGAACCCCGTAACCTCGTGCAACTTGTGGCTGATGAAGATCACCGACCGGCCGTCGTCGGCCATGTGCCGGAGCACCTCGCCGAGCTCGTCGGCTTCGTTGGGCGTGAGCACGGCGGTCGGCTCGTCGAGGATCAGGATTCGGGCATCACGCCACAGGGACTTGAGGATCTCGACGCGCTGCCGCTCCCCCATCGACAGTTGCCAGACCGGACGATCCGGTTCGGTGGCGAGGCCGAAGCGGCGAGCCACCTCGTCGACGCGGGCCTCGACGTCCTGGCGCCGCAGGATGCGCTCGGCGGAGCCCAGGACCACGTTCTCGGCGACCGTGAACGACGGGACCAGGCGGAACTCCTGATGAACCATCCCGATACCCGCTGCCAGGGCATCAGCCGGGGTGTGGAAGCGCTGTGGTGTGCCGTCGAGGCGCACCTCTCCCTCGTCGGGCCGGTACACGCCCGACAGCACGTTCATCAACGTNGACTTGCCCGCCCCGTTCTCGCCGAGGACGGCGTGGACGGTTCCCCGTTCGACGCGTAGGTTGGCACCGGCGTTGGCAACGACGCCGGGGAACCGCTTCCAGATGTCGACCAGTTCGACGGCGGCAGCCTGGCTCATGGCGTGTTCCGTGGGATCTCAGGACGGCCGGGCGCCGCGGCCCCGGAGAGGCGACCTCTCCTCCAGCGCCGATCAGNGCGGGTAGCGGACAATCTCGTCTACCCGAGGGTCCCGATGACGCCCTGGACGAAGAACTCCATGCCGAGCAGNGCACCGTCGTCCAGGGTCTCGCCAGCGGCCACGGCTTCGTAGCCGTCCTGGTCGTTGATCGGACCNCTGAACACGTGGAACGTGCCGGCGATGATCTCGGCCCTGCGGGCCTCGACCGCTGCCACGACATCGGCATTTACGTCGGAGGCGATCGGCGCCAGGGCGACCACACCATCGGCCATCGAGCCCCAGTAACCGTCCGGCGCCGGCGTGTAGGTGCCGGCCCTTGCCG
This sequence comes from Acidimicrobiaceae bacterium, assembly GCA_002699725.1. Classification (GTDB taxonomy): domain Bacteria; phylum Actinomycetota; class Acidimicrobiia; order Acidimicrobiales; family MedAcidi-G1; genus S20-B6. Next base: position 7,481 of record PACE01000058.1, read on the forward strand.
CCTCGATGATCTCGGCGTACCGGGGGCCCCAGTCCCAGACGGGCGCCGTCAGGTAGGCGTTCGGGGCGAAGGCNCTCATGTCCGAGTTGTACGAGACCCACCGGGCACCGGCTGCCTCGGCCTTCTCACCGACGGCCGGGGAGTCCTGGTGCATGGCGAGCACGTCGACGCCCTTGTCGAGCAAGGCCTGGGCCGAGTCGCCCTCGACGACCGGGTCGAACCACGTACTGGTCCAGACCACCTCGACGGTNGCACCCGGGTTGGCCTCCTGGACGCCCAGGGTGAAGGCGTTGATGCCCCGGATGACTTCCGGGATCGGGAAGGCGGCCACGTAGCCGACCTGGTTCGACATGGTGGCCGAGCCGGCGACCATGCCGGAGAGGTAGCGGGGCTCGTACATGCGGCCGAAGGAGTTGCCGAAGTTGGTGTCGTTCGACAGGTAGCCCGAGATGTGCTCGAAGACGACGTTCGGGTGCTCGTCGGCAAGGGCCAGCATGTCGTCCATGTAGCCGAACGACGTGCCGATGATGACGTCGTAGTCGTCGTCGATGAACTGGCGGACACTGTCGGCGAAATCGGCTCCACCCTCGGGAACCGACTCGACGAAGGCGGTCTCGACGCCTGTCGTCGCTTCGGCAGCAAGACGGCCCTGTTCATGCGCCCACGTCCATCCGGCATCCCCGACAGGGCCGACGTAGACGAAGGCGGCCCTGGTCGTGGTTACGCCTTCGGAACCACAGGATGCGGCGACAAGGCCCAGGGTCAGGACAGCAGCGAGCAGTCCGAACNGGCGTCGCTTCATCGGANCTCCTCCCCTGTGTCGATCGTGGGTACGGCCCACNTTCGGTGGATGCATCCGACCATCACCCGGAGGTCGGATCGACCGTCAGTTGCAGCGAGACACGGGTGGCGCCGTTTTCGACGGCGGCCCGGAGCACGGCGTCCACGGTGGACACCACGGCCGGCGTCTCGCCNGTTACCGACGTGCCGAACGGGCCGACCTCCACCTCCAGCCCGGCCTCCTCGGCGACTGCGATGGCGGCCTGGACGTGCGGGCCCGGGGCGCCGTCCACGAACGGCTCGATCGTGAACTCGGCGGTGGTGGTCACGCCGCCATCATGGCCCAACGACGTCAGTTCCGCTCACCAGAGCCGCCTCGCGCGTTTGGCGAGCTCACGGTGGGCCGCCGCTAGGTCGACGCCGAGGAGCGAACCGTCGGCAACCACTGGCTTCCCGCCAACCAGCACGTGGCGGGCCCGGCGGTCCGGGCCGAGCACAAGACCGGCAAGTGGGTCGTGGACGTCGCCGAGGTCGTCGCCCGGCCAGACCACCAGGTCGGCCCGCATTCCCGGCGACAGGCGCCCCACGTCGTCGAGGCCGAGGCACCGGGCACCCCCGTGCGTGCCGATCTCGAGGACGTCGGACGGCATGAGGGCGTCAGGCCTCATCTCCCGGAGCCGAGCCGTGTACAGGGCTTGGCGCAGTTCGGGGAAGAGGCCGCCCACCTCGTTGGACGCCACCCCGTCGACGCCCAGGCCGACAGGGCAGCCGGCGGTCATGAGGTCGGTGACCCGGCACATGCCGGACGCGATCCGGGCGTTGGACGACGGACAGTGCGCCACGCCCGTGCCGGCGTCGCCGAGGATGCGCATCTCGGCGTCGTCGATGTGGATGCCGTGGGCCAACCAGACGTCGTCGCCGACCCAGCCCCATTCCTCGAGCATCTCGACCGGCCGTCGTCCGAACCGCTCCAGGCAGTGCTGTTGTTCCTCGATGGTCTCACAGAGGTGGGTGTGGAGGCGCAGGCCCAACTTCCGTGCCAGTTCCGCCGACTCGACCATGAGTTCGGTGGTGACCGAGAACGGGCTGCACGGAGCCACGACCACGTGGACCATGTCGCCGTCGTGGTGGCGTGCGGCCACGGCCTCGGTCGAGGCGAGGATGGCGTCGCGGTCCTCGACCACCCGGTCGGGCGGCAGGCCGCCGCGGCTCTCCCCCAGGTCCATGGACCCGCGGGAGAGGAACAGTCGGATGCCGACCTCGCCGGCAGCATCGACGATCGCATCGAAGACCGAGTCGTCGCCGCCTGGCACCAGGTAGTGGTGGTCGGACGCCGTCGTGCAACCGGAGGCGGCCAGTTCGCCCAGGCCCACCAAGGCGGCGGCGCGCACGTCTTCGACCGACAGGCGGTTCCAGATCGGGTAGAGGTGCACCAGCCATTCGAACAGGTTGCACCCGGTGGCCCGGCCCCTGGTCATCCACTGGTAGAGGTGGTGGTGCGTGTTGACGAGCCCGGCCGTGGCGATGTCGCCGTCGACGGCAAGCACCTCGTCACCGGGCAGCGCCTCGACCGTGCCGATGGCCGTGATCACGCCGTCCTCGACGGCGATGTCGCCCGGGTAGCGGGCGCCGCGGACGACGAGCCGGGTCATCGGATCAGGGCGTCCAGTCGGCGAACACGTCGACCATCTTGTGCACGTCGGGTCCCAGCGGGTAGAGGATCGGGCAGGTACAGCCGTCGGCCATGTACTGCCCCACCTTCTCACGAACCTCGTCCGGCGTTCCCGCGGCGCAGATCATCTGGACGATGTCGTCGGGCACCAGCCTCGAGGCGGCCTCGACCTGATCGTGGGTGGCGGGCCAGGTCAGGACCCGGCCGATCTCCTCGAGGAGCGACTCGGGGACGCCGGAGGCCTTCATGATGTGGGGCTGCTGGCCGAGGTACTGGGTGACCATCAGGCGAGCGCCATCGAGCGCCTCCTCGCGGGTGTCGGCCACCGAACAGACCACCAGTTGCGGACGGTCGAGGTCGTCGACGCTGCGTCCGGCACGGGCGGCACCCACCTCGAGGGCCTCCATGGCCCGCCGGTTGTACTCGGGCGACACGAGGTAGTTGAGTACGACGCCGTCGGCGATCTCTCCGGTCAGCTCCATCATCTTCATGCCCGTGGCGCCGATGTAGATCGGCACCTCCTTGGGGCGACGCTCCTGGTACACGTAGTCAAGCTCGACGCCGTCGAGGTGCACGTAGTCGCCGTCGAAGGTGACCGTCTCGTCGGCCAGCAGTGCCCGGACGACGGTGACCACCTCGCGCATGACGCCCAGCGGACGCTTGCGCTCGATGCCCACCTTTGCGGCCAGCGGATCCCACCAGGCGCCGATGCCGAGCAGGATTCGTCCGGGGGCCAGGTCGTCGAGCGTCGAGAANGTCGAGGCCAGCCGCGCTGGGTTACGGGTCCAGCAGTCGACGACCCCCGATCCGATCTTGATGGTGTCGGTGCAGGCGGCGAAAGCGGCCATCGGCACGACGGCGTCGCGCACGAGTCGCGAATCGGCCTGCCAGACGGCCTCGAAGCCCCTTTGCTCNGCATACCGGGTGAACTCGATCGCCTCGCCGATGGGATGTGCGTCCTGCAGGTAGATCGCCAGTCGGGTCATGGTCGTGCTTCCTCTACTCGGTTCGATTTCAAATCTCGTCCAGCCGTCGGTGCAGCCGGCTGGCTTCCTCTGCGGCCCGGGCCCTCACCTCGTCGGCATCGACCCTCGTCGGTGCACCGTCGGCCCACACCACCTCGCCGTCGACCTCGACCCGAGTCGGTCCGACACCGGGCGTGAAGGCGAGTCGCCACGGGTCCATCGGTTCGTAGGCCCAGGTAACCCGGTCGTCTCGGGCCTCGGGGAACAGGTCCCAGCCGGCGGCCAGCCAGCCCCAGGCGGTCTCGGGCGAGGCGGCCNCGTCGTGTTCGCGGTGCCGNAAGTAGGCGACCCGGAACTCGTCGAGCATGTCGGCGCCGATTCCGTCGGAGCCGAGGGCCACCGGGTTGGTGAACCGGGTGGGTCGGGCGTAGCCGACGGCGTTGTTCATGTTGGACCGCGGGTTGTGNACNACGGTGCCCGCCAGGCCGTGGTCGTCGTCGAGGTGCACGCCGTGCACCACCAGCCAGTCGTCGGTTGCGAGGTGACGCAGTCGGTCAGCGGCNTCNGAGTCGATCGGGCCCTCGGCCACGTGGATGTGGACGCCGACGCCGTGGTCGGCGGCCATGCCGGCAGCCGCCTCGAGCGTCTCGTCGCTGCAGGTGAACGCGGCATGCACGCCCACCCGGCCCCTCCCGCCCGCGGCGAGGAAGCGGGCGTTCTCCTCGAGGCCGCGCCNCGCCCCGTCGGGGCCGTGCCGGTCGGTGACGCCGTAGCTGCAGTCGACCCGCACCCCCACCTCGGCACACGCATCGGCGACGACAGAGAGCGAGCCCTCGATCGCCTCGGGCGACTCATGGTGGTCGATGACCGCCGTGCAACCGCGCTCCAAGGCCTCGAGGGCGCCGAGCATCGCCGACCAGCGGATCGACTCGGGGTCGAGCGCCCGGTCGAGGCGCCACCACACAAGTTCGAGGATCTCCCCGAAGTCCCCGGGTGTGGAAGGAGGCGCAGGCATGCCGCGTGCCAGCGCCGAGTAGAGGTGGTGGTGGGCGCAGACCAGCCCCGGGGTCGTCGCCGTGTCGGCGTGGTCGGTCATCGCCCGTCCCAGTCGGCCCAGTGCTCCAGTTGTCCGGGGGCGGCCATCGGCAACTCGGTGCGCCACTCGCCGTCGTGTGCATGGAGGGCGGCGGCCACGGCACCGGCCGTCGGCACCAGGCCGATCTCGCCGACGCCCTTGATCCCGTAGGGGGCGTTGGGTTGGGGCGACTCGATGAGGCGCACGTCGACCTCGGGCATGTCCTTGGGTCGCAGGATGCCGAGGCTCCGCAGGGTCGAGTTGCGCGGTCGTGACTCCTCGTCGGCGGGGAACCCCTCGGTGAGGGCATAGCCGAGGCCCATGTGGACGGACCCCTCGATCTGGCCCTCGCACAACTGCGGATTGACAGCACGGCCGACGTCGTGGGAGGCCACGACCCGCTCGATGGCGCCGGACTCGGGATCCAGGATCACAAGCTGGGCGGCGTAGCCGAACGTGGAGTGGATCACCGGGTTCTCGAGCCCCTCGTTCATCGAGTTGGTCCAGTCGACCCGATACTCGCCCTCGTAGTCGACACCCACCTGGCAGCCGTTGGCGACGGCCTTCTGGCAGGCCTCAGCGACCGAGCCGGCGCCCATGAGGGTTCCCCGGCTCCCGGTCGTCTGGCCGGCGCCGATCTCACGGGTGGTGTCGACGATGACCTCGATCCGCTCGGGGTCGATGCCGAGCTCCTCGACCGCCACCTGCAGGGCCACGGTGTGGACCCCCTGGCCCATCTCGGTCCAGCAGTGCCGCACCTCGACCTTGCCGTCCTCGCGGAAGTGCACGACGGCCCGGGCGATCTCCTTGAAGCCGTTGCCGAGGCCTGAGTTCTTGAGGCCCAGCCCGAGGCCGACCGGCTTGCCGGCAACCGCCGCCTCGTCATATGCCTCGCGCACGTCGTCGAGGCAGGCGCGGGCGCCGAGGCAACCGTCGTCCATGACCTGGCCCGGGCCCCAGACCGAACCGGGCTCGATCACGTTGCGGCTGCGCATCTCCCAGCCGCTGATGCCCACCGCCGCTGCCAGGCGGTCCATGACGCCCTCCATGGCGAACTGTGCCTGATTGGCGCCGAAGCCCCGAAAGGCGCCGCAGACCGGGTTGTTGGTGCGCACTGCCGTCGACTCGACGTTGATGTTGGGGACCACGTACGGACCGCTGGCGTGGCCGGCGGCCCGCTCGAGCACCTTCATGCCGACCGAGGCATAGGGGCCGGAGTCGCCGATCATGCGGACCCAGAGCCCGGTTAGCCGGCCGTCGGCGTCGCAGCCGGCCCGGTAGGCCATGCGGATCGGATGCCGCTTCGGGTGCATCAGCAGGGATTCCTCACGCGACAGCGTGCAGCGAACGGGTCGACCCAGCAGCCATGCGGCCAGCGACGTCTGGGCCTGGTTCGACATGTCCTCCTTGCCACCAAAGGCTCCACCGTTGCTCACGAGTTCGACGGTGACCCGGTCGGTGTCGAGACCGAGCACCGAGGCCACCTGGTTGCGGTCGTCCCACACGCCCTGCCCGCCGGAGTAGACGTACAGGCCGCCATCGTCCGTGGGGACGGCGAGCGTGGACTCGGGTTCCACGAAGGCGTGTTCGATGCGCTGGGTCTGGTAGACGTCGTCGACCACGTGTGCCGATTCGGCGAGCGCCGCCTCGACGTCGCCCCGCGAATAGGCCGACACCGACAGCACGTTGCCGTCGAGCCCCCAGACGGCGTCTTCGTCGGACCCGACCGCGACGACCGGGTCGCTGAACGGGGCCAGCGGCACGTACTCGACGTCGACGAGCATGGCGGCATGCCGGGCGGTCTCCCGGTCACCGGCGACGACGACNGCCAGCACGTCNCCCANGTAGGAGGTGCGCCCGCCTTCGGGGATGAACACCGGCCAGTCCTTGTGGATCAGCCCGACGCGCAGTTCACCCGGGACGTCGGCTGCAGTGAACACCGCCTCGACGCCCTCGACGGCCGCCGCCGCCGCTGTGTCGATCCGCACCACGTCGGCCCGGGCGTGGTCGGCGAGGTGCAGGGCTGCGTGGAGGAGTCCGGGCGGCCGCAGGTCGTCGATGAACGGCCGGTCTCCCAGGCTCAGCTCGGCGGCCTCGTACTTGATGCCGCTGCTGCCGATACCGCCACTGGGCACAGCCACCGGCACCTCGTTCCGGGCCAGCGACTCGACGGCGTCGAGGATCTTGATGTAGCCGGTGCAGCGGCAGAGGTGGGCGCCGAGGTGGCGGGCGACATCGTCACGTGTGAGGGCACTGCCCTTCCTGTCGATCTGCGCCTTGGCCCGCATCAGGATGCCCGGCGTGCAGAACCCGCACTGGAGGGCGCCGTGGGCGGCGAAGGCCGCCGCATACCGGTCCCGCTCCGCCGGGTCGAGTCCCTCGAGGGTCACGACCGATGCCCCCTCGGCCTTCTCCATCGACGTCTGGCACGCGATGCGTGCCTTCCCGTTGAGCAGGACGGTGCAGCAGCCGCACTGTCCGGACGGTGCACAGCCGTCCTTGGGTGACAGCACGTCCAACTCGTCGCGCAGGGCGGACAGCAGGTGCGGGTGGTCGTCGGATGTGGTGACCGTGGTGCCGTTGAGTTCGAAGGTGGTCATGTCGCGCCTCCCGTGTCGTCGTCGTCCGAGTTCTCGAGTGCAGCCACCACGTCCGGCGGCACGACGACGCCCTGCTGGGCGGTGATGGTGCCGTAGACCTCGGGCCGCCGGTAGTAGCCGAAGTCGAAGAGCGTGTCCTTGTAGTTGGCGCAGAGGCCGAGGTCGCATTCGGCGACGGCCAACTCGTCGCCGACCGTCGAGCAGGCGGCCCGGACCTCGCCGCTCGGGGCGATGATGGCGCTCTCGCCGAGGAGGTCGCAGCCTTCCTCCTCGCCGGCCTTGGCCACGCCGACCACCCACATGCCGTTCTGGTAGGCGCCCGACTGCAGGCAGAGGCGGTTGTGGAACCCCTGGAGCACGTCCTGGCTCGGGTCGGGGGCGTAGTGGATCGGCGTGTTGTAGCCGATCATCGCCAGTTCACAACCCTGCAGGCCGAGCACCCGGTAGGTCTCGGACCAGCGACGATCGTTACAGATCGCCATGCCGAGCACGCCGCCGAAGCCGGCGAACACGCCGAAGCCGGCTCCCGGGTCGAAGTAGTAGCGCTCGAGGTGCTGGAACTCCCGCCAGGGCTGGTGGTCGTGGTGGCCGGGCAGGTGCACCTTGCGGTACTTCCCGATGACGGTGCCCTGCCGGTCGACCACGATGGCCGTGTTGAAGTGCTGTCCCTCCGGCGTGAGTTCGGCGTAGCCGAGGTGGAAGCCGACGCCGAGGCGGGCGGCCTCGTCGAACAGGGGACGGGTGTCTGGGCCGGGCATCTCGGTCTCGAAGAAGTGGTCGAACTCGGCCCGGTCTTCGACCCACCAGCGAGGGAAGAAGGTGGTGAGGGCCAGTTCGGGGAACACGATGAGGTCGCAGCCGGCGTCGGCTCCCTGGCGCAACAGCGCCACGAGCCGTTCGACGACCTCGGCCCGGGTGTCGTCACGCTGGATGGGGCCGGTCTGGGCTGCGCCGACGGTGACGATGCGGCTCAAGAGGGCACTCCCCCGTCAAGGGTGGCACGGTCGACGGCGAGCATGACCTGGAGCAGCACGTCAGCGCCGGCCATGAGGTCGTCGGCGTCGGTGTGCTCAGCGGGGTTGTGGCTGATGCCGTCCCGGCTGGGCACGAACACCATGCCGGTCGGACAGACCCGGGCAAGCATCTGGGCATCGTGGCCGGCGCCCGAAGGCATCCGGTTGACCGTGTGGCCGAGGCGTTCGGCGGTGGCCGCCACGATGTCGACGACCCGTTCGTCAAAGACGACCGGCTCGAAGCGGGCCAGCGATCGATCGGTGATCTCGACGCCCTCGGCTGCGGCGAGGTCGTCGACGAAGCCGGCGAGGTCGGCTTCGGCCCCCTGGAGGAGTGACTCGTCGGTGTTGCGGAGGTCGACGGTGAGCACGGCGGACCCGGCGACCACGTTGACGAGGTCCGGGTGCAGTTCGAGACGTCCGACCGTGGCGACCTGCCCGTCGCCCATCCGGGTGGCGAGCCCCCGTACGTGGGTCGCGATGCTCGCTGCGGCGAAGCCGGCATCGTGCCGGAGGTGCATCGGCGTGGTGCCGGCGTGGTTGGACTGGCCGGTCACCGTGTACTCGGTCCAGGAGATGCCCTGCACGCCGGTGACGGCACCGATGGTGACGCCCTCGGCCTCGAGGACCGGTCCCTGTTCGATGTGGAGTTCGACGAACGCGTGGGGGGCAGGACCGGGGCACGGGTACGGGCCCCGGTAACCGATGCGGTCGAGTTCATCGCCCACGACAGCGCCGTCGATCCCGATGATGTCGAGCGCCTCCTCGAGGCCCATGCCACCCACGTAGACGAGGCTGCCGAGCATGTCCGGCGGGAAGCGGGCGCCCTCCTCGTCGGTGAAGAAGGCGACGGCGAACGGGTGCTCGGTCTCGATGTCACGCTCGGTCAGCGTCTCGAGCACCTCGAGGCCCGTGAGGACGCCGAGGTTGCCGTCGTAGCGACCGCCCGTGCGCACCGTGTCGATGTGGCTGCCGGTCATCACCGGTGGGGTGTCGGTGCGGCCGGGCCGCACGGCGACCACGTTGCCGATGCCGTCGACGGCGACGTCGAGGCCGAGGTCGTGCATCCACGTGACGACCAGGTCGCGGCCGTCGCGGTCTTCGTCGGTGAGCGCCAGGCGACACGACCCGCCGCCGCCGATGGGGCCGATCGCCGCCAGGTCCGAGATGCGCCGGAGGAGGCGGTCGCCGTCGATGCGGAGGTCCTCGTGGGTCATCTCACGCTCCGGCGAGTGCGATGTCGGTCGGTCGGACCGGCACGTGGGTGAGGTTGAGTTCGGTGGCTGCGCGGATGGCGGCGACCACAGCAGCCGTCGAAGAGATGCTGGGTGGCTCGCCGATGCCCTTGGCGCCGAAGGGAGCGCCAGGCTCCGGCTGCTCGATGAGGGCGGCGATCTCGACGGGGGGCATGTCGAGGGCCGTCGGCACGAGGTAGTCGGTGAAGGAGGCGTTGCGGATCCGACCGTCGAGCACCAGCACCTCTTCCATGACGGCGAGGCCCACGCCCTGGGCTGCACCGCCCTCGATCTGGCCGATGGCCTGGAGGGGGTTGAGCAACCGGCCCACGTCCTGGGACGTGGTGAGCTCGACCACCTTGACGAGGCCGAGGTCGCAGTCGACGTCGACGATCGCTCGGTGGGCGGAGAATGCAAACGACACGTGGGCGTCGCCCTGGCCGTTCTCGTCGAGGGGCGAGGTCGGGGCATGGCGGAACTCGACCTCCGCCTCGATCGCCTCGGCGGTGACCGAAGCCAGGTCGGCCTCGAAGTCGCCCGACAGCGACACGACCCGGCCTTCGACCAGGACGAGTTCGTCGGGGTCGACGCCGCGGTCGTCGGCGACGCGGGTGAGGAGCCGGACGCGGACTTCCTCGCAGGCGGCCTGCACGGCGCCGCCCGACATCCAGGACTGTCGGCTGGCCGAAGTGGACCCGGCCGAGCCCACCGTGGCGGTGGCTGCCGGGGCCAGCACGACCTCCTCGACGCCGAGGACCTCGCGGGTGATCTGCTGGGCGAGGGTGACGAAGCCCTGTCCGACCTCGGCGCAGGCACAGGTGACGGTCGCGACGCCTCCCTCCAGGCGGCAGATGGCCGAACTGGAGTCGTCGAAACCCTCGGAGAACATCAGGTTCTTGAAGCCCAGGGCGACCGCCTCGCCGCGACGGACGTGTGCGGGGTCGGCGGTACGGCCGGCGCCCCCCGGCAGGGACATCGGGTCGCCGGAAAGCGAGGCGGCGGACGGATGGTCGACACAGGTGCGCAGCACCTCGGCAACCGGCGCTGTGCCGGTGATGACCTGGCCGGTGGACAGGCGGTCTCCCGTGGCGAGCACGTTGCGGAGGCGCAACTCGACGGGGTCCATACCGAGGGCGGCAGCCAGGCGGTCCATCTGTGCCTCGTGGCCGATGCAGGCCTGCACGGAACCGAAGCCGCGCATGGCGCCACAGGGCGGGTTGTTGGTGCGGACGACCACGCCCTCGATGTCGGCGCTCGGGACCCGGTAGGGGCCGGCGGCGAAGCAGGTGGCGTTGGCGATCACGGCACCGCTCGACGATGCATAGGCACCGCCGTCGAGCAGCAGGCGAGCCTCGACACGCACCAGGTTGCCCGCACGGTCGGCGTGGTGGCGGTACCACATACGCGCCGGATGCCGGTGCACGTGCCCGTGGAACGACTCCTCCCGGGAATAGACCATCTTCACGGGACGGCGGGTGTGGAGGGCCAGCAGGCAGAGGTGGGCGTGGAGGCTCAGGTCCTCGCGGGCACCGAACGCCCCGCCGACGCCGGCCAGCGTCAGGCGCACGAGTCCGGGTTCGAGGCCGAGGCAGGCGGCCACCTGGTCGCGGTCGGCGTGGAGCCACTGGGTGGCGATGAAGAGTTCGACGCCACCGTCCTCGGCGGGGATGGCCAGACCGGATTCCGGGCCGAGGAACGCCTGGTCCTGCATGCCCACCTCGTAGGTGCCCTCGACGACGACGTCGCCGACGACCTCCTGGTTGCCGTGGCGCAGGTGGATGCGACGGATGAGGTTGCCGTCAGGGTGGATCGGATCGGACGATTCGGCCAGGCCCGGGTCGACGAGCGGCGTCGTCACCTCGTAGTCAACGACGATGGCGTCGAGGGCGCGCCGGACGGCATCCGGATGGTCGGCGGCGACGATGGCGACCGGCTCGCCCTCGTACCGCACGACGTCGGATGCCAGCACCGGCTGGTCGGCGTGCTCGAGTCCGTAGGTGGGGCTGCCNGGTACGTCGGCAGAGGTGAGTACGGCGTGGACGCCGGTGACGGCGACCGCCGGTCCGATGTCGATCGACCGGATGCGGGCCGACGGGTGGGGCGAGCGGAGGGTTCCGCCCCAGAGCATGCGGTCGTGCCAGAGGTCGCTGGAGAAGGCGAACGAGCCGTTCACCTTGGGGATCCCATCGGGCCTCGGGGCGCTCTCGCCGATGCGGGGAGCGCCCTGGACCGTCCGAGGCTCTTCGGTGCGCACGTCGGTCATGTGCGGTTCCCCCTGCGCAGGTCGGCAGCGATCGATACGGCCTCGAGGATGCGGCCGTATCCGGTGCAGCGGCAGAGGTTGCCGCTGATCGCCTCGCGGACGATGAGGTCGTCGGGGTCGCCGCCGTCCGGCAGGTCGTCGAGCAGCGTGTCGACGGCCATCAGCAGCCCCGGCGTGCAGAAGCCGCACTGCACAGCACCGGCCTCGACGAAGGCCCGCTGCACGTCCGCCAGTTCGCCGTCGGGGGCGAGGCCCTCGATCGTGGTCACCTCACGGCCGACTGCTGCTGCGGCGAGCACGAGGCAGGAGCAGACCAGTTCGCCGTCGACCTGGACCGAGCACGAACCGCACTCGCCCTCCTCGCAGGCGTTCTTCGAGCCCGGCAGGCCCAGGCGCTCGCGCAGGACCCAGAGGAGGCTCTCGCCGAGGTGGGCGTCGGGGACCTCGTGGTCGTTGCCGTTGACCCGCAGGACGTAGGGACCTGCACTCACGGAGCACTCTCCGAAAAGGCCCGCCGCAGCGCACGCCGGGCGAGGACGCCGATGGCGTGGCTCCGGTAGGCGGCGGTCCCGCGCTGGTCGTCGATCGGGCGGGCGGCCTCGGCGACCAGGCCGGAGAATCGGTCGACGGCGGCGTCGGGCACGGAACCGGTGTCCCAGTCGATGGCGCCATCCACGAAGGCTTCGGCCTCGATGGCGCGCACCGGCACCGGGGCGACCGAGCCCAGCCCGACCCGCACGCTTCGACCGGCACGGTCCACGACGAGGGCCAGGGACGCCACCGAGATGACCATGGCGTTGCGGGTGCCGACCTTGAGGAACTCCTGGGGTCCGTCGAGCACCGGGACCCGCACGGCCTCGATCAGCTCCTCCGGTTCGAGGGCGTTCTGCTTGACGCCCGTGACGAAGCGGTCCAGGGCCAGTTGACGGGTTCCGTGCGACGACCGGAGGACGACGGTGGCGTCGAGGGCGGCGAGCACCGGCAGGGTGTCGCCGGCCGGAGAGGACGTGGCGAGGTTGCCGCCGAGGGTGCCGGCGTTGCGGATCTGCGGGGAGCCGACGGTTCGGGCGGCCTGGGCGAGTGCGGGCAGGAGGACCGGAAGTTCCCCACGCCCCATCTCCGAATAGGTCAGTCCGGCCCCGAGCACGAGTTCGTCGCCCTCCCGCCGCCAACCGCGCAATTCGTCGACCCGGTCGATGACCACGACGTGGTCGAATCCGACCTGTCCACGGTTGATGCCGACCATGAGATCGGTGCCGCCCGCCAGCAACAGGGCGTCCGGGTGCTCGGCGAGTGCCGTACAGGCGTCTTCGAGGGTACGCGCGATGGTCACCGGCATGGCCTCCATGCTGCCGTCTTTTCAACAATTTGTCAACGCGTGCGCCGAGGTCTACGCTGTCCGCCGTGGCGCATCCCCTCCTCGACGCCCTCGGTCCCGTGGCCGACTCGCTCGGCGCCACCCTGCTCGGCCCCGACGAACTGACCGAGGCCGACATCCCGCTGCTCTGGGAGGGCGAACTCGTCGGCGGCCTGCGCCGCCCCGACCTGCACCACGCCCTCGACCGGCTCCTCGAGGCGGCGGCACGGGAGATCGGTGCGGCCTGTGTCGACATGGACCGCAACCAGAAGCAGGCCGCCGTCGCCCTCCTCGGCAACTGGGGGGCGTTCACGCTGCGCAAGTCCGTGGAGGATGTCGCCGAGGCACTCGGGGTCAGCCGCTTCACCATCTACAACTACCTGGAGCGCGCCGAAGCGGACTCGTAGGAGCCGGCCGATTACCGTCCGCTCGCATGAGCAACTCCCCCACGAACGACGAACTCGCCGGCGAGGACGCAGTCGGCCTGGCCGACCGGATCAGGCGTGGCGACCTCTCACCGGTCGAGGCCGTGCAGGCGACCATCGACCGGATCGAACGACTGGATGGCGACCTCAATGCCGTCATCCACAAACAGTTCGAGGATGCCCTCGAGTTGGCGGCCTCCCCGGACCTCCCCGACGGGCCGTTCCGCGGCGTGCCGATGCTGCTGAAGGACCTCTGGGCCGAGGAGGCCGGCCGGCCCCACCACGCCGGCATCCAGGCCCTCAAGGACGCCGACCACCGCTCGACCATCGACTCCAACATGGTCACCCGCTACAAGGAGGCGGGCTTCGTCATCGTGGGACGGACCAACACGCCGGAGTTGGGCCTCGTGGCCACCACCGAGTCGCTCGCCTACGGGCCCTGCAGGAATCCGTGGAACACCGGGCACGGCACCGGAGGCTCCTCGGGTGGAGCGGCCGCTGCAGTGGCCTCGGGCATGCTCCCTGCCGCCAACGCCAGCGACGGTGGCGGCTCCATCCGCATCCCGGCCGCCATGTGCGGGCTCGTCGGCCTCAAGCCCTCCCGGGGCCGCGTGTCGATGGGGCCCGTGAAAGAGGAATGGGGCCTCTCCGTCCAGCACGTGGTGTGCCACACCATGCGGGACTCCGCCGCGATCCTCGACGCCACCGCCATCCCGTTCCTCGGAGACGGCGTCGTCGCACCAGACCACGGCCGCCCGTGGGTCGACCAGACGGGCCGAGATCCCGGCAGCCTCCGCATCGGCTTCATGGACCACAGCCCCCGCACCGAAGTCCACCCCGACTGCGCCGATCCGACCCGACGCACCGCCGCGATGCTCGAGGACCTCGGGCACCACGTCGAAGACGCCCATCCGCCGGCGCTCGAACAGATCGACGAGCTGGGCTGGGCCTTCGGCGTCAACTGGGGAGTCGGGGCCGTGCTGAGCCTCGAACACCTCGGTGGCCAACTGGGCCGCGAGGTCACCGAGGCGGACGTCGAACCCGGCACCTGGTTCCTGGCCGAACGCGGCCGGGACATCTCCGCGGTCGACTATGCGCGGGCGCAGGGGGCCATGAGTACCTTCCGGCGCTCCATGGCCGAATGGTGGGAGTCGGGATTCGACCTACTGGTCACCCCGACGACCGCCCTGCCACCGCCGCCGATCGGCGAACTCACCCCGACAGACGACGATCCGGTCCGCGGCTCGAAGCGGTCGATGCCCTACGCCACCTTCACGTCACCGTTCAACACCACTGGCCAGCCGGCCATCTCGCTGCCGCTGGGAAGCTCCGACGGCCTTCCGGTCGGCGTGCAGTTGGTGGCCGCCTACGGCCGAGAGGACCTGCTCATCGCCGTCGGATCACAACTCGAGGCCGAGGCCCGCTGGTCCGACCACCGCGCCCCGATCCACGCCTGACCGAAAGCAACGATCAGGCGTCGAGGACCTGATGGGCGGCCTGGGTGAGATCGACCACCGGCGGTTCGGTTGACCACGGGAAGTTGATCCACAGGTCGGTGTGCTTCCAGACGTACTCGCAGTCGACCACCGACTGGGACTTCTGGTAGAGGACCGCCGAACGCACCTCGGCGACCCGCTCAAGGGCGCTGTTGCGCACCAGTTCGAGGGTGTGGCCGGTGTCCGCCACGTCGTCGACGATGAGGACGTGCGCATTGTCGAGGTCGACCCAGTCGACGTACGGCGGCAGGATCACCGGCAGGTCGAGGCGTTCGTCGACGCCGGTGTAGTACTCGACGTTCATCACGTAGAGGTTCTTGACCGCAAGGGCGTAGCCCAACGAGCCGGCCACGAAGAGGCCGCCCCGGGCGATGGCCAGGATCATCTCGGGCCGGTAGCCGTCGTCGGCCACCATCTGCGCGAGTTTGCGCACGGCGACGCCGTACCTCGTCCAGTCCATCTCCTCGCGTGCGGGTTCCATGCTCTCGGACTCTGTCACCTTCGTCGTGCTCCATGCCTCGGCTGTCGTGACCCGGGACGCTAGCCCGAGTCAGGCAGGTCAGTCATAGGTCGCCGCCACCCGCCAGCAACCGGCCTCGAGCACCAGGAGGCGGGCCACGCCGTCGTCGGCCACCACCTGCAGGCGGACCCGGCGACGGTGGCGACGCGGATCCCACCAGCGCTCGTCCACCGGCCACGGGCCCGCCCAGGCGGCGACATGCACCCCTCGACCATCCACCCGAAGCGCGACCGGCGCTGCCGACAGCACCCCTCGGCCGTCGACCCGGACCGGACGGCCGCGGTCATCGAGGAGTTCGGCCGGCACCGGATCGGCATGAACCGCCGCCGGGGAGGGTGGGGGCAGCACCCCCGGCCACGGCGGGGCATCGGACGGCGGGGCATCGACTCGGCCGACCTCCCCCACCCCACCCGTCAGGGGGACCAGGACCAGCNGATCCACCGGGTCGCGTCCGCCCCGCCACTCGGGCAGCCGCACCGACCCCTCTCCCAGCAGGCCCACCACCCGGGCGAGGGCCCTGGCCGCCCGCTCGTCGGCCGCCGACGCCCCGCCCCAGAACCCGGCCTGGTGGCCGGTGGCCGGNACCACCTCGTCGGGCAACAGAGTCAGGCGCACCAGCCCGGCGGTGGGCCGGACCGCCGGCGGACCGTGCAGCCAGCCCTCCAACTGCCAGCGGACCCGGTCGGCCAGGGCCGACGCCCCGAGCACCCCCTCGTCGCGCCAGCAGCGGGCGAGGCGCTCGCCGTGCTCGGTCTCGGCCTCGACCACCACCCGGGTGCAGGCCAGGCCCCGGCCCCGCAGGTCGTCGTGGAACTGCTCAGCCAGGGCCCGGGCGGCGAAGGCGACCCGGTCGATCCGGTCGACCGGGGGGTCCAGGTCGACCGCCACGGCCAGGTCGGGTGGCGGGCGGCGGACCTGCGGCGGGGTGCCGTCGAGGCCGGCGGCCAGCCGGTGGGCGGCCCGCCCCTCGGCCCCGAAGCGCCCGACCACGTCGGCTGCCGACAGGGCGGCGAAGGCACCGAGGGTGGCGAGGCCCAGCCGGACCAGCACGTCGGCCAGGTCGGGGCGGCCCAGCACCCCGACCGGCTGGGGGGCGAGAAATGCCGGGCTGCCGCCGACCGGTACCACGAGCGATCCTGCGATACCGGCACCCGCCGCCCGTGCCGCCAGGTCGGCGGTGAACCGGCCGTCGGCCACCCCCAGGCGACAGCCCGGGTGGGTGGGGCCGACTGCAACGTCGAGCGCCGCCCCGACCACCTCGGCGGTGCGGTCCAGCAGCGCCGCCTCGCCACCGAGCAGCCGCAGCGGCCCCCGGACCCCGAAGGCGCAGGCACCGGGCCGGGACACCTCCACCCACGGGGTCACATCTTCGAGGGCGGCGANCACCGGTTCGAAGCGTCGGGCCTCCGCCGCCTCGTCGCGCTCGAGGACGGCCACCTCGGGGCAGCGCCCCTGGGCCTCGCGACGACGCTGCCCGCGGGCCACCCCGACCGCCCGGGCCGCCTCCGAGGCTGCGGCCACCCGGCCGGCGGCCAGCACGAGCGCCGGGTCGCCGGGCGCCACCCCGAGGACGGTCAGGGACCAGTCGGGGCAGCGGACGACCAGGGTGCGGGGACCGGGGTAGGAAGCAGGGTTCACGGAAGGGAGGGAACTCCCCGGGCATCCGGGAGCAGCAGCAACGCCCGGCGCTCCCGGGCGTTGCGCCCCCGGCCGGTGGCGACGACCTCGGCCCGTCGACACCGCAGGCGTCCGTAGCCATCCTCGGGTCCCTCCCATGTGGCGCCGGTCAGGGCCAGCTNGAGGTCGGGACGATCAGGCCACGAGGCGTCCCCGATCCGGATCAGCACCGAGCCCCGCTCGCGGGCCCGGGCGGCCAGGCGTCGGGCGTCGGTGGCCCGGACCTGCCGGCGGGGGGCGACCAGCACCAGGTCGAGTCCAGCGACGAGGGCGGCCACCACGGCCCCCCACTGTCGCGATGCCGTCGGACCGGANAGGTCGACCACGGCCAGATGGGCGAGGGCCACTCCAGCCTCGGCCGCTGCGGCGAGGCCGAAGTCGGGGTCGCCGACCACCGCCGCCCACGAGCCGGTGGCGGTGGCGGTGGCGATCAGGGAGAAGGCGAGGGAGCGGCCCCCCGGGCCGACCACCCCGACGGTGCTCCCCCGCCGCANGCCGTCGGGCAGCAGACCAGCCAGGACCGGGGACACCGGCAAGGCGCGCTCGCCGGCCGGGGCCCCCGTGCGGGCACGGCGGGCCGCCTCGGCGAGGGACCGTGGTCGGGAACGCGGGGCGGGGGCACACCCCTCGGTCGACAAGTCGTCGGGAAGCATGGATGCGTGGCCGTCCGGTAGTCCCATCCACNCAGTATCGAACATACGTTCGATACTGGCAAGGGCAGATCAACCGGCGACCAGCACCAACGCTGCCATCGTGTAGGCAACCATCACCACCAGCATCGGGTACTGGCTCCGAATCGCCTTGGTCGGCGACCACGCCTCGACCGCCCGATCGTGGGCGGCTACGACCGCGGCCATGTGTCCCACGACAATGGCCACCAGTTGGACCCACCCCACCACCGTCGTGGACACCAACGTCCAGTGGATCGGATCACCGAGGGTGCCGAACAGGTTCCACCCGAGTCCGTACGGGTCCGAGAGTAGGGATCGGAAGGCCTGGCCCTCCAGCAAGAGCAGTGAGAAGTAGTGCGCCACGGAGTAGCCGAGGAGAATCGGAACGAGACTGGCGCCGAAGCGCTCAGCTGGATTTTGATCGCCGGTGACCCGTCCACCGACACGGCAGGCCAGGTGGTAGGCGAGGCCAACGAGCAGANCGATCCAGGCCAGGCCGACCGTGTTCACGATCGTCGCCTCCCAGCCGGACCGTCCAGTCAGGATGTCGCCCCAGAAGCGGGTGCGGGAAAAACCGTCAAATGCCGTGCCGCCAATCGCCATAAGCAGGATCGCCACGACCGGAGCAGGCGTTTCGAGTCGTGCCAGGCCCGAGAACGGGGGCCGGATCCGCAGTCGCCCGTCGCTGCGGTACAGGGGCGACACCGCCCCCACGGCACCGAACAGCACGCCGAAACCCTCCGACCGCCTGGCCACGCCCCAACCGGACCGTCGGGCCAGCGCCAGGAGGCAGACCGTGTAGGCAATGCCTGCCCAGGCGAGAACCCGAGGACGGGCGCCGTCGTGGTAGGCCAGCTCGAGCCAGAGGAAGGCGCCGACCGGAATCAGTGCCGGCCAGCCGGCACCGACCAAGCCCGGCACCGGCCGCAAGACCCGAGTGGGCGCCTCCACGAGCCGACCCAGGGCCTCCCAGGGACTGAACGCCCGCCAGATGTCCCCCAGCAGGGCGGACGAGAGTGGCACTCCGACCCAAAAGATCACGTAGACGGTCACGGGGGCGATGTTCGATACGTTCGTGTCGGGTCCGACCAAGCCAGCCGATAGCACGACCGTGGACAGGACCGTCCCGACGACCACGGCGACTACCCCAAGCAGTCGGGCCAAACGGTCGGCGCCGATTCCAAGGTGGCGACCCTCGGCGGCGTTACGGAGGAGGGCCTTCGGCCAGAGCCTTCCGAGTACAGCGAAGGAAAGGGCCAAAATGACGACGGCGCCCCATGCTGCCCGCCACTCGGGGATGGGCAGATCGCTACGTCCACCAACGCCGTGGGCCAGGAGGACCAACTCGGCGGGTGGTGTCACGACACCTGGAGTTCGAAGACGCGGTAACCGGCCCCGTGCAGTTCGGCCTCGAACACCCCGGGGATCGTGCCTTCCACCAGCAGGGTGGTAGTGCTGCCTGCGTGCAGGTGGACGGTCATGTCATAGGCGTGCAGGTGCACCTCGTCGTCGACATCGCTTGTCACCGATATCTCAATCAGGTCTCCCACCATCGCCTCGAAGCGCTGCACCCCGCCGACGACGGTTCCGTCAGACACCTCGACGGCGAATACCAGGTCGGGAGCCTTCGGCACCGTGCCACCCGTGACCATCACCATGGTTGAATCCCCGATCGGGGAACCCCCGAACAGGTAGTCGCGGTGGTCGTTGGCCGACAACCTGACTGCAACCTCATGGTGGCCGTCGGCGAGGCCCGTCAGGTAGTGGACGGCATGGGACGTCATGGCCACAGTCTCGCCATCGACGGAGATGTGCAGGTGGCCCTGGCCGGGCTGATGGTCCCCAGGCGGATCGGCGGGGACGAGCTCGATTCCGGTCAGCGTGACGGCCACCACGACGTTGCCTGCTCCGTCGGACTCGGCGGCCACTTCGACGGTCGGCGGATGGTCCAGGCCGTCGAGGGCAATGCCCTCCATCACCTCGTGGTCATGGTCGTGATCGGCAGTGGNCGTCGACGATTGATCGCCGCCCTCTCCGCTACCGCATGCGCCCGCGAGGACGGCCAGAGCGACCAGGACACATCTCCCAAGGATTCCCACGGGCCTGACTCCAGNTCCGGCGATAAGGACACGCCCGAGGGTAGCGAGAAGNCCATGGNCCTCCCCAGAGAGCTTTGTCACCCCTCGGCGGGTGGCGGTGCGGCATGGGTCCGGACCCAGGCGTGCATGGCGATGCCCGAGGCGACCCCGGCGTTGATGGAACGCGTCGAGCCGTACTGCGGGATCGAGCACATCAACGACGCCGCTTCCCTGGCGGCGGCCGAGAGTCCCGGACCCTCCTGTCCGAACAACAGCACACACCGTTCGGGTAGGTCGGCGTCGTCGATCGGCACGGCGCCCGGCAGGTTGTCGATCCCGACGATCGCCAGACCCTCCCCCGCCGCCCAGGCCAGCAGATCGTCGACCGTGGGGTGGTGGTGGACGTGCTGGTAGCGGTCGGTGACCATCGCCCCGCGCCGGTTCCAGCGCCGCCGTCCGACGATGTGCACGGCGGCGGCGAGGAACGCATTGGCGTTGCGCACGACGGTGCCGATGTTGAGGTCGTGCTCCCAGTTCTCGATGGCCACGTGGAACGGGTGCCGTCGGGTGTCCAGGTCGGCGACGATCGCCTCGACCCGCCAGTAGCGGTAGCGGTCGACCACGTTGCGCCGGTCGCCATCGGCGAGCAGGTCGGGGTCCAGGCGCGGGTCATCCGGCCAGGGTTCGGGATGGGGCCCGACGCCGACGCCCGAAACCCCCCCGGGCCCGGTCGGAGGATTCACTCCGCCTCGGTGGCGAAGTCCTCCTCGGTGGGCACGTCGACGCCCTCGACGTAGTACAGGTGGAGGTCGGCGATCACGTCGACGATGCCCTCGGTGCCGTGGTCGACCAGTTCGACGGTGACCATGTTGGCGTTGACGTGCACGCCGGCGATGCCGCCGAGGGCGAACAGGCGACGGGCCAGTTCGTCGGCCGGAGCGTCACCCGTGACCTCGTCGCCGGCCGCGTAGCGCTCGTGGCCCATGCCGGTGAGGCTGCGGTTGATCTCGTAGCGGACGATGCCCTCACGGGAGGACGGCTTCTCGACGACGGTGATCGGCTGGCCCATGGCGGCGCAGGCTAGCGGTCGTGGACGGGCCCGCCCCGGTCCTCACGAGGGGGCTGTCGGGGGACCATGTGGCGTGCGGCGTCGCGGTCGAGGCGGTGGAGTCGCAGCGCCAGGACGACCGAAACGAGCGCCAGCGCCGAGTGGACCAGCTTGAAGCGGGCGTCGTGGTCGCCGAACACCATGCCGAACCAGCGCACCGCCCAGAAGGCCGCGGTCCAGAGGCAGAAGATGGCGACGAGTCGGGTGGATCCGACCGGGTGCTGCTTCAACCAGCCGGCCATCACCGCAATGGAGATGCCGGCGAAGCCGAGGAAGACGCCGGCCACGACAAGGCGCCAGGAGCGATCGACCGACGTCAGGGAGTCG
Source organism: Acidimicrobiaceae bacterium (assembly GCA_002699725.1). Classification (GTDB taxonomy): domain Bacteria; phylum Actinomycetota; class Acidimicrobiia; order Acidimicrobiales; family MedAcidi-G1; genus S20-B6. The sequence goes on from PACE01000058.1 coordinate 28,743, forward strand.
TCGGCGAGGATGTTCCGGACGCGCCCGACCCAGACCACGATGGTCCAGGCGATGAGGACGGCCAGCAGCCGGGTGACCCGTTGCACGGGGAGGCAACCTAGCGAGACCCGCCAGAAACGGGTCACACAGCGCGCATTGGGCCGGGGAGCCCGTCCATGAACGACCAGGACCGCCGGTGGTAGTCGGTCGCACCGTGGGCGGCGAGGGCTTCTCGGTGCGCTGGTGCCGGGTACCCCTTGTTGTCGGCGAAGGCGTAGGCCGGGTACCGGGTGGCGGCCTCCCGGAGGATCCGGTCCCGGGTGACCTTGGCGACGACGGAGGCGGCGGCGATCGACAGGCTGCGCTGGTCACCCCGAACGATCGGCGTGGCGATGCCGCCGCCGACGAAGTCCCAACTACCGTCGAGCAGTACGTGGTCGACATGGATGACGAGCCCGTCGAGCGCCCGTCGTGCAGCCAGGCGTTGGGCGGCCGACATGCCGAGGTCATCGCACTCGTCGTTGGAGGCGTGGCCGATCGACCAGGCGACGGCCCAGCCGGTGATCCGATCGTAGAGGGCTTCCCGCTCGGGTTCGGTGAGCATCTTCGAGTCGCGCACGCCGGTGATGCGCCGCTCCCGGTTCACCACAACTGCGCCGACGGTGAGCGGCCCGGCCCATGATCCCCTCCCGACCTCGTCGAGTCCGGCGATGACCCCGTGTCCGGCGGCCCAGAGGCGCCGCTCGAAGGCGAGGCCGGGTGCCTTGCCCTGCAGCGCCTTGCGCATCTTCGAACGACTACCCATGTCGCGACCCTATGACCGGTCGCCGATCCGTTCGGCGGACCCGTCGTAGGCTCCAGAGCGATGGCTGCACGCAGAACGAGCATCCGGTCCGCCGGGTCGGTCGGGTCCATCCTTTCCGCCGGCTCGGCCGCCTCGATCCTTTCCGTGGGCTCGGTCGGTTCGATCCTCTCGGTCGGCAGTGCCGGTTCGATCCTGTCGATCGGGTCGGCCGGTTCGATCCTGTCGATCGGGTCGGCCGGTTCGATCCTGNCGATCGGCGGCTTCAGCTCGGTGCGGGGCCGGCGACCGGGTGCCGTCCACGCCCCGGAGCCCGCCGACCTGGGGGTGTTCCGGCAGGTGGAGGCGCCCCGGCGATTGCGGGTCGTGGCGACAGCCGGGCTGCTGCTGGCCCTGTGCAACCGCTGCTAGGAGAAGCTGCCCGAATCCGGCGGTAGCCCGGTTGAGGGAGGCACCAGCGCCGCCAGCAGTGCCTCGCCGGTCGACTCGGTGGACGAGAAGTCGGGGTCCAGCCCGGGCACCGTGAGCCGGAACAGCCTGTCGTCGTGTGGGTCGAGCTCCCAGAGCAGCGCTGGGCGCTCTCCGTGCCAGCGGATCCCGTACGACAGCATTCCGTAGGTGGTGGGTAGACCGTGCACCTCGACGGGCTGCCCGAACCAGGATGACGGGACCTCCCCGAGCAGGGTCAGGCCGTCGCCCTGCGGTGCCGCCAGCCGTCGGGCCAGGTCCCACATCGAGCCATCCGGATCCGCCACCGGCCCGGAGAGCGACTCAGCGTCTGCGGAGGCGCGGGCGTCGCCCCGGGCGGCGAAGAGGCCGGCGAGGCGGCCGGCGGCACCCGGCTCGGATGCGGCTGCAGTGCCGGAGGCGACGAGCGCCTCGAGGGGGAGGTCGGCGAAGGGGTCCGGCCGACGATGGAGGTCCCAGCAGGTGGCGGCCGCACGCAACCACCCAGCCGGGTCATCCCGATGGTGTGCGGCGATCCGGTCGACGGCATCGCGCAGCAGCCCCCAGGCGGCCAACTGCACGGCCACGTCGGGAGTCGGCTCGGCGAGGAGAAGGTCGACCAGCCCGGTCGACGCAGAGGCGCTCAACGCCTCGTCGGGTAGTTCCACACGCGTCGCCTGCTCCAGCCGGGTGGCCCAGCCGGCTGCGATCCGGTCGGGCCCGGGAAACAGTGAGGGGTCGCCACCCGGCACGACGAACCGGAGCGACTGGCGGTGCAGCAGGGGCACGATCAGGGCACCGGCCGTTCCCCCATCGTGGCTCGACACCGGATCGGGTGCCGCCTGGCCGGCACCACCGCTGGTCACGACCGACCAGAGGTCGGCCGACCCGTCGACAAGGGCGAAGCGCCCNGCGTCGCGATCGGCCGCACAGGCGACCACGCCGTCGGCAACCAGCCGACAACCCTCTACGGCGAGGTTCCGGATGTCGCCGTCGACGGTGATCGCCACCGCCACCGGAACCGGCGTCTCGTTCGCCAACTCGACGACGACCGCCGGACCGTCGCCGATCGCCGCCCAGGTGGTCGCCAGGATGTCGCCACCGGCCACCCGCAGGCGGGTCTCGAGCACGGGCACCGGACCCGGACGGACCTGGCGCACCGCCCGTTCGGCGGACGGGTCATACCAGCGGTCGTCGGCGCCGATCCACCAACCGACCCGCACGGGTCGATCGGGCAGGTGGACGACCGCCGAGCCGTCGACCACGGCACAGAAGCCGTCGTCGGTCCCGACCCGGGTGCCCACCGGTGGGAGCGAGGGAGTCATCGGGACGCGCGGCGACCGAAACCGGTCGAGCAGGCCCATGCTCAGTCGACCTCGGGGCGGGCCCGTCGGGCCATGAGCGCAGCCCAGACCTCCACGGGGGGCCGGCCACCGTCGATGACGGCCCGCACCCCTTCGGCGATGGGCATCTCGATGCCGGCCTCGGCGGCGAGTTCGCAGACGACGCCGGCAGTGCGGACCCCCTCGGCCACCTGGTCCATCCCAGCCAACACCTCGGCCGGCGGACGGCCCCTCCCAACCTGTTCGCCGACCCAACGGTTGCGGCTTTGCGGGCTCATGCACGTGACGAGGACGTCGCCCAGGCCCGCCAGGCCCGCCAGGGTCCGGGGGTCGCCACCGAGAGCCTCGCCCAGGCGGGTCAGTTCGGCCAGGCCGCGGGTGATGAGGGCGGCCCGGGCGTTGTCGCCGGTCTCGAGGCCCTCGGCCATCCCGGCGGCGAGGGCGATCACGTTCTTGACGGCGCCGCCGACCTCGCAGCCGACGACGTCGTCGTTCGTGTAGACGCGCAGGCGGTCGGAGGCCAGCAGTTCCTGGAGCGTCTCGGCGACGCCGGCGTCGGAGCAGGCAACGACCGTCGCCGCCGCCCGACCGTCGAGGATCTCCTTGGCGAGGTTGGGGCCGCTGAGCACGCCGACCGGGTGGCCCGGAAGCAACTCGGCGGCCACCTGGGTCATGCGCAGGCGGGTGCCCTGCTCGAAGCCCTTGGCGAGGCTGACCACCGGCACGTTGGCGCCGATGGACGGTACGGCGGCGGCGAGCGTCTCGCGGAACCCGTGCGTCGGCACGCCGACCACCACCACGTCGGCACCCGAGACGGCCTCGGCGATGTCGGCGGTGGCCTCCAACTCTCCGGCCAGGTCGAAGCCGGCGAGGTAGCGCTGGTTGCCGTGCCCTTCGGCGATGTCGGAGACCACGTCGGGGCGGCGGGACCACAGCACGGTCGACACCCGGGGGGCGAGCAGCGAGGCAACGGTCGTACCCCAGGAGCCTGCACCGATCACGGCCGCCCGAGTCGTCATGTGGGCGAGCCTAGGGCGCCGACGGATTCCGGCGGGTGGCCCGCCCATAGACTCTCCGGGTGCAGACGGCCGTACTGATCCCGCTCAAGGCGTTCCGCGGCGCCAAGGCACGCCTGTCACCGGTCCTCGATGCGGGCGAGCGGGCCGACCTCGCCCGCCGGATGGCCGAGACGGTGATCGCCGCAGCAGCGCCACTTCCCGTGGCGGTGGTGTGCGACGACGACCAGGTCGCCGACTGGGCGGAGGGGCTCGGAGCGACCGTGATCCGGGTCGACGGGCCCGGCCTCGACCGGGCGGTCCACGCCGGCATCGCCGCGCTGGCCGTCGACGGCTTCGATCGGGTGATCGTCGCCCACGGTGACCTGCCCCGGGCCACCGACCTCGCCCGCTGTGCCGACTTCGACGGGGTCACGCTCGTGCCCGACCGGCACGGCGACGGCACGCCCGTGGCCGTGGTCCCGGTCGATGTCGGCTTCCGGTTCGCCTACGGGCCGGGCTCCCATGCCCGCCACGTCGCCGAGGCGCAACGCCTGGGCCTTGCGTGGCGCAGCCTCCCCGACCCGGACCTGGGCTGGGACGTGGACGAGCCCGCCGACCTCGAGTTCCAGACGTCGACGTGACCGGACTGGCGGTGCCCGGCCGCGCCCTCGCGGTCGGTGCCCACCCGGACGATGTCGAGCTGTACGCCGGAGCCACGCTCGCAAGCTGGACCGCCTCCGGTTGCGAGGTCCACATCCTCGTGTGCACCGACGGCTCGAAGGGCAGTTGGGACGTGGACGAGGATCCGTCCCGGCTGGTCGCCACCCGACGCGACGAGCAGGGCGCCGCCATCGAGCGGCTCGGAGCGACCGGCGAGGTGGCCTTCCTCGACCGGGTCGACGGCGAACTCGACGCCGACCGTGCCACGGCCCACGAGGTGGCGGCATGGATCCGACGGATTCGACCCGACGTGCTCCTCGGCCACGACCCGTGGCGGCGCTGGCGGCTTCACCCCGACCACCGGGCGGCGGGCTTCCTCGTCACCGACGGTGTGGTGGCCGCCCGCGACCCGCACTTCCTGACCGACTCCGGCCTCGCCCACCACCGTCCCGCCGAGCTGCTGCTGTTCGACACCGAGGAACCGAACCACGCCGAACCGGTCGACGAGGTGGCAGCCGCAGCCAAGGTGGCGGCGCTGCTGGCGCACCGCTCACAGCACCTCTCGACCATGGGCATAGGTGCCGACGCCGACGGCTCGCAGGCCGGGGCCTTCCGCGCCGGGATCCTCGCTGAACTTGCCGAAGTGGGGCAGCGCTTCGACGTCCCCCTCGCCGAGGGCTACCGCCGCATCGAGAGCCTTTAGGCAGGCTCAGCCAGCAGCCCCTCGATCAGCGCCACCAGGTCCAGGGGGCGGTCACCCTGGATGCTGTGGCCGGCGCCCTCGACCGTCGTGACCGACACGTCGGGCTGCCGGCGCCGGAACTCCTCGGCGTCCTCGTCGCCGACGACGCTCCATGCCCCGCCCAGCCACAGGTGGACGGGACCCGCCAGCAACGAGACCCGGTCCCAGAGGGCGCCGAAGTCGGGCGCCTTCTCCTTCGGCTTCTCCCCGGTCTTCCAGTCGCGCATCGGATCCCAGCGCCATGACCACGAGCCGTCCTCCTGTTCGCAGGCGTTGTGCAGGACGCCACGACGCAGCGACGACTCGGATCGGGTGGGGTTGTGCTCGACGGTGTGGGCGAGGATGGCATCGAAGTCGTCAAAGTGTGCGGGCCCCGACACGAAGTTGATGATCGGCTCGGCCTTGGCGTGGTCGGTGCCGGGGGTGATGTCGACCAGTCCGAGCCGTCGCACCAGGTCCGGACGGTCGGTCGCCAGGCACAGCGCCGTCAGGCCTCCGAGCGACATACCGACGACCGCCTCGGCCCCGGGGGCATGGATCTCGACAACCCGGGCAACCTCGGCGGCCAGCACCTGCGGTGTGTAGTCCTTCTGCGGTCTCCAGTCGGAGTGGCCGTGTCCGGGCAGGTCGACCGCCAGCAGCGACCGCCCGAGGGCGAGGGCGACCGTGTCCCAGGTGTGGGCGTTCTGCGCCCCGCCGTGCAGCAGCACCAGTTCGGGCGCCCCGGTCCCCCACAGGATGGCGCTCACGGCCAGGCCGGCGGGACCCTCCACCTCGAGCCGTTCGACCGGAGGCGGACCTTCCCAGGCCAGTTCGGCCTCAGCGGCATTGTCGGCCAGCATCGAGAACTCGTCGTAGGGCTGCATCGGACCTCCCGTCGCCGCGGAACCTAGCCCCGGGACTGTCCACGGTCGGTACCGCCGTGCCAAACTGCGCGGGCATGGACCCCACGTCACCACGTACCTTCGACTGGACCCTCATGGAGGACGGCACGGCCGACGACTACCTCGAGTCGATCGCCACCTTCAAGCGCCACGTCCACGACTCGCTGACCGACCACCTCTTCGGCCTACTCCGCTCGATGGAGGGACCCCGCTTCGGCTATCAGGTCGACCGCTACCGGCATTCGCTCCAGAGCGCCTCCCGGGCGCTGCGCAACGGCGAGGACACCGAGATGGTCGTGGCGGCGCTGCTCCACGATGTCGGCGACATGGTCGCCCCCGCCAACCACTCGGCCGTGGCCGCCGACATCATCAAGCCATACGTGTCGGACCGGACCCACTGGATCATCCGGCACCACGGCGTGTTCCAGGGGTACTACTACTTCCACCACCTCGGTGGCGACCGGGATGCACGGGAGGCCTTCCGGGAACACCAGTGGTTCGATGACTGCTCGGCCTTCTGTCACGAGTACGACCAGAACTGCTTCGACCCCGCCTACGACGACCTCCCGCTCGAGGAGTTCCGGCCGCTCGCCGAGGAGGTCTTCCGTCGGCCCAGTCGCTTCGAGATGGTGGTGCTCGCCTAGGGCTCCAACACCACCTTGATGGCGCCGGCTGCCCGGTCGGCGGCCACCCGGAAGGCTTCGGGGGCGTCGTCCAGGCCGAACCGGTGCGTGATCACCGCCTCGGCGAGTTCCGGGCAGGCACCCAGCAGGGCCGCCGCCTCGTCGACCTCGCGCACCCCGTGGTGGTGCCCGTAGGTGTACGAGGGCTGCATCCTGACCTCCTTGACCACGAAAGTCGTGGCGTTCGGGATGGTCAGCGGTTCCCAGTAGACGGCGGGTACCGAAAGCACGGCGCCGGGCCGGGCATGGTCGAGGGCCATGGCGACGGCGCTCCCGGTGCCAGCAGCATCGACCACGATGTCGTACTCGCCCGACGCGGCGGTGCCGGCGCCCAGGCGCTCGCCGGCGGCGACCTGGTGGTCGTGGCGGGCCGANAGGTCGACGTCGGCNCCGGCGGCACGGAACGTCGCCACGCAGGCCAGGCCGATCATNCCNCCACCGACGACGAGCACCCGCTGGCCCGGCTCTGCGCCGGCCGANTTTGCGGCGTGCTGGGCAACNGCCAGCGGNTCGACGAGGCAGGCGTCGGCGACGCGCACGCCGTCGGGCAGGGGGATGAGGCAGGACGAGTCGACGACCAGTCGGTCGGCCATGCCGCCGTCGCGGGCGATGCCGTACATGGTGCCGCTGCCGTTGCGGCAGAGGTGGGTCTGGTCGTCGAGGCAGCGGTCACAGGCCCCGCAGTGCATGAGGGGCTGGATCGCCACGGGTGTGCCGTCGGCGAGGTGGCCGGCGCACTCGTGGCCGAACGTGACCGGGATGCCGAAGCCCTGCAGGTGCAGGTCCGAGCCACAGATCCCCGAGGNGGCGATGTCGACGACGACCTCGCTGTCGGACGGATCGGGCTCGTCGACCTCGACGACNGTGAACTCCCCGTCCACGGTCCGCACGGCTCGCACCCTGGCACTCCTCCCGATCAATGCGACCTTCGACCACGGTTGTAGTCGCCNGAGACCGTGGACCTACGATCCGGCTGTGGCGAACCCCCTCCGACCCTCCCCCGACCGGCCGGCCCTCGACCTGCTTGACGGCGACTTCTACGTAAACGACCCGTACCCGACCTATGCCTGGATGCGGGACCATGAGCCCTTCTACTGGGACGAGGTCAACGAACTCTGGGGCGTGTCCCGCTACGACGACATCATCNAGGTCGAGCGCGACAAGTTCCGGTTCACCAACTCGGGCAACGAAAAGGGCGGTTATCGGCCCAACATTCCGGCCGACGCCTCGATCATCGCCCTCGATGACCCGCACCACACGGTGCGCCGCAACCTGGTTTCCCGGCGCTTCACGCCGCGGGCCGCCGGCAACTGGGAGGACCACGTGCGCGGCGTCGTCACCGGCCTGCTGGACGTCCTGGCCGAGAACGGCGAGGCCGAGGTCATTTCGCAGCTGGCAGCGCCGCTGCCGGCCCAGATGATCGGGCTGCTGCTGGGCTTCCCCCACGAGTCCTGGCCGCAGCTCAAGGAGTGGTCAGAGCGCACCATCGCCCTCGGTGGCGGCCCCCGCTACCACGACGAGGACGGTGTGATGGCGGTCTTCGAGTTTGCCGAGGCCTGCATGAACGTCTACGAGTCGACGAAGTCCGAGCGTTCGGGCGGCGGCTGTCCGGTCGACACGGTCATGGACGTCTGGGTCGACCGGGAGGTCGAGGGTCTCGCCGACTACCCGTTCGGCCTCGACGAGATCATCTCCGACTGCCTCCTGCTGCTCGACGGCGGAGCCGAGACGACCCGCACGGTGATCGCTCGCACGCTCGTCGAGTTGACCCGGTACCCCGACCAGTTCCAGGCGCTCGTCGATGGCGCCGACCCGGTCGTGGCGACCGAGGAGTTCATCCGATGGGTCACCCCGATCCACAACATGTGCCGGGTGGCGACCGAGGACATCGAGATCGGCGGCGTGACCGTCGGCGCCGGCGAGCAGGTGCTGCTCATGTACTCGTCGGCCAACCGCGACCCGGCCCAATTCGCGGACCCCGAGTCGTTCGACGTCACCAGGGACCCCAACCACCACCTGGCCTTCGGCAACGGCACCCACTTCTGCCTGGGGGCGGCGCTGGCCCGGCTCGAGATTCGGGTCTTCTTCGAGGAGTTCTCCCGGCGCTTCCGCAACCCTCGCCTGGCTCCCGGCACTGAGCCGGTCGAGATGCCGAACGCCTTCGTCTACGGCCTCCGCGAAGCCCACCTGGTGGTCGACCCGGCCTGAGCCGTCCGGTCAGTCGGGCAGGTTGCCGGACATGACGCCGTCGCCGAGGGAGGGTGCCACGAACTGCGAGAAGTCGGGGCCAGCCCGCAGGGCGTTGCCGCCGTCGACGTTGATGCAGGTGCCGGTGATCCAGCGGGACTCGGGGCCGATCAGGAACCGGACCAGGTTCCCGACGTCCTCCGGTTGCCCGACGTCGCCCATCGGAGTGTTGCGGACGTAACTGTCGTACACGTCGCTGTCGGTGGGGATCATGCTCATGATCTCGGTGGCGATGAAGCCGGGCCGCACGGCATTGAACCGGACGTTCGAGCGTCCGAACTCGTCGGCTGCGTTGCGCATCATCTGCTCGATGCCGGCCTTGGCCACCGGGTAGGCGCCGAAGTTCGGATGCGTGACGTGTCCAGCGATCGACGACATCCCGACGACAGAGCCGCCACCGTTGGCGACCAGGTGCGGCACGGCGTGCTTGACGCACAGCATCGTGCCGAGCACGTTGAGGTGCAGGACCCGAAGGAACTCGTCGGTGTCCTGGACGTGGTACGGCCCCATGCCGCCACCGCCCCCGGCGTTGGCCACGACCCCGGCCAGGTTGCCCGCCGCCTCGACGGCTGCCCCGACCGCCACCTGCACCGAGCCCTCGTCGGTCACGTCGGCGACGACGTACCCGACGCTTCCCCCGTGGCCGGGCTCGATGACCTCCTGCGACTCGGCCAACGTCGCCTCGGTCCGCCCACAGATCGTGACGACGGCTCCGTCCGCAGCCAACGCCGCTGCGCAGGCCCGGCCGATGCCGGTGCCCCCACCTGTGACGAGGACGCCCTGCCCCTCGAGTGCTCCGTCTGCCATGCATCCATGTTCGCCCATCAGGTCGGACGAGCCGCACCCGGGGCAGTCGCCGATCAACCCTTCCGGCGACGCTCGTCCTGTTCCTCGAGCAGATGCATCAGGCCCGGAAAGTCGGGGACGGCCCGCAGCGCCCGGTCGGCGTACCAGAACCCGAGGAGGGTCAACAGGATCCCTGTCGGCCAGCCGACCAGCGCCCGGATGAGCACGTAGCCGTCGGTCGAGGTCTGCCTGAACAGCCAGATGTCCCAGGTCGAGGTGATCAACTGCCAGACGCCCAGCGCCACGGTCAATCGCGAGGTCGTCCGCAGGTAGGCCGGGTGCACACGGGTCGTTCGGTCGATGGGCAGGGCCAGGTGGAGCACCCGACCGAGGAAGGGCCGGCCGGCCAACGAGGTGACGATCAGGGCGACGCCGATGCAGGCCTTCGTGCCGATGCCGATGCCGAAGTAGACGGCATCCGAGTCGGTCAGGATTCCGATGATGCCGCGCACTACCAGGTAGGCGACGAGGATCGGCAGGAACTTCCCGACGGCCTCCCCGCGCCGACGACGGCCGACGACCGCCTTGATGCTCCACACCGTGGCACCCAGCACGGCCCATCCCAGGCCTGCAAGGCGGTTCAGCCCGACGAAGAGCGCGATCGGCATGACCGAGTCGAGGGCGCGCCCCCTGGGCTGACCTTTAGATGGCCCCTCTGGCGGAAACGTCGGCTGTTCCTCCATCAACGGAGTCTGGCAGGAGCGGGGATCAGTCGGGGGCGCCCGGCCGGTCAGGCCGGCAGGCCCTGCGATGCTGCGTCGTCCGGTGCCAGCCGGAGCAGGTCCCCGGACACGAGGTCGGCGATGGAACGCGCCGCCGCGTAGTGGTGGTGGTGCGCCACACCGGCGAAGAGCTCGCGCCGCTTCTCCACCAGGGCAGTCGATGGGGAATCACCGAAGAATCCGAAGAGGCCGAAGGCCACCTCGAGGTCGGCGAGGACCGGGGCCCGGCCGAACAGGGCGGACCGCTTCAGGGCGACGCCTACGCAGCCGACAACGACGTCGTCGAGGTGCTCGCCGGCGGCCAGGTGCAGCCGCGGCACCAGGGTGCGGGCCAACAGGAGGGCGTAGCCCTGGTCGGGACCCTGGACGCCGAGCCGTCCACCGTTGGGCTGGCCTTCGCCGACGACCTCGCCGGGACGATCGGCGGTCCACGGACCGAGGAGTCGCCGGGGACCCCGGTAGGCAGCGTCGGTCGGACGCAGCACCGGAATCGGAACGAAGGAAGGAGAACCCACGACGGGGAATCTACGGTTCCAGGGTTCCGAAGCCCCCTTCATGCGACGGGATCCACACCCACCCGAGCGCCTCCCTCGTGCCCACCGCCTCGTAGCCTGGATCACCGGGGAAGCGCACCAGGTCGCTGGACTCGTCCAGGATCCTGGCCCGGCGGCGAGGGGCACCGTTCGCCACGGCGGCAGCCGCCAGTGCCTCGGCCGTGGTGCCGAATCCCTCGAGGCACTGCAGCATCGAGATCGTGGGGCTGATCATGGTCAACTCCCCGGCCTGCCAACGTTCGAGCGCCTCGGTGGGCCGCATCCAGTCGACAGCGACGGCCTCGGTGCCGTCGGCCACGGGTTCGGCGCCGAGCGGTGCTGCGGCGACGAAGAAGAACGTGTCGTAGCGCTTCAGGCCACCCGTCGGCGTCACCCAGCGGGCGACCGGGTGGACTCCCGAGAGGTCCAGTCCGTCGTTCCCCACCAGGTCGCTGAGCCGGGAACGGCCGGAAACGAGGTCGTGGCGGTGGGCGACGACTTCGCCGCCGAGTCCGACGGCGATGCCGACCTCCTCGATGGTCTCGCGCACGGCGGCGATCCAGAAGGCCAACGCCCCCGGCCCGGTGCCGAGTGCGTCGTCCGCAGAAGCAGGCGTCCAACCCCGAACGAGGTCGGGCCAGCGGGCGTCGCCGTCGTCGGGGTCGAGGGCGCCACCAGGGAAGAGCGTGTGGTCGGCCACGAAGGTGGACCGCGTGGTGCGGCGCAGCGTCAGGACGTGCAGGTCGGGTCGGTCATCCAACAGGAGCAGGGTCGCCGCCGAACGGACGGGGACCCCGTCGGACGGAATGTCGTCGGTCCTTGGGTATTCGTCGGGGGGTACCGACTCCGGCTGGGTCATCGCCCGCCGACCGTACCCCCACGCCCCGTGGTCAGGACAAGCCACCCAGAGTGGTTTCCGCACGCCCCGCTCTGGTTTCGGCCACAACCAACCTGTATCCTGTGTGCCAGATCGACATCGTCGTCGGCCCCCCGTTCCCACAGAACCGACACCGGGAACCGAGCACGGGAGACGAACCCTGATGATGATCACCTCCGATACCACCGGGTCGACGGCAGGCCTCGCACCCGCTGCAGGACGCCTCGCCGACCTCGCCGCCCGGCGCAGCGAAGACTCCACCTGGTTCGCCGAAGTCGAGGCCGAACTCCTCGCTTTCCGGGTGTCGCTCGCCGACCACTCCCGGGCCATCGTCGAGGACGACCTCTACCACGATGCGCAGTGGAAGGCCCCCCGCATCACCAACCAGGTCCGCCGACTGGGCACCGAGTGCTTCAAGATCGACGAACTTGCCGCCCTGTCGCTGGTCGCCGTCCACTCGTCGAGCAGGTCCGCCGCCATCGTCGAGACCCTCGACCAACTCCTCCGCCTCGCCGCCCGTCACGAGTCCAGGGCCCTGGCAATCGACCACGAGGCCTACTGCGTGGACCTCGGTGGCCAGGGCTGACGCAACCCGTTCGCCCGCCACCCACCCCGAGCCACTTCGGCGCCGAGCCGATGGGCTCACGCTTCCCCGCCCAATAGCCTCGCCGGATGGAGAAGTCCGTCCCGTTGACGTCCCCCCCCTCGAGGGCGGGCATCGCCGACCTCCTAGCCGGCCTCAGCGTCGCCCTGGTGCTGATCCCCCAGTCGATGGCCTATGCCAAGTTGGCAGGGCTCCCTCCGCACATCGGCCTCTTCGCATCGACCCTGCCGCTCATCGCTGCAGCCCTCTGCGCATCCTCGCCCTACCTCCAAACGGGGCCTGTCGCCATGACCAGCCTCCTCACCCTCGGAGCGCTGACCGGGCTGGCCCAGCCGGAGTCGGCCGACTATCTGGCGCTCGCCGCCCTCCTGGCCCTCGTCGTCGGCGTCACCCGGCTCCTGCTCGGCGTGTTGCGCCTTGGCCTCGTCACCTACCTGATGACCGACCCGGTGGTCACCGGCTTCACCTCGGCGGCAGCCATCCTCATCACGTGCTCCCAACTCCCGAAGGCGCTGGGGGTGCCAGCACCCGACGGCGGAGTGCTCTGGCGCGCAGGCTGGTCGCTGGGGCACCCGGGCGACTGGGAGTTCATGGCGATCCTGCTGGCAGCGGTGACCATGGTGCTAGTGCTGCGCGGACGCCGGATCCACCGGTTCTTCCCCGGCGCCCTCGTCGCCATGACCGGCGGAATTCTCTGCACCGAGGTGACGGGCTACGGGGGACCGACTGTCGGCGAGGTGCCCACGGGGCTGCCGACTCTCGGGCTCGACCTCCCCTGGGACCAGTTGGGATCGGTCGTCGTCGCCGGCGTAGTGATCGCCCTCGTGGGGTTCGCCGAGGCGGCGTCGATCTCCCGTGTATTCGCCACCGAGGAACGCCAAAGATGGTCGGCCGACCGGGAATTCATCAGCCAGGGCCTAGCCAACGTGGCAGGTGCGGTTACCGGAGCATTTCCCGTGGGCGGATCGTTCAGCCGCTCGTCGTTGAACCGGCTGGCCGGAGCCCGCACCCGCTGGTCCGGGCTCGTCACCGGCATCGTGGTCCTGGCGTTCCTGCCATTCGCTGACGTCCTCGAGACACTCCCCCGTGCCGTACTGGGCGGTGTGGTGATCGCCGCCGTGCTCGGCCTGATCCAGCCCCGGAAGCTGTTCGGCCTGGCCCGGGCATCGACGGGAGACGGTGTGGTGGCACTCGGCACCTTCGCTGCGACGCTCGCCATGGCACCCCGCGTCGACCGTGCAGTACTGGTCGGGATCATGCTGGCCCTGGCCGTACGGGCCAGGCGACGGCGGGTGGCGTCGACCGACTAGCCCCGCCAGGCGGCGGCCAACTCCGAAGAACCGGCGAGGGTGGCGACGTAGGCGAGGGTGTTGGCCAGCACCTGTCCGCCATACTCGGTGGGCGTGGCGACCACGCAATCGGTGGCGACCACCGTCTGGAAGCCGGCGTTGACGAGGTCGAAGGCCGCATTCGGGATCGCCACGTTCAGCGATACCCCGGCGAGGACCACGGTCGTGATTCCCTCGTTGCGCAGCAGGTGCGCGAGTTCGGTGCCCGAGAAGGGCGAGAGGCCGTGGAACCGGGGCACAACCACGTCGGTGGCGGGGTCGTATCCCAACTCGGGAACCGGCTGGGCGGCTGCGGTCCCGGCGACCAACTGCACCGACGACCGGCGGGCCACGCCGAACAGGCGGGCGTTGTCGTTGGCTCCCCACCGGTCCGGGAACACCTGGGCCGTGGCGTGGACGACCTTCACGCCGGCGCCGCGGGCTGCGTCTGCCAGACCCGTCAGGGCGGGGAGCATTCCGGCCGCCTCCTCGGCGAGGGCCGGGAGGCTGGACTCGGCACCGATCACCCCGTTCTGGCACTCGACGACGCACAGCACCGTGTGCGCCGGATCAACCAGGTCGTGCAGTTCGACGGCAGTCATGGCGCCCCTATTCGTACCGGGAGGCGGACTCGCGGAGCACGTCGAGCCAGCGGGCCCCGGCGTCGGGGGCCAGTTCGCCGGGTGTGTAGGCCACCGAGTGGAGCGTTCCGGTCCACGGGAAGGCGCCGTGGCGCTCGTAGACGTCCCACGACACGGGTGAGCGGCGGTCGATGCCGACGTCGATGCCCTCGAAGGGCGCCATCGAGGTGAGCAGCGGCAGGTCCCGGGCCTCGCCAACCACCTCGCCTTCGACCCGCAGGGTGGCGTGGACCCGCATGCTTCCGGGCGCCTCCACGACGAGCGCCACAGATGAGGTGCCGTCGGCGAGTGGTCCGCCGTCGACCACGGTCATCACCCCGTAGCCGTTGTAGGCGAAGAACAGGTGTCCGTCCTCGACGTACATCGAGTAGCCGCCGCCCTGGTCCCCGTGAGCCACGAGGATGCCCTCGTCACCGGCGGCGTAGGCGAGGGCCACGTCGACGGTGAACGAGCGGAAGTTGATGAACTGCACCGACCGGAAGCGCTCGACGGTCGGGGTGCCGGGCAGGAACGTGGCCGGCTCGGCCAGCACCGCCTCCCAGGGTGGTCGCTGGATGTAGGTGGCGCCGCTGCCCTCGTCGAGGGGGAAGACCTGGTTGTCCCAGGCCGCCTGCTCCCACGCCTCCCGGAGCTCGGCGAGCTTCTCCGGGTGCTCGGCGGCCACGTCACGGCTCTCGGTCGGGTCCTCGGCGAGGTGGTGGAGCTCCCAGGTGTCATTGCTGAACGCTTCCCGACGGCCGTGGCAGGTCACCGCCGACCAGCCGTCGCGGTAGAAGCCACGGTGGCCGGCCTGCTCGTAGTACTGCTCCGGGTGCGTCGAAGGCGTATCGGAATCGGCGAGCGACGTCGTGAAGCTCGAGCCGGCGGGCGAGGGCAGCGGCTGCCCGTGCCTGGTGGTCGGCAGGTCGACACCGACGAGGTCGAGGACCGTGGGCAACAGGTCGGTGACGTGCTGGTACTGGGTGCGCAGGCCGCCGCCTTCCACCATCCCGGAACCCCTCGAGACGATGCATGGCACCTGGTGACCGCCCTGGTGGGTGTTGATCTTGTAGAGGCGGAACGGCGTGCCCGACACCATTGCCCAGCCCATCGGGTAGTGCGGCAGCGTCTGCGGGCCGCCAATGAGGTCGAGGCGGGCGTGGTCCACCTCGATGTCGTCGAACGGGCTGGAGCCCTGGGTGTGGGCGAGCAGGGTGCGGAAGTACGACGAGGTACCCCGCTCCTGGCCCTCACGCGACCCGCCGTTGTCGGAGGTGAACACGACGATGGTGTTGTCCCACTCCCCCATGGCCTCGAGTTCGGCTCGCAGTCGTCCGAAGTTCTGGTCCACGTTGTCGACCATGCCCGCGTAGACCTCCTGATAGCGGGCGAAGACCTCGCGCTCCATGTCGGTGAGGTCGTCCCAGGCTTCGACGGCATGGTGCGGCTCGGTGTTGCGGGGTGGCAGGACCGCACCCTCGGGGATAACCCCCAGTTCCTGCTGGCGTTCGAAACGGCGCTGCCGGACGACGTCCCATCCGTCCGCGTAGTCGCCCCGGTACTTCTCGGCGTCAGCGGCCCTGACCTGGAGCGGGGCGTGGGTGGCGCCATGTGAGAAGTAGAGGAACCATGGCTTCCTGGGGTGGCCGGAGCGCACCTGGCGGACCATGTCGAGCGCCCGGTCGGTGAGGTCGTCGGTGAAGTAGTAGTCGTCGGGGTACTGGTCGACCTGGACGACGTGGTTGTCCTCGTAGAGACGGTGCGGCTGGTGGAAGTTCGTGAACCCGTCGAGGATCCCATAGAAGCGGTCGAAACCCTTCTGGCAGGGCCAGCCGTGGCGAGGGCCGGCCTCGGTGAGGTTGGAGTCCTTGCAGAGGTGCCACTTGCCGACCATGAGCGTGGCCCAACCGGCATCACGCAGGACCTCGCCCATCGTGACGGCGTTGTCGCGGATCTCCATGGCGTAGCCGGGGAACCCGGGGTCGCGGTGGCAGACGGTGGCGAGGCCGGCGAGGTGGTGGTTGAGGCCGGTCAGCAGCGATGCGCGGGTGGGCGAGCACATCGGGTTGACGTGGAAGTTGGTGTAGCGCAGGCCCTCGTCGGCAAGGCGGTCGAGGTGGGGCGTGTCGATCTCGGAGCCGTAGCAGCCGATGTCGGCGAAGCCCAGGTCGTCGCACAGCATGACGATCACGTTCGGCGCGCCGGCCGGGGCGGTCGGCTGCCCGGGCCACCACGGGTCGGAGCCGACAATGGTCCGCCGCACCTCGCCCTCGAAGCCGGCGTACGGCTGGGTCGGGTCCTGGTCGGTCACGGGCGCTCCTCTGCCGGCACATCTGCGGCGGTCGGCACCGAACCTACTTCCGGACTGGCTGGGCCGCGCAGCCGTGTCGCCACGAGGGCCACGAGCACGCAGGCCACCGACATGAGCACCAGCGCTCCGCCGAATCCGAGGTCGGTGTCGGCCACCCAGCCCATCACCAGCGGGCCGGAGACGCCGCCCAATTCGGCGACCGCGAACCACAGGCCGTAGGCGACGCCCATGTTGTGGGGGCCGACCGCCTTCGACTCCATGAGGGCGACGAGCACCAGGGGCACCATCACTGCACGGACGCCGGCGGCCGCAACCGGCAACGGATCGAGCGCCGTCGGCGCGACCAGGATGGCGAGGAGTGCCACCGACACGACCAGCATCACACCAGCCAGGATGAACGGGAGGCGTCGGCCGTCCGCCTTCCCGGGCAGCCAGAGCGAGACGGCGACCCCGACTCCGCTACCCACCGCCACCCAGTTGGCGGCAGCCATCGACGAGAATCCGCTGTGCGTGCGGAGTAGGGCGGGCATCCAGCCGCCGAGGCCGTGGGCAACGAAGAAGACGCCGAGGCCGAGCGCCAGGATCAGCCGGATCCGGGGGTCGCGCCCGAGAACCCGCCAGGCGCCGACTGCACCAGCCTCGGTGGCCTCACTGCTCGACATCGGCGCCTGGATGCGGCCCGTGACGACGAGCCAGCCGGCCAGGGCGAGGACCATCGAGCCGGTCTCGATCACGACCGTCCAACGCCATGACCCGGTGAGCGGCATGAGCACCGAGTTGGACAGCACCAGCGTGACCACGCCACCCAGCGCCGGCGCCGTGCTGTAGACGCCCACGGCGACCCGACGCTCACGCCGGTCGTCGAACCACAGGGCCACCGCCCGCGGGGCGCCGGCCGAGATCAGCGGCCCGCCGACGCCGAACAGGGCGATGGCCGCCCACAGGGCCGGGAGGTTGCCGGCGGCGGCCCGCAGGAGCCCGCTGGCGATGACGACGAGTCCGCCGATGGCAACCGCCCGACGAACCCCGAGTCGGTCCACCAGGCGGCCGGCGGGCGGGGCCGAGCCGAGGTAGACGAGTTGCCAGGCGCCGAGGGCGAGGCCCATGGCCACCCGGCTGAGGCCCAGGTCGGCACGCACCTCCCCCACCAGCGGCGGGATCGACAGCGCCACGACGCCGAAGGCGAAGTACACGGCGTAGACCCCGGCGAACAGCACCCACCGGCCGGAACGTCCCCCCGGTCCAAGGGACTCGCTCTCGGGGGCGTCCATCGACGCATCGTCCCACGGCGGCATGACACAGGTGGTGCCCGGCACGGGCGCGGGGGCCGAAGGTGCGCGAACCTGTCGGGATGGAGGAGTTGCGCTGGCAGGTGGACGACCTGCGCACGGACCTGGACCGGCCGATCGTGGCCGTCGCCTACCGCGGGCTCTTCGACGCCGCCGGTGCGGCCACTGCGGCGGTGACCTGGATGGCCGACCGGTTCGATGCCGCCGTCATCGGCGACGTCGATCCCGAGACCTTCTACGACTTCACCCAGGAACGACCGGTCGTCGAGTTCGACTTCGAGGGGGTCCGCCGCCTGCGCTGGCCGGCGAACGAGGTGCTGGTGGCACACGGCGGTGATGCTCCCCGCGACCTCGTACTCATGTCCGGCGTCGAGCCGCACCTGCGCTGGCGTACGTTCGCCGAAACGCTGGTCGCTGTGGTCGCACACACCGGCGCCGAGTCGGTGGTGACCCTGGGAGCCATGGCGGGCATGGCACCACACACCCGGCCCCTCGGCGTCGTCGCCAGCTCGACCAACCCCCAACTGGCNGAGCGCCTCGGCCTCAACCGCCCCTCCTATCAGGGCCCTACGGGTCTGATCGGCGTCCTCCATGACGCCCTGGACCGGGCCGGCATCCCCGTGATCTCGCTGAGGGTGTCANTCCCCCACTACGTGCCCGACACACCCAACCCGAAGGCGACCCGCTCCCTGCTGCGTCGCTTCGAACAGGTCACGGGGATCGAGACCGGCTATGCCGACCTCGACGATGCTGCCGCCGAGTGGCAGCGACACGTCGAAGCCGCCGTCAACGTCGATTCCGAGATCTCCGAGTACGTCCGGAGACTGGAGTCGGACGCCGACGAGACCGATGAGATGCTGCCGAGCGGCGACGACCTGGCCGCCGAGTTCGAGGCGTTCCTNCGTGAACAGGANCGACCGTCGGGCGGGTCCGATCCGTCCTGANGCCACCTGGGCGGGCATGATCCGGGCCATGGACCATCAACTCACGAACGACTCCTACCTCGCCCACCTCGCCGCCGACGGCCGGGCCCTGATCGCCGCCGTCGAGGCCGCACCCGATGCCAGGGTGGCGGCCTGCCCCGAATGGACGAACACCGGGCTGGCCGAACACGTGGCCACGGTCTGGAACTTCGCCATCGCCCAGGTCGAGTCCGGCGACCCGAGCGGGCNGCAACGGCCCTCCTCCGACCCCGACGAGTCGATGTCCNACCTGCTCGACCGGGCTGTTGCCGTGCTGAGCGATGCCGACCCGGATGCTCCGGCGTGGAACTGGACCGACGACCAGCGGNCCGGGTGGTGGTGCCGCCGCATGGCCCACGAGGCNTCGGTGCACCGCTGGGATGCCCAGGAGGCTGCGCAAACGATCGAGCCGATCGACGCAGACCTGGCGACGGACGGCATCACGGANCTGATCGAGGTCGGCCTGCGCTTCCGCCNGCGTGGCGGGNGGGACCTCGAATACCCGNACGGCTCGTTGCACCTGCACCGCACCGACGGTGAGGGCGANTGGCTNTTGNCGGCCGTCGACGGCGAGTTGGTGGCGACGTTCGAGCACGCCAAGGGCGACGCCGCCGCNCGGGGCACGGCNTCCGACCTGCTCCTCTACCTCTGGGGAAGGGGCCGCGCCACCCTCGAGTGCTTCGGTGACGAGGAACTCCTCGACGCCTGGGCCTCGGTGGCGCCATAGCCCTTTCCGTCTCCCAGCAGTCGGGCCACCGCCGACCGGACAGAGGCAACAGGGACTAGTCCAGTTCGCTGCCCACGATGCCGACGAAGGAGAGCATTTCGCCGGGGTAGCCGCCGAGGTTGTGAATCAGTGCCTTCGTGCGACCACGCAGGTC
Source organism: Acidimicrobiaceae bacterium (assembly GCA_002699725.1). GTDB lineage: Bacteria > Actinomycetota > Acidimicrobiia > Acidimicrobiales > MedAcidi-G1 > S20-B6. The sequence goes on from PACE01000058.1 coordinate 48,501, forward strand.
CACACGCCGTTCTTCGGGGGCCCGGTCGCGGAGTTGGATCCAGGCTTCGTAGTGCATCCGCAGGCCGCTGGCGCCGACGGGGTGGCCGAAGCTCTTGAGGCCGCCGTCCGTGTTGACGGGCAGGTCCCCNTCGAGGTCGAACGTGCCGTCGAGGACGTCGCGCCAGGCGGTGCCNGGCTCGCTGAAGCCGAGGTCCTCCATGAGTACGAGCTCGGTCGGCGTGAAGCAGTCGTGNACCTCGGCGAGGGCCAACTCCGCACGCGGGTCGGTGATGCCGGCCTGGGCGTAGGCGTCGGTGGCTGCAGCGGCGCACTCGGGGAGCGTCGTGAAGTCGTAGTCGGGGTCGATGAGGCCGCTGCTGTCACCGGCGACCAGNGAGAGCGCCTTCACGTAGAGGGGCCTGTCGGTGTAGCGGTGGGCTTCCTCGGCACGAACCACGATGGCGGCGGCGGCACCGTCGGCGACACCGGCGCAGTCGAACACCGAGAGGCGGCCGGCGACGGCGGGCATCTCGCAGATGGCCTCGGCGGAGGTCTCACGCCGGAACTGGGCCAACGGGTTGCGGGCGCCGTTGTAGTGGTTCTTCTCGGCGATGCGGGCGACGACCCGGCGCAGTTCGTCCTCGTCGACCCCGTACCGCTCGGCGTAGGCCGGCAGGATGAGGCTGTACATGGCCGCTGCGGTGAGCGTGCGGTTGGTGCCGTCGGTGGGAATCGGGAAGGCGTTGAGTCCCTGGTAGCCGCCGTCCTTGACCTTCTCGGCACCGATGGCCATGGCCGAGTCNTAGGCACCCGACGCCACCGCGTAGCAGGCCTGGCGGAGTGCCTCGGAGCCGGTGGCGCANTAGTTCTCGACGCGGGTGACGGGCTTGCCCGACAGNCGCAGCGGCGTGGCCAGCGAGATGCCGGAGGCGGCCGACTGTGAGGTGCCGAACCAGTAGGCGTCGAGGTCGTCCTTCGTGACGCCTGCCGAGTCGAAGGCGAGGCCTGCGGCGTCGATGAGCAGGTCGTCTAGCGACTTGTCCCAGTGTTCGCGGAACGGCGTGCAGCCCATNCCGACGATCGCCACCCGGTCACGGATTCCGTGCGAAGCCATGGTGTGCCTCCTCAGCCCCGGACGGGGCGCGCCTTCCAGAAGTAGTTGTGGATGCCGTCGGCGGNGTGGAGNCGGCGGAAGGTCATGGCGACCCGNCCCCCGACGGCGACCTCGGCCGGGTCGACGTCGGTGAGTTCGATGGGCATGCGGCCNCCGCCGTCGAAGTCGACGACNGCGAAGACGATGGGCGGGCTTGGCGAGTAGGCCAGCCGGTCGACCGTGAACGTGACGATGGTGCCCTCGGTGTCGGCCATGGGAGCGGGCTCCATGTCGTCAACGGCGCCGCCTCCNATGCCGACCCGGGAGGGCGGCAGGTGTGTGGTNCCGGTGGTGGCGTCCTTCGANCCGACGAAGCCGTGCTTCCAGTCGCTGCGTCGGAGCGAGGCGGAGGCCGATATCCGGTTGGGAGCCGGACGGTTGGGNGGCTGGACCTCGAGCAGGCCCCGCCAGGCGAGGTAGGTCGGGTAGGCGACGTCGGCACGGTCCTCGACCTGGGCGGCGACGCTGCGCGACGGGCGTCCGGCGGCGAGAGCGTCGGTGGANCGAAACACCAGCACCTCGACCCCGTCGGCCAGCACGACGAGGGCGACCACCCGTCCGGCGTCGGCGGTGTCGAGGGCATCGGCCAGGAGCAGCGCCGGATGGGCGGCNCCACTGTTGCCGACCGTGTCNATGAGGTCGTCGGCTACGGCCACGCCGAGCCGGCCNCCCAGGCGCTTGACCGCCCGGCCGTGGAGGCCGGTGACGATGGCGGTGTCGATGTCGTCGGCGGCAAGGCCGATGTCGGCGAGGGCAGCCGCCCAGGCCTGCTCGACGAGCGGCCCGTAGGCCTCTTCGCCGAAGCGCTCCTCCCAGGTNCGGGAGGTGACGTCGCCGGGCGTGCGCCAACGGTCGAGGAACTCGGCGGTGGCCGATGCACCGCCGAGGTACTCGGCCAGCAGTGGTCCGTCGGCGGCGGACCCGGTGAGGACGGCGGCGGCGGCATCGCCTCCGAGGGACTCGTCGGCGGAGGTGGGGAGTCCGACGCGCAGGTCGGACGACACCACGAGGGTGCGTCCCGGGCCGGTGAGGGCAGACCGAAGGGCACCGACGGACGACCGGACGGCACCGCCGAGGTCGAGGGCGGACGCCGCTGCGTCGAGTCGCAGCGCCGCATGGACCGTGGTGGCGTTGGTCTTGTCGAGGTAGGCAGGGGCGACCGTCGAGAACCAGAGTGCCTCCGGGTCCAGGTCCGTTGTGGCGAGCGCCTGGCGGGCGGCCTCGACGCCCATGGTGGTCGTGTCCTGGTCGAACGAGGCGACGGAGCGCCACCCCTGACCACCGCCCGAACCCATGACGTCCGAGATCGCCGCCCGGTCGAGGCGGCGGTACGGCACATGGGCGCCGTAGGCAAGAATCCCCATGGTTTCGGTCATTTCGCGTCCTCAAAGCCAGAATCTGACGGTCCGTCAGATTCCAGCCTAGGGTGTCCGCGGACGCTCGGCACAACACGCCCGCTCGGCACCACAGGAGAGCACATGCAACTCGGCGAAATCGGGAACCCCGACGCCATCCTCCACGGCAAGCCGTTGGACGGCGTGCGCATCCTCGCCGCCGAACAGATGCAGTCGCTCCCGTTCGCCACCCAACTGCTGGCCCGACTCGGTGCCGACGTGGTCAAGGTCGAGCACCCGGTGCACGGCGAGTCGGGCCGCGGTTCCACACCGGCGATGGCCGATCCAGAGGGCCGCAACGTGGGCGCCACGTTCCTGCGCAACAACTTCAACAAGCGCAGCCTGGGGCTCAACCTGCGCAGCGATGACGGCCGCGACCTCTTCCTGCGCCTGGTCCCCCGCTTCGACGTCGTGGCCGACAACTTCAAGGCGGGGACGATGGCGAAGTTCGGCCTCGGCTACGACGACATCGCCGCTGCCCATCCGGGAGCCGTCGTCATCTCGATCTCGGGGTTCGGCAACACCGGAGAATCTCCCTACCGGGACTGGCCCGCCTACAACTCGATCGTCGAGGCCATGTCGGGCATCTACGACTACATGCGGCCGGCCGACGGACCGCCGAGGGTCAATCCGATGGGCGCCGTCGCCGACATCACCGCCGGACTCTTCGCCGCCATCGGCATCCTCTCTGCACTCCGCCACCGCGAAGCCACGGGCCTGGGCCAATACATCGACCTGGCCATGTTCGACACGACCGTGGCGCTCGCCGACCTGGTCGTGAACTTCGAGTCGCTCGGCATCCCACGTAATCCCGTACCGGCACCGTTCGTGATCACGCCGGTGAGGTGCAGCGACGGCTACGTCGTGCTCCAGTTCGTGCGCGAGCACCAGTTCGAGCGCCTGGCCGACCTGGTCGGCTGCCCCGAGTGGAAGGACGACCCCCGCTTCGCCGAACGCACCGGTTGGGGGCTCCACCTGGCCGATGTGATCCTCCCCGCCATCGAGGCCTGGGCGGACGGGCGCAGCCGCGTCGAGGTGGCCAACGCCCTGGCCACCGAGAACCTGGTGGCCGGGCCGTCCTACACACCAGGGGAGGTGGTGACCGACCCGCACCTAGAGGCCCGCAACATGGTGGTCGCCATGCCCCGCACGGACGGCGTCGAACCGCCGGTCCTCGTCCCCGGCAACCCGCTCAAGATGTCGCGGGTCGCCGAGGGCCCCGAGACACGGGTGCCATGGGTGGGCGAGCACACCGCCGAGCTCCTCGAGGTCGAACTGGACCTCGACCCGGATGAACTGGCCCGACTGCGAGCCGACGGCGTCATCACCGACTGACCCCATTGATGGCCTGGTGACCGACGGGGCTAGAGTTGGTTTCTGACACACCGTCAGATTCTCCGGACGCCCCGAGAGGCCCCCGAAACAGCGCCCATGGACTTCGACTTCTCCCCCGATCAGCAGGCCTTCCTCGCAGAGGTCGAGGCCTTCCTCGACGCCAACGACGACCCGGAGGTGTTCGACCCCACCCGGGAGAACATGGCCCAGATCGTCGACACGCCCAAGCGCCGGGCCCTCATGAAGAAGATCGGCGAGCAGGGCTGGCTCGGCATCACCTGGCCCAGGCACTACGGCGGCCAGGAGGGCGAGGGCATCTACGAGTACCTGCTCAATGAGGCGCTGGCCGCCCGCGGCGGGCCCCAGATCGGCAAGGGCGTCGGCATCATCGGCAAGACCCTCATCGCCCACGGCTCCGAAATCCTCAAGGAGGAGTTCCTCCCCAAGATCCTCGCCAACGAGGTCGAGTTCGCCATCGGCTACAGCGAGCCCGAGGCCGGATCCGATGCCGCCGCCATGAAGCTCAAGGCCGTCGAAACCGACGGCGGCTGGATCCTCAACGGCCAGAAGACCTGGACCACCTCCGCCCACTTCGCCGAGTGGTACTGGGTCGGCGCCCGCACCGACCCCGACGCCGCCAAGCACTTCGGCATCACGCTGTTCCTCGTGCCGCTCGACCACCCGGGCATCACGGTCCAGGGGATCATGACGATGGGCGACGAGATCACCAACGACGTGTTCTTCGACGACGTGTTCGTGCCCGACGAGTACGTGGTCGGCGAACTCAACCACGGCTTCCAGTACATCTCCCAGGCCCTCGACCTCGAGCGCTTCACGATGTTCACGTTCTCGCCGATCGGACAGCGCCTCGACCTGCTGATCGACCATGTCCGCACCGCCACCCGAGACGGACAGCCCCTCAAGGACGACCCCCGGGTGCGCTCGCGCATCGCCCGCCTGGCCACCACCGCCGAGGTGGCACGGGGCCTGGGCCTGCGGGTGGTCGACGCCTCGATGAAGGTCGAGCACGGCGGCGGCCCCCCACCCACCGTCGAGTCGTCGGAGTACAAGCTCTTCACGACCGAGTTCTCCAAGGTCCTCGCCGATGCCTCGATGGACCTCGGCGGACCCGGCACGCAACTGCGGGTCGGCACCGAGGAGGCCCCCATGGAGGGCCGGGCCGAGTCGACCTACCGGTACACGGTGCTCGACACCATCGGCGGCGGCACCTCCGAGGTGCAGAAGAACATCATCACCCGACGGGGCCTCGGCCTCCCCAAGAACTTCTAGGCGCGAACGTGACAGACCGACCGCTGCTCGAGGGAATCACGGTGCTGGATCTGGCCTCCGTGGGCCCGGCCGTGCGGGCAACGCGCTGGCTGGCCGACTGGGGTGCAGCCGTGGTCAAGGTCGGGCCGGTGCCGGCCGACGACAACCTCCAGGTCGCACCACCCGCCTACGCCTACGGCGCCCACCGCGGCATGCGCCGGGTGATGCTCAACCTCAAGTCCGATGCCGGCCTCGACGCCTTCCTGCGCCTCGCCGCTACTGCCGACGTCGTCGTCGAGAGTTTCCGTCCCGAAGTGATCGACCGGTTGGGCATCGGCTACGACGCCCTGCGGGCCGCCAACCCCGGCATCGTGCTGTGCTCGACGACCGGATTCGGCCAGACCGGCCCCAGGGCTGCATGGGCCGGACACGACATCAACTACCTGGCCGTCAGCGGCTACCTGCACTGCTCAGGCCGCGACGAGCGTGGCGCACCAGCACTGGCCGGCGCCACGATCGCCGACTCGGCCGGCGGCGGGCTCCAGGCCGTGGCCGCCATCTGCGCCGCGCTCACCGCCCGGGCCACCACCGGCGAGGGTGCCCATCTCGACGTCTCGATCGCCGACGGCGTACTGTCGCTCATGTCGCTCGCCGTCGACGAGTACCTGGCCGAAGGCGTTGAACCCGGTCCCCGCCACGGCCTTCTCACCGGCCGTTACGCCTGGTACGACCTCTACGAGGCGTCCGACCGCGGCTGGTTGGCCGTGGGCGCCATCGAGCCCCGCTTCTTCGCCAACCTCTGCCGGGCACTCGGCTGTGGACAGTGGGTCGAGCGCCAGTACGACGACGATGCCGTCGACGCCATGCGGGCCGACTTCGCCGCCTCCTTCGCCACCCGAACCCGCGACGACTGGGCCGCCGAACTGGGGCCGGCCGACACCTGCGTGTCTGCGGTGCTCGACATCCCCGAGGTCGTGGCCGACGAGCAGTTCGGGGCACGCGGAGCATTCGTCGACGCCGTGCACCCGACGACGGGCGCCCTGCGCCAGGTGGCCGCCCCGCTGGCCGGACAGGTCGACGCCACCACGCTCGCCGTCCCCGACTTCGCCGATCCGCATACCGACGAGGTACTGGCCGAAGTCGGCATCGACGCAGGCACGATCGCTGCCTGGCGGGCCGAGGGGGCGATCGCATGAGCGACACGCCCACCACCGAACTCGCCGAGATCCCCGCCGACGTCCTGGCCAGGGTCGGGCAGGTCCAGTACGAGGAGGAGGGCGGCTTCCCGGTCGAGCACGGCTACATCTGGACCACCTGCGCCGCTGTCGAGAACGCCAATCCGTTGTTCTGGGACGACGAGGTCGCCGCCCACCTCACCGACGGGCCCATCGCCCCGCCGACGATGCTGTCGGTCTGGTTCCGGCCGCACCACTGGTCGCCGGGCCGCACCGAGCCGGCCGTGCCGCTCCAGGCCCACTTCGACCTCAAGGACGAGCTCGAGCTGCCCGAGGCGATCATCTCGTCGAACACGATCACCTTTCACGACCCGGTCCGCATCGGCGACCGGGTCCGGTCCCGCCAGGTATTGCGGTCGGTCAGCGACCCCAAGACCACGAAGCTGGGACGGGGCCGCTTCTGGGTGATCGACGTCGAATACCTGAACCAGGACGACAGCCTGCTCGGCGTCGAGTCCTACACGGCCTTCGGCTACCGGCGGGAGGCATCGTGACCGCCCGACTCCTGCACGGCGACGTGGCAGTCGGCGACACGCTCCCCGAACTCGGGGTCGACGTGACCGCCACGACGGTGGTTCTGGGCGCCCTCGCCTCGCGCGACTGGCGCCCGATGCACCACGACAAGGACTTCGCCGTCGAGCGCAACGGCACGAAGGACATCTTCCTCAACACCCCCAACCAGGCCGCCTGGTTCGAGCGCTACGTCACCGACTGGACCGGCCCGACCGGACGGCTGGGGCGCATGACCTTCCGCATGAACACCTCGGTGTTCCCGGGTGACCACATGGTGTTCGACGCCACCGTCACCGGTACCGACGTCGACGCAGCCGGCTGCGGCTGGGTCGACCTGGACGTGGCGCTCATGGTCGGAGACGTGGCCACCACCACCTGTGCCGTACGGGTGGCACTCCCGACCCACGATGGCGACAACCCCTGGGCCCGCAGCGGTCAGGGCTGGCGCCCCGGCGACGGAGACGCAGGCTGATGGACCTCGACCTCACCGAGGAGCAGGAGATGCTCCGAGAGGCCATGGCCGGCCTGTGTGCAGACGCCGCCGAATCGGTGCGGGCACTCGAGAACGACTCCCGGGGCTTCGACGACGGCTTCTGGAGCCAACTCGTCGCCATGGGACTCACGGGCCTCATGATCCCCGAGGAACACGGTGGTTCGGCGATGGGACTGCTCGACGCCACCATCGTCTACGAAGAACTGGGACGCAGCCTCGTGCCGTCGCCCCACTTCGTGTCGTCGGTGGTGTCAGCCGGTGTGCTCCAGGCCGGCGGCTCAGCCGACCAGCAGGCCGAGTGGCTACCTCGCATCGCCGCCGGCGAGGCGATCCTCACACCGGCCTGCCTCGAGCCCGACAACGGCACCGGTCCGTCAGGTGTCCAACTCGCCGCCGTGTCCGACGGCGACGACGTCGTCCTGACCGGCGTCAAGCGCCACGTGGCCTTCGCCTCGTCCGCCGACCGTCTCATCGTGTCGGCACGCGAACCCGCCGGCGTCAGCCTCTTCCTCGTGGATCCCTCTGCCACCGGCGTCACTCTCACCCAGCAACTCACGGTCGCCTCCGACACGCAGTACCGGATCGACCTCGAAGGAGTCCGTGTACCCACCGCCGACCGCATCGGCGCCCCCGGCACCGGCTGGGACACCTGGCACACCGCCATGCTCGATGCCGTGGTGCTGGTCGCCGCCCAGGCCATCGGCGCCGCCGAGGCCTCGCACACCCTCGCCACCGAGTACGCCAAGATCCGCCACCAGTTCGACAAGCCCATCGGCTCGTTCCAGTCGATCGGCCACTACCTGGCCGACGGCATCGCCGCCATCGACGGTGGCAGGGTGCTGGTCCACCAGGCCGCCTGGACCAGCGACCAGGGTCGGGACACCGCCACGTTGGCCCCCATGGCGAAGCTCTTCGCCACCCAGACCTGCCGGGACGTGGCCGCCACCACCGTCCAGATCCACGGCGGCCTGGGCTTCACAGTCGAGTGCGACGCCCAGCTCTACTTCCGGCGGGCCAAGTCGTGGCAACTCAACTGGTACGACGACACCCACCTCGAGGACCTCATCGCCGCCGAACTCCTCGACGGCGGGGCCTAGCCCTCCTTCAGTTCGACGCTGCAGACCGGTGGACGACCGACGGTCGATCGCCCGCAGGTCCTTGCCGCCTCGTTGATGCACAGCCAGTCGAGATCCGCCCCCAGGCCGTGTCGCAGTTCCGACGCATCCACGATCCGGTCCCGGCAGGCCTGTCGGACCTCGTGCATGTCAGTCGTGGCCGCTCCCGGTTCGGTGAGCGAGATCGCGCCGAGGTGCCGTCTCTCGCAGAACTCCCAGTCCCACTGGAGGGACTGTGCCTCGAACCAGTGCGGGGAGGCGGGGAAGGGCACCGCGTAGTGGCGCTCCACCTCGTCGCTGACAGCGTCACCGGCGTCGATCCCGAGCGCCCTGAGGCAGCCGACGAAGCCGTCAACTGCCGGACCAACCTCGGACAAGGTCACGGTCCCGTCGTCGGTGATGGTCATGGCCAGATCAAGTGCCTCAGCACTCGAAACCGCACGTTGAGACACAGAACTAGATGCGGCCGAACAGCCGGCAATGAGAAGGAGCAGAGTTCCCACGATCAGCCCCGCTGCAGCAGCTCGCCGAACCGAATGAGAAAAAGAGCCCGACACGCCCTCCTCCTTCCACAAGCATCTAATTACGCTTTGCACCGTACCCCCCCAACACGCGGTGACTGCAAGAGGGCTGAATTACTGGTCCACCTCGAAGACCTCATCGCCGCAGAACTCCTGGACTGAGGTCAGAACAATCCACTCAACGGCCGGGGCATTCCCACTCGTCACGGAGTCGGTCGACTACACCGGGTTCGTAGCAGTGGGTGAGGTCGCCTGCGAACCTCCGGATGGAGATGCCTTCGAGCACGAACCTGCCCGGACCGTCGACCCAGCACGCCGGTCGGGGACGTGAGGCCAGGCCATAGTCCAGTGCGATCAGGTCCTGAAGTCGCCGCACGCAGGCAGGTGGTGTGGCGCCGAGCCGATGTGGTCGCACTGCAGGCTGACGAGCCTGAGGCAGAAGTCGTGGACGAACGGGTGCCCTGCGATGAGTGCGTCGAGTCGTTCGGTCCTGTTTCCCTCGAGTTCGACGTCGAGGCGACCGGCACCTGCCAGGATCGCCTCGTAGTAGTCGGAGTCCGACTGTGGCTGGCCGACCGGGTCCTCCTCGCCCGTCCGTTCGAGCGACACCATGCCGACGTGGCGGTCCCCGCAGTCCTTCCAGTCCGACAGGAGGGACTCGAGGGCGAGCCACCCGGTCGGCCACGGTGGCAGCGGCACCCGGAAGGAGAACAGCCCCTCGTCGCGCTCGGCGTCACCTGCGGCTGCCATCCGACGCCATACCGGAACCGTTCGTTGATCCATGTCGTCGCCTCCGGATCGTCAACCCGTCGGGCACGAAAATAGGCGGGTTCGACGTCCTGTGCCGGTCGCGGGTGTCGCTCAGCCCAGGACACCTGTCGGGCAGGTGAGGCCGGTGCCGCCGAGGCCGCAGTAGCCCATCGGGTTCCTCGCCAGGTACTGCTGGTGGTACTCCTCGGCGAAGTAGAAGGGGCCACGGTCGACGATCTCGGTCGTGATCGGATCGAAGTGGGCGGCGGCCAGCAGCGGGGCGAAGGCGTCACGGGTGGCCTCGGCGGCGGCCCGCTGGGCATCGTCGGCGACGTAGATCCCCGAGCGGTACTGGGTGCCGACGTCGTTGCCCTGGCGCATCCCCATGGTGGGGTCGTGGTTGTCCCAGAACACCCCGAGCACCCCCTCGAGCGGGATCTCGGCTGGGTCGAACACGACCAGCACCGCCTCGTTGTGCCCGGTCAGGCCGGAGCACACCTCCTCGTAGGTGGGATTCGAGGTGTGACCGCCCGAGTAGCCGACGGCGCTGGTCCACACGCCGGGCGTCTCCCAGAAGCAACGCTCGGCGCCCCAGAAGCAGCCCATGCCGACGACGAGCGTCTCGAACCCGTCGGGGTACGGCGGGGCGATCGGCCGGCCGTTGACGACGTGTGCGTCCTGCACCGGCATCGACATGTCACGGCCCGCAAGCGCCTCGTCGGGCCCGGGGATCGTGAGTGGCCTACCGCGAAAGGACATCCCCCGAGACTACGCCCGGTTCAGAACGTGAAGGCCAGGTTCATGGCCAACTGGCGGGCCAGTTCCTCATCGCCACCGATCGTGACCCGCCCGTCGGCGAGGTAGGGGCCCGGGTCGGCACGGCCGCCGGTGAGGGCCGCGAAGTCCGTCGACGACACGGCCAGCGTGGCGGTCGGACCACCCTCGAGTTCGTCGACAGCCGTCGCCCGGCCGTCGACCGCCACCCGCATCACCCGTTCCACGGGACCGGTCAGCGTGACCTCGACGCGGCTGCCGTCGGGGGCGCCGCCCTTCTTGCCGATGATGTAGCCGATGGCGGTCCCGACCTCGTCGATCGACATCTCGGCCGGGAGCCCCGACTCGTCGCCGGGCATGCCCAACGGCTCGCGGCAGTCCTGGAGGTGCAGCCAGGCGTCGTAGACCCGGATGTGCATGAAGCGGCCGTAGGGGGCCTCTCCGATCGGCGTCCAGCCCACGGCGAGGAACTCGTCGTCGGACATGGCGTCCAGGTCACCGAGGCGCTTCGCCGAGATCTCCCGAAACGCCTCGAGCACGGCAGCGCCCGATCCCGACCGGAACGACTCGACCCACTTCTCGTTGTTGGTGGCCATCGGATGCTTGATGTGGTCACCGCTGACCTCGAGGTCCGGCATCGGGCGGCCGTCCAGCATGAGCTCGGTGCCGGTGATGTGGGCCAGGTTGTCCTGGACGGTCCAGCCCGGACAGCGGCTGGGCGTGGCCCAGTCGTCGCCGGAGAGCCCACCTGCGAAGGCGTCCCACTGGCCCCATGCCTCGGCCAGTCCGGTCAGGATGCGTACGCGGTCGATGTCCATTGTCATCTCCGATTCAGGGAGTCGGGTTGGCGACCGCGTTCCAGTCGCGGGCCTCGATATAGGGCTGGAAGACCTTGCCGATGGCAGCGAGGTCACTTGGCATCTTGGGTCGCTGCAACTCGTAGAGCTGCGGGAACTCGAGCCAGCTGACGACCAGCGCCCAGAGCCGGTCGGCGGCCTCGCCGGTGGGCGGGTCGATGAGCACCGGCCCGAAGAGCTTGAGGGACTCGTCGTCGTCGGCACCGGGGAACACCAACGTCGGCACGCCCCAGCCGCCGAGGCCGATCACCCGCTCGTGGTCTGCACGGACGGCGTCGTGGGTGGTTGGGTCGGCGAGTGCCTCGTCGACGATCCCCGGATCCAGGTCCATCTCGGCGAGGAGGGCACGGGCCACGGCCGGCTCGTGGGGCTTGCGACCCTCGACGTGGAGCGCAGTGCCGGCCTTGAGGTACCAGGCGTCGTTGAGGGCGGGGTCCTCGCGCTTGAGGAGGGCGCCGACGCGCATCATGGACCAACCGTACGACCACTCCCGCTCCCACGGGTGCTTCTTGCCCTCCAGGCGGTTGACCTCCTCGAGGCTGAAGAAGCGCCAGTCGACCTCGAGCCCGAGGCGGTCGCGGACCTCGCGCATCCAGTGGGAGGTCTGGTAGGCCCAGGGGCAGATCACATCGAAGTGGAAGTCGACCCTCGTCGGGGTGGAGGCCTCAGTCATCACAGAGAGCCTCGCGCAACTCGTGGCGGAGCACCTTGCCGAGCGAATTGCGGGGCAGCGCATCGATGCACAGCATCCGGCGAGGCAGTTTGTGGGGTGCCAGTCGGTCCTTGGCGAACTCCCGGAGTTCGTCGATGGTCGGACAGGACAGGCCCTCGACCGCTACCACGAACGCCACGACCTCCTCGCCCCACTCCTCCGACACGGATCCGGCGACGGCGACCTCGGCGACGGCCGGGTGGGCGGCGAGCGCCTCGTCGACCTCGGCCGGGAACACGTTGAGCCCACCGGAGATGATCAACTCCTTGGCCCGGCCGGTGATCGTGACATAGCCGTCGTCGTCGACAGAACCGAGGTCGCCGGTCCGGAACCAGGCGGCGGCATCGACTTCATCGGCCACGAATGCCTCGACGGTGGCATCGGGACGCTCCCAGTAGCCGCCGAACACGCTCGGCCCACGTACGAGGATCTCCGATGTTGCAGGGTCGAGATGGAGTTCGACCCCGGGCAGCGGAAAGCCGACGCTGCCCGCCCGCCGTTCTCCTTCAAAGGGGTTCGACACCAGCATCACCGTCTCGGTCATGCCGTAGCGCTCGAGGACCGAAATGCCGACGGCGGCGAAGCGTGCGTGGAGCGCAGGCGAGAGCGGCGCCGAGCCCGCCACGCAAAGGCGCAGACGGCCGAGATCGGTCACCCGGTCGTGCTCGGCGAGCCGGTGGTACATCGTCGGAACTCCGAAGAACATGGTGCAGTCGTGTTCGGCGATGCCGTCCAGCACCCGGTCCGGGGCGAACCCCGACTGGAGAACCGCCGATCCCCCAGCCAGCAGGGCGCCGTGGAGGCCCACGCCCAGGCCGTGCATGTGGAACAGCGGCAGGCAGAGCAGCAGTCGGTCGGCTTCGGTCCAGCGCCACGCAAGGCGCACCGACTCGGCGCCGGCCAGCAGGTTCGCCTGGGTCAGCACCGCCCCCTTGGGTGCGCCGGTGGTGCCCGACGTGTAGCCGATGGTCGCCGGATCATCGGGTGCTGCACCGTCGAGCACCGGAGTTGGGCCGTCAGGCAGGTCGACTGCCGTGGTGCCGACGATCAGGCCGTCGTCGAGACCAAGGAGCAGGTCGGCCCAGCCGTCGTTGTCCACGAGCGCCGCCGTCGGCCGGCAGTCGGAGGCGATGTGAGCCAGTTCCTCGCCGGTGTAGGTGCCGTTGACCGGCACGACGACGAGTCCCAGTCTCAGGCACGCCACGTGGGCGGCCGCCAGGTCGAGCGACGACGGTCCGGAGACCAGTACCCGGTCGCCGACGACGAGCCCCGAGGCGGCCAGGCGACCGGCCACCGTCGACGTGCGCTCGAGGAACTCCCCCCGGGTGGTCCAGGCGCCGTCGGCGTGGAGTAGCGGCCGGTCCGGATCGTAAGTCAGGCGGTCGGTCCAGGCGCCGACGAGGGTGCCCGGAGCGGGGAGGTCGAAGCACCCGTCGTGCTCGGGAGGCAGGTGGGCGGACCAGTGCTGGGCTCGGTCCGGGCTCACCGTCGCGACGGTAGCCCCCGGGACCTCCCACTTGACGGCCGCCCCTTCCTCCGCGATGCTAATGTGGTCCATTAGTACTTGACCCCGACAAAGGAGACCCGATGGAGTTCGGCATCTTCGCCAACGGCTATACGCCCGGCCCCGCCGCCCATGACAGCGAGAGCGAGCACTTCGAGCTCCTGCGGGAGGCCGAGTTCGGCATTCTCGCCGACAAGCACAACTGGAAGTACATCTGGTTCGGCGAACACCACGGCCTGACCGAGTACAGCCACATGTCGGCGCCGTCGCCCCTCATGGGCTGGGTGGCCGCCCAGACCGACTACATCCACATGGGCTCGGCCATCACGAGCCTCCCCACCAACAAGGAGCACCCGGTCCGCATCGCCGAGCGGGCGGCCATGCTCGACCACGTCACAAACCGTCGCTTCGAGTTCGGCACCGGCCGTGGCGCCGGCAGTCACGAACTGCGAACCTTCAACGTGATGGACCCGGCCGAGACCAAGGCCCAGTGGGACGAGGTCATCCGCGAAATCCCGCGGATGTGGGAGCAGAAGGACTACGACTTCGACGGCGAGTTCTTCACCGTCCCGACCCCGCACAACGTCCTCCCCAAGCCGTACGGGCCTGGCCATCCGCCGCTCTGGGTGGCTTGCGGAAACCCGCCCACCTTCGCCAAGGCGGGTTCGCTCGGCATCGGCGCCATCGCCTTCAACTTCGAACCGATCCACAACCTCAAGGGCCGCGTCGATTCCTACAAGGAGGCCATCCAGGACCCAGTCGCGCAGGTCGGCCAGTTCAAGAACGACAACGTGATGATGACCAACTCGTGTCTCTGCCTCGAGGACCGCGAGGAGGCCCGGGCGATCGCCAAGTCGAAGGGTCGCGGCTACCTCGTCACGATGGTCAACCTTTACCACGACACGATGCCCAAGTCGCCCGACGCCATCGTCTGGCCGAACCCGCCGATGACCCCGGACTGGACCGACGAGATGCTCGACATGGCGATCGAGGGCGGCTACATGCTCTGCGGCAACCCCGAGGAGGTCTGCGAGCAGGTCGCCCGCTATCAGGAGGTCGGCTGTGACCAGGTCGTGTTCGGCCTCCCCGTCGAGGGAATGAGCCACGAACAGCACCTTGAGATGATCGAGCTGTTCGGTGACCACGTGATCCCCGAGTACGACCGGGACCGCACCCACTCCACGGACCACTACCGGGCGACCGCCGAGCGCTGCTTCCCGGACTTCCAGTACCCGGTTCCCGAGGGCATCGACGTCGAGATCCTTCCCACGACGGCACTGCTGCCCCTGGCCTAGGAATCGGGCGCCACGTGCCACGTGACAGCACCGAGACCCGGGCCCGGCTGCAGGCCGAGGCCGAACGCCTCTTCGCCGAACAGGGCGTGTGGCAGGCCGGAGTCGGAGAGATCGTGGCCGCCGCGGGCCAACGCAACGCCTCGGCGCTGACGTACCACTTCGGCTCCCGGGAGGGGATCCTCGACCGGATCCTGGCCGAGCATGAGGAACCCATCGACATCCACCGCGGTGGCCTGCTCGCCGAACTCGACGACGACCCCTCCACACACGCCCTCCTGGATGCCCTGGTCCGACCCATGTCGGCCCGGTTGGACCACGAGCGGGGTCGCCGCTACCTACGGATCGTGGCGCAGTTGGCAAGCCAGTTCTCGACATGGCGCGAGGCCCGGTCCGGGCTCGAGCACCGCCACCTCCTCCGGGCCCTGGACCTGCTCGAACGGCGGCCGGCCCACCTCCCAGAACCGGTGCGCCGAGAACGACTCGTCGCCATGATGCAACTCATGACGTCCTCCCTCGCCGAGCGGGCACGCCTGCTCGATGCCGGCGACGACGCCGAACTCAGCGGTGCCGACTACGAGGCGAACCTCACCGACATGCTGGCCGGGGTCCTCGAGGCTCCCGCCGCGCTCCCTGCCTAAGCCCGCCGCTACCCTCGGCCTCCGTGCACGTCATCCTCGTCCGCCACGCCCGACCCGAGGTCGTGGTCGACTCCCCGACCGTCGCCGACCCCGGCCTCNCCGANCTGGGCGTGTGGCAGGCNGCCCGNCTGGCCNACTGGCTNGCCNNCGAGGAGATCGACCACATCGTCACCAGCCCGAAGCGGAGGGCCATCGAGACCGTNCAGGCGGTGTGCGANGCCCGGNGNCTCNCCAACGAGGTCGTCGACGACCTCGACGAGATCGACCGCTTCTGCCACTCCTACTACGGAACCGAGATCCTCCAGACCGAGGGGAAGGTGCTGTGGGACCAGGTGGTCGCCGGCAACTTCACCGAGGTCGGCTGGGACACCCCTGAGGTCTTCAACGCCCGGGTCACGGCTGCCTGGGAGGGGCTCTGTCGACGTGCCCCCGGCGAGCGGGTCCTGGTGTCGTGCCACGGGGGAACAGTGCGCGTGATCCTGGCGGCGATCGTCGGCAACCCGATGGCCTCGTTCCGGACGGACTATGCGGGGATCAGTCGGGTCGACGTCTTCGTCGAGGAGGACGGAACCCTGCACGGACACATCGTCTCGGCCAACGAGACCGGCCACTTCGACGCCGATCGCACGACGGCCGGAGGNCCCATGCGCGGCGCCCCCGACGTCTCATGGCCCGGTCGACTCCGGTCGATCACCACACCCCGCTAGCCANCCNGNNNCGGGNTCANTNCGNNTCNCNCCANCCGTGTGNGATNTCGGGGAACCGGGGGTCGGCCTCCCACGGGAAGNCNTCACTGGTCTCGACCATCCAGGCCAGNAGNCGTGCCCGGAGTTCGGCNACNACNGCGANCACGTCGTCTCCACCCGCCCGGTCGGTGGCCANCAGGNTCGTGGTCTCGGCGGGATCGGCCNACCGGTCGTAGAGTTCGTCGCNCTCCTCGTGCCGGTACACGTACGTCCATTCGGGGGTNCGCACGCACTCTGCCTTGCCGACGAGGTGNGGCAGGTCGTGCTGGATCTCCGACTTGTGCCGGTAGATCCACCCGGCGACCTCCAGGAGGGGCTCNTCGGCGGGNTTGAACCCGCCCTCNCAGAAGGCGGCGTCCCGGTGCGGTGCGGTCGGGTCGGCGAACAGCCNCGTAAGGCTGCGCCCNAAGTGGGTGTGTGAGGCCTCGGCCTCCGCCAGTTCCAGGCAGGTGGGNAGCAGGTCGACCATCTCGACCTCGCCGAAGGCCACCTTGTGCTCTCCCACCCCGGGGCCGGCGGCGATNANCGGGTTCCGCACGAGGCTGGGGTCCAGNCCCGACGGCCACTTCTCGACCAGTCGGTAGTCGCCNAGGTACTCGCCGTGNTCGCTGAAGCAGAAGGTGACGGTGTCCTCACCGTGACCGGTGCGGTCGACGGCCGCCAGGAGTCGCCCNAACTGGTCGTCGACCCGGCTGACCATCCCNTAGTAGGTNGCNGCNATCTCGGCCAGGTGCCCGTCGGTGAGGTCGTTCCAGCGGTAGCGGCGCCGGTACTCGTCCATGAACCCCGGCTTGCCGAGGCCGGACTCCACGGGGANCGGAGCGGGCATGTCGGCCCGGTCGTGCATGGANTACCACGGTTCCTCGACCATGAACGGAGGGTGCGGGGCGAGNAACGGCACCCACATCGCCCACGGNCGNTCGTCGGNTCGCTCCTCGAGCCACCGGATCGCCGTCTGCACGGTGGCCTCGTCGCCGTCGAGTCGGGGCTCGTCGCCCTGGCTCCCGAACCAGAANCCCCGGTAGAGCGGATGGTCCTCGTCAACCGCGATCCTCATGTCGCCCCACGTCCACGTGGGCTCGACGAGGTTGCCACAGAAGTCGGTGCTGGCCTCCGTGACGCCCGGGGCNAAGACGTCGCCCCGGTTGCCCGGCATNGCCACGTCGTAGCCGGTGTCCTTCAGGCAGCGCAGCAGGTTGGGCTCCCAGGGCTTGAGCAGGCGGTCGAGGGTGCGATGGCCGGCGGTGTGCGGATACCAGCCGGTCATGATCGACACCCGACTGGGGCCNCACACGGAATGCTGCGACCAGGCCGAGTGGAAGCGGGTGCCCCGCCCGGCGAGGGCGTCGAGGTGGGGGGTCTGCGCCACCGGGTTCCCGAAACACCCGAGGGCGTCCGCCCGGAGTTGNTCCGGNGTGAACAGCAGCAGGTTCGGNCGGCCCATCGGGCCNATGGTAGGGCGNCGGAGCGTCANGTCCGGAGTCGCACCAGGGAAGGGTCGAGGTCGGCGACGGTTGCCGAGCCCACGAGCGCCATCGTGCGCTCCATGCCGGACCTCATCAACTCCAGCACGTGNTCCACGCCCCGCTCCCNTGCCGCTCCGAGTCCGTACATGTGGGCGCGGCCGGCCATGACCGCCGTGGCACCGAGTGCGCAGGCCTTCACGATGTCGCTACCGCGCCGCACACCGCCATCGCAGATGACCTCGATGCGGTGCCCGACGGCCTCGACGACCTCGGGGAGGAGTTCCAGCGGGACCGGAGCGGTGTCGAGTTGGCGACCACCGTGGTTCGACACCGCTACGGCGGCCACGCCGGCGTCAGCCGCCATTCGGGCGTCGGCCACGGTCTGAATGCCCTTGAGCACGATCGGGCCGTCCCACACCGACTGCAGCCACTCGACGTCGCGCCACGACAGGCCCGGGTCGAACTGGGCGGCCGAGTATTCAGCCAGCGAAACGGCGTCGGCGCCGTCGCCGGCGCCGCTGCCGATGGCACTCGAGAACTGGATCGGCTCGGAGCGCAGCANCCGCAGGGTCCAACCCGGGTGGCGCATNCCGTCGAGGAAGGTGCCGGGCCCGATCTCGGGCGGCAGCGTGAAGCCCCGCCGGACGTCGCGTTCGCGCCGGCCGAGCACAGCCGTGTCGACGGTGAGGACGATCGCCTCGTAGCCGCAGGCCGCCGCCCGGCCGACCAGGCTCCGGATGTGGTCCCTGTCGTGCCACACGTACACCTGGAACCAGAGNCGGGCACCGTCGCCGGCCACGGCAGCACACTCCTCGATCGACCGGGTGCCCATNGTCGAGAGCGTGAACGGCACCCCGGCCCGGCCNGCGGCGCGTACCACGGCCAACTCGCCGTCGGGATCGGCGATGCGGGCGAAGCCGATCGGNGCCGTGACGTANGGGAAGGCGANGGGTCGTCCGAGCAGGGTCGTCGACGGGTCGGCCTCGGCCACGCCCCGCAGGACCCGGGGCCGGAACTCCAGGCGCCGGTAGGCNTCGACGTTGCGCCCCAGCGTGATCTCNTCCTCGGCCCCGCCGTCGATGTAGTCGAACACCCCGCCCGGGAGCCGCTTCTTGGCCATGCGGCGCAGGTCGGCGACGGCAGCCGCCTCCCGAAGGCGACGGAGCGTNCGGTCGCGTTCCGGGCGGCGCAGGCGNACGACCGACCGCAGCGTCCTCAGCGCACCCATCAGCCGCCCCGTTCCTCCGAGCGCTTCTTCGCGAANATCTCCTTGCAGCGTGGGCAGACGGGAAAGCGGTCGGGGTTGCGGTCCGGGACCCAGACCTTGCCGCAGAGCGCCACGATGGGCCGGCCGGTCACCGTCGACTTCACGATGTCGGCCTTGCGGGCGTAGTGCGAGAAACGGTCGTGGTCGCCGTCGTCGAGTTGTGGGTCGGACGGCCTCGTCTCGACGGGTGTGATCGTCTCGACGTCGGACATGCCGTGGCCTCAGCCGTCGAGGGCGGCGAGCTTGGCAATGCGACCCTCGTGGCGGCCGCCCTCGAAGTCGGCGTCCAGCCATGCCATCACGGCCTGGACCGCGACCTCGGGATCGATCTGGCGNTCGCCGAGGCACAGCACGTTGGCGTCGTTGTGCTGCCTTGCGAGTTGCGCCGACAACACGTCGGGCACCGGCGCGGCACGCACGCCGGGNACCTTGTTGGCGGCCATGGCGATGCCGAGACCCGAGCCGCAGACGCACACGCCGTAGTCGGCGTCACCATCGGCCACCGCCCGGCCGACGGCCTCGCCGAAGTCCGGATAGTCGACCCGATCGGCCGAGTGGGCGCCGAGGTCGCTGACCTCGTGGCCGAGGTCGCGGAGCATGTCGGCGAGACGCTGCTTGAGGGCGAAGCCGGCGTGGTCGCAGCCGACGGCGATGCGGTACATGGCGCCAATGCTAACGGGGGGCGACTTCGAGCCCGGCGGCGGAAAGCGTCACTGCGTCGATCACACCCTCCCGGAGGATGCGGGCTGGCACGACGGTGAGGTCCACGACGGTCGAGGGAATGCCATCGCACCGACCTCCGTCAAGTACCAACAGGTTGCCGCCGACCGCTGCTGCCGCCCCGGCAGCCGTGGGCGGGCTGGGCTCACCGGCCCGGTTGGCCGACGTGGTGGCCAGCGGGCCCACTTCGTCGGCCAGTGCCCGGACCAGGTCGTGATCGGGGCAACGAAGGCCAACGGTGTCGAGATGTCCTGCTCCGGGGCCGAGGTGGAGTTCGACGCCCGCCGCCCGATTCACGACGACGGTCAACGGTCCCGGCCAAAGGTCGACCAGGACGTCGAGGTCGGCATCGGTGAGGCCTGCCGCCTGCCTCGTATCGGCCACGAGGACCGCCATCGGCTTCGCTCCGTCGCGACCCTTGCGTTCGAAGACGTCGCCCACTGCGGCGGCATCGTCGGCGGGCACCGCCACTCCGTAGACGGTGTCGGTCGGGAGTACGACCGGTCGCCCGGCCCGGAGCTCGGCTGCTGCTGTCGCCACGGCGCCGGCCTGGTCGGCGACAGCGTCGACCACCTGCCCGGTCATCCCGGCATCCTGGCGACGAGCGCCCGGTCGCGGCCCCCCAGGTCGGGACGTGCCTCCACATCCACGAGGCCAACCGCCACCGCCCGTTGCGCCAGCCGATCGACCTGTCGGGGGTCGAGTTCGAGGACGAGGGCGCCGCCGGGAACGAGCCATGCGGGCGCCCCGTCGACGAGGAGGTCGAGGTCCTCGGTGCCCTCGGTTCCGGGCACCAGCGCCGCATGGGGCTCCCAGTCGACGACCTCGGATGGCAGCAACTCACCGGCCCCCACATAGGGCGGGTTGGAGACCAACAGGTCGAGGCGACCCCGCAGCTCGCCGGGCAGGGCGTCGAACCAGGAGCCCTCCTCCAGGGTCACCCGTCGGGCAGGGCGGCCGAGGCCGGCCAGGTTCGCCCGGGCCACCGCCAGAGCCTCGGGCGACCGGTCGGTGCACACCACGCGGGCGACGGCTCGCTCGACGGCGATCGACAGGCCGATGGCCCCGGACCCCGTGCCGAGGTCGGCAACCCGAACCCCGTCGCTGCGCCCTGTCGCGACCCGGTCGAACTCGTCGAGGGCGTGACCCACGACCGCCTCGGTCTCTGGGCGCGGGATCAGGACCCGCTGGTCGACCATCAGGTCGAGGGTCCGGAACGACCAGTGGCCGAACACGTACTGCAGGGGCTCTCCCGCCAGGCGACGCCGCAACAGCTCGTCATGGCGGAACATGCCCCGTTCGGTCACCAGATCATCGAGCCCCGAGCCTTCGTCGGCGGGGTCGAGGCCACCGGCCTCCTCGACGATCCAACGGGCCTCGACGGTCGGCAGCCCGGCCTCGTCAATTCGAGCGGTGGTCTCGGCCAGCACTTCCCTCCAGGCGACCGTGCCGAGGTTGCCCTCCTCAGCCATCGGCCAGTTGTCGGGTGCGCTCGTCGGCCAGCAGCCCATCGGTGACCGCGTCGAGGTCTCCAGCCAGGATCCGGTCGAGCCGGTAGAGCGTGAGCCCGATGCGGTGGTCGGTGACCCGGTTCTCCTTGAAGTTGTAGGTGCGGATCTTCTCGGACCGGCCGCCGCCGCCGACCTGGTCCTTCCTGGCGACCGAGGCCTCCTCCCGCTGGCGATCCTGTTCGATCCGAAGGAGGCGGGAGCGCAGCACCCGCATGGCCTTGACCTTGTTCTGGAGCTGGCTCTTCTCGTCCTGCATGGCCACGACCATGCCCGTGGGCAGGTGGGTGACGCGCACGGCCGAGTCGGTCGTGTTGACCGACTGCCCGCCGGGACCCGACGACCGGTAGACGTCGACCTGCAGGTCGCTGTCGTCGATCTGGATGTCGACCTCGTCGGCCTCGGGTAGGACGATCACGGTCGCCGACGAGGTGTGGATGCGGCCCTGCGACTCGGTGACCGGCACCCGCTGCACGCGGTGCACACCACCCTCGTACTTGAGGCGGGTCCAGGCACCGTCGCCCCTGATGAGGAAGGAGACCTCGGCGAATCCACCCATGTCGGAGTCACGGGCCTCGAGCGGCTCGGTCTTCCAGCCGTGGACGACGGCGAAGGCCATGTACATGTCGTGGAGGTCGCGGGCGAAGAGATTGGCCTCCTCACCGCCCTCGGCGCCACGGATCTCGACGATCACGTTGCGGCCGTCGTTCGGATCGCGTGGCAGCAGCAGGAGCCGGAACCTCTCCTCGAGATCGGCAATCAAGGTCTCCAGGTCGGTGATCTCGGCCCGGAGTTCCTCGCGTTCATCGCCTTCGGCCTCGTCAAACATGTCCCTCGCTGCCTCGAGGTCGTCGTGTGCCTCACGAAGTGGTCGACCGACGATGAGGATCTCCTCGAGTTCCTTGAACCGCCGGCCCACGGACCGGAGCAGGTGCTGGTCGCCCAGGACCTCGGGGTCGGACAGGCGCCCCCCGGTCTCCGTCAACTCGGCCTCGAGGGCCTCGATTCGCTCCAACATGCGGCTCAGGGTAGCGGTGGGGCCCCACCGCCCTGAGGTGGACGAGGGGATAGCGGTCAGGTCCAGCTTCCCTCGACGCCGACGATCGTTGCGGGCATGGCCAGCCGGGCGACCGCCTCTTCGACCGGTGCCATGACGTCGCGGGACGGAACCACGACGATCACCCGGTCGAGCTGCTCGCGCAGCACGAGGTCGGCGGTGGCGGGCACGAGGTCGGCGTCGACCCCGACAGAGCAGACGACCAGCACGCGTTCGCCATCGGGTGCGGTGCCCATTGCAGGCGCTGGAGCAGGTGAGCGCAGGCCGCCGCGCTCGACGGCCGGGTCGACGGGTGCAAGGTCGACGAGCCCCACTCGTCCGGGATCGACCAGCAGGTCGTGACGGAGCCAGCGCTCGCGGGCGAGGGTGGCCAGCGGATGGGCACCGGCTCCCTTGCGGCGCTGGGCCCACACCTGGTCGGCGGCGGCGGTGAGGGACTCGGTGGTCGGTAGGTCGCCGTGCAGCAGGGCCGAGGCCTCCCGGTCGAAGCGCCCCACACCGGTCTCGAAGCCGGAGTCGGTGGCCCGGACCACCTCGAGGCCGAGCACCTCCCCGCGCCAGGTGCCGTGCTCGACGATCGGGTCGACGCCGGCTCCACGGCAGAGGTCCTCGAATCCGTCCGGGGCCGGTGGCGGCTCGACGGGCACCAACGCCTCGGCCGGCTCAGCGACCTCGGAGCCGTTGTCGGCGACCACGTAAACCTCTGGCACAGGATGGAGTGCGGTCGCCCGCCGGGCGGCGACCGACGCGGCATCGGCGTCGTCGAGGAAGAGCACGAGGCGATCGGAATCGTGGCGGGCGGCCAACAGGAGGGTCTGGCCCAGCGACCGCTCCGGAGCGTCTTCGCCGGCGAGGACGACGATCGTGCCGTCGTCGAGGATCGCCGATCCCCCACCGAGGGCGACCGGGTCACCGGCGCATGGAAGGCCGAGGTTCGTGGCGAGGGCGCGCAACTTGGCGCCGAGGAGGAAGGCCCGCTGCTCGGGATCGAGGCTCACGGTTGGTTGCGGCGCAGGCGCAGTACCAGCGTCGAGGTATTCAGTCCTGGCGGCGCTTGCCGTAGCGGCGTTCGAAGCGCTCAACGCGACCGGCGGTGTCGACGATCTTCATCGTGCCCGTGAAGAAGGGGTGACTAGCCGACGAGATCTCGACCCTGGCGAGCGGATACTCGTTGCCGTCGTCGAGGGTGATCGTGTCGCTGGTCTTCATGGTGGACCGGGTGAGGAACAGGGTGCCCTCGGAAGCGTCCTGGAAGACCACTTCGCGGTAGGTGGGGTGGATGTCGGGCTTCATAGCGGGTCCAGTCTGCGGGTCGCAACGGGCGTCGGCAACCTCGCGGCGGAGGATGATTCGGCTGTTCAGCCCAGGTTCGGGCCCTTGGCGATCTCCGCCAGGAACTCGTCGTTGTCGTTGAACGTCTTGAGCCGGTCGATGAGCAGCTCGAGACCGGCGGCCCCGCTGTTGCCGTCGTCGCCGGCAAGGCCGTTGAGGACCCGCCGGAGCTTCCAGACCTGGTTGAGCTGGTTGCGTTGGAAGAGGAGTTCCTCGTGCCGGGTCGACGAGGCGTTGACGTCGATGGCCGGGTACACGCGCCGCTCGGCGATGCGCCGGTCGAGGCGAAGCTCCATGTTGCCGGTGCCCTTGAACTCCTCGAAGATGACCTCGTCCATCTTGGAGCCGGTCTCGACGAGGGCCGTAGCCAGGATGGTCAAAGAACCGCCCTCCTCGACGTTGCGGGCCGCACCGAAGAAACGCTTCGGTGGGTAGAGGGAGCCGCTGTCGAGACCACCGGACATGATCCGGCCAGTGGCGGGGGCTGCCAGGTTGTAGGCCCGGGAGAGACGGGTGATGCCATCGAGCAGGATCACGACGTCATGGCCGGACTCGACCATGCGCTTGGCCCGTTCGATGGTGATCTCGGCGATGCGGGTGTGCTCGTCGCTGGGACGGTCGAAGGTGGAAGCGGCCACCTCACTGTGCTTGAGCCAGCGGCGCATGTCGGTGACCTCTTCAGGGCGCTCGTCGACCAGGAGGACGATGAGCTTCACCTCGGGATTGTTGACCTCGATCGACCGGGCGATCTGCTTCAGGATCGTGGTCTTGCCGGCCTTCGGCGGCGAGACGAGGAGGCCACGCTGGCCCTTGCCGATCGGACACAGCAGGTCGACGATGCGGGCCGTCATGTTGGTGGGGTCGTCGGGGGTCTCCATCTTGAGGTGCTCGTCGGGGAACAGCGGAGTGAGGTCCTCGAACCGGGGACGCCCCTTGGCGTCCTCTGGCTTGCCGCCGTTGACAGTGTCGATCCGGAGCAGCGCCGGGTTCCGCTCGCTGCGGTTGGCCGGTCGGGAGGCTCCGGTGAGGTGGTCGCCCTTGCGCAGCCCGTACTGGTGAGCCTGCTTGACCGACACGTAGGCGTCGGCCTTCGAAGGCTTGTAGTTATTGGTGCGGAGGAAGCCGTAGCCCTCGTCGCGCATGTCGAGGTAGCCCTCGACCTCGACGGGCTCGCCGTCCCACTGCTCTTCCGGACCGTCACTCTGACCACGGCCGCGACGGCGGCGGCGACGGTTGCCGGACTCGGGGTCCTGTTGGCCCTGCTGGCCCCGGTTGCCCTGCTGGCCCCGGTTGCCCTGCTGGCCCCGGTTGCCCTGCTGGCCCCGGTTGCCCTGCTGGCCC
>PACE01000059.1 GCA_002699725.1 Acidimicrobiaceae bacterium
AATCGAACCCATTCGATTATGTCTCTGACCTGCAGTTCTTGGGGTGGGCGCGGAGGGACTTGAACCCCCGACCCCCTCCTTGTAAGGGAGGTGCTCTAGCCATCTGAGCTACGCGCCCGGGGCGGAAACTCTACCTGCGGGCCCCGGGGAGTTTCCGGGGGTCAGCCCCTGTCCAGTAGCGCCTCGTGCAGTGTCGTTCCGGCTGCGGCCACCGGGGTGCGGCGGATAGAGCGATCGAGCACGCAGAGGTCCCGCCCCTTCGCATCCTCGACGGTGACTCCCGCCTCCCGGCAGACGAGCAGCGCTCCCAGGTAGTCCCAGACGCCGTGGGCGTCGACGACACAGTCGACGTAGGCATCGAGGGTGCCGTCGGCGACGGCGCAGAGGTCGAGGGAAGCGGCACCCAGGCAGCGGAACTGTGCCCAACCGGGGTTCGAGGCAGGCAGGCCCGACACGCCCACGATCGCCTCCGAGAGTTGCGGCGAGTCATCTCGGAACAGCCCCACCCCGTCCCGGCGGGCTCCGCCGCCCCGCACGGCCTCGTACCGGGTTCCAAGTGCCAGGTTCAGCACGACCGCCGCCAACGGCCCTTCGTCATCGACGGCGCAGAGACTGGCCGCATAGTGCGGAATGCCTCGGGAGGCATTGGTGGAACCGTCCAGGGGATCCACGACGACCATCGGGCGCCCCTCCCCCGGTTCGACCACTGCTGACTCCTCGCTGAGCAGCCCGTATCCCAGCGGCAGCAGCACGCCACGCACCGCCTCGTCGGCGACCACGTCGCTGGCGTACTGGTCGGGCCGGTTGCCCGACGGGCCCCAGTCGGCATGCCCGTCGAGTGATGCGGCCACGGCGTCGGCGGCAGCGTGCAGGTCGGCCACCACGTGGTTGGAGTCGGCGATTTCACCCATGGGTGCAAGTCAACCACCCCGGGGGCAGCGCGATGGCCCCCACCGACCTAGCCTGTGGCCGCACCACCACACGAGCCCCGACCCATCCGGGGAACCAGGAGGACCGCCCGTGGCCGTCGTCGACGTCGCCGGCTTCATCGCAGACCTGAAGGATCACGCCGCCGAGCACGGCTTCCACGTGCACGACGAGCGGCACTTCGTCGAGACCTACTCGATGCGCCAGGCATTCGAGGTCGACCTGCACCCCGAGGCGGCATGCGGCGGTCCGCTCGACCTGCACCTCTCGCTCGACCTCGAACCACGGACCCTGATGGCATTCGAGGACGAGGTCATGAGCCTCTCCGAGGAGGCCTACCCGAGCGACGACCTCACCGTCCAGATCCTGTTCACCTGGGCACTTCCGCCACTCGAGAACGGGCCCGACCTCCTGGTCCTCGCCACCGAACTGGCCGGGCTGGGCGGCACCCAACTCCCGACCGAGGTGTCGGCGATGGACTCCTTCGCCGAGGTCACCGACGCCCCGCAGCGCTCCATCAACGTGGTCGCCAGGATCGAGACACCGCTGGCCGGCCTCTACAGTGGCGACTTCCGCGGCGAGGAACGCAACTGGGTGTGCGATGCCCTCGACCGCTGCCAGGCGATCAGCGAGTACCTGCTCGACCGGGCACCCGCCTGGCTGGGCGAGGCCTAACCCCCCTCCCCTGCCTTCGCCGGTGACGAAGCGCCTCGTATCCGGGATCGCACTGGCCCTGCTCACCCTGGCGGGACTGTCGTGTGCCGACGGTGGTCCGACCCCGACCACCACAGCCCCGACCACCACGACCACCACAGCCCCGACCACCACGACCACCACGACCACCACGACCACGACCACCACGACCACCACAGCCCCAACCACCACGACCACGACCACGACCACCCTGCCCGTCCCGAAAGGGTCGGACGCACTGCTCGCCACATGGCTCCTCAACCCCGACGGCCACACCGCGGCGGTGATCGAGGACGGCGGCCCCATCCCGGTCAACGTGCAGTCCGTCGAACTGGCGACTATCGAGGGCATCGACTACCTCCACGTGCTTGCCACCGGGATCCCCGACTACACGCACCTGCTCACGGACGCCGGCGCCGCCTTCCTCGAGGGCCGCCCCCGGGCCGCCACCGACTTCCGAGAGGGGCACCCCCTCGCAGGCGCAGGAGACACCCTGGATTTCGGCCAGGACCTCGGCTATCGGAGTACGGGTTGCACGGACGTTCCCGGCACCGGCTACGGGTTCTGGCCACCGGGACCGGCCTGTCCCACCCGCCAGGACTGGGATGCCTGGTTCCCGGTCGAGCCCGTCGAGGCGGTCGAACCGACCGCCACCGGCCTCGGCGCCATCGGGCTCTGGGTGAACGGCGTTGCCGTCTTCAACTGGGGCGATGGACAGTCCTGGGCGAATGAGCAGACCTGGTTCAACCTCGCCCCCGCCGCCGAGGCCTACGACCTCGACGTGTGTCCGGGACACTCCGCAATGGGCACCTACCACCACCACTCGCACCCCGTCTGCCTCGCCGACCAACTTGGCGACGGCGGCTCGGCCCACTCACCCGTCTACGGCTACGCAGCCGACGGGGTGCCGATTGCCGGCCCGTGGGCCACCGACGGCGTGCTCGCCCGCTCCTCCTGGCGTCTGCGCGACTACGACGATCCGGGCTCACCTACCGGATGCGGGGCTGCAGGTATGCGCTCATGTCTGATGGCCGACCAACTCGACCCGTCGACGGGAACGGTGGCGACGGACCATCCCGGCCCCGACACGTCGGACACCGTGCGGACCATGTCGGGCAACGAGTTGACCGCCGTTGCCGGCTACTACCTCGAGGACTGGTACTTCGACGCCGCACTCGACGACGGCAGTCCCGAGGCGCTCGACGAGCACAACGGCCACCTTGGCGGGCTTCCCGGCTTCGCCCAGCCGAGGTACCACTACCACGTGACCCGCGCCATCGAACCCGGGATGCCGGGGGGCCTCGCAGACGTGTTTCCCTTCTACGTGGGTCCGACCTTCTGGGGCGAACTCCACGACAACGCCCTCCTCCTCGACGGCCCCGGTGGCGGCCCGGGACCCGGTGGTCCCGGACAGGGTGGCCCGGGTGAGGGCGGCCCCGGCGGCCCGCCCGACTTCACCGAGGCGGCCGAGGCCCTCGGCGTCACCGTGGACGAACTGCTGGCCGCACTCGGCCCGCCGCCGCCCGACCTCGAGGCCGCCGCAGCGACCCTCGGGGTCACCGCCGAGGCGCTCCGGGCCNNNCTNCCNCCGCCGCCCCGACCGGGTCCCTGACCCCGGACGTGTGCTGGACTCGGGCATGCCCTTCGACACCANCGAGACCGATCGCCTGCTCTCGACGACACGGTCGGTCCGGCGGCGCCTCGACCTGGAACGACCGGTCCCCGAGCAGTTGATCCTCGACTGCATCGACCTCGCCGAACAGGCGCCGACCGGCGGCAACCAGCCCAGCCGGCGTTGGCTCGTCATCCGGGANCCGAAGGTCAGGCAACAGGTCACCGACCTCTACCGGGAGGCCGGCGGCACCTGGCTGTCCGAGCGCGCCAGCGCCCTCGCCGGGAGCGGTGACCCCAGGGAGCGGGCGGCCCGGTCCGGCGGCCACCTCGCCGACCACCTCCACGAAGTCCCGGTCCTCGTGCTGGTCGCGATCCACGGCACCCACGATGGCAGCGGCCGNCCGGGCCTGTTCGACTCGGTCATCCAGGCCGCCTGGAGCTTCTGCCTTGCCGCCCGATCNCGGGGCCTCGGGACCGCCTGGACCACCCTCCACCTCGCCGCCGCCGACAAGGTCGCCGACCTGCTCGACATCCCCGATGGCGTCACTCAGATCGTGCTGCTGCCCGTCGCCTTCACCATCGGCGACGACTTCTCCCCCGTAGAGCGCCGCCCCGCCCGGGAGATCACCTGGTTCGACAAGTGGGGGCGCACCCTCCAGAACCCGACCGACGGACGCCCTCCCGTCCACACCGACGGCGCCGGCATCACCGTCGAGGTCGACGTCGACGCGAAGCCCGCCGACCTCTGGCCATACGTCTCGGACATCGACCTGCCGGCCCGGTTCAGCGACGAGTTCCAGGGCGCCGAGTGGCTCGACGACGAACCCGCCGTCGGTGCACGCTTCCTCGGACGCAACAAGCGCGACGACATGGGCGAGTGGGAGGTCACCTGCACGGTCGTCGACTTCGAGCACGAAAGGGTGTTCGCCTGGCATGCCGGCGACCCGGACAACCCGGCCGCACAGTGGCGCTTCGAGATCCAACCGCTGCTGGGTGGCACCCGCCTGCGGTTCTCGATGGTGCTCGGGCCCGGAACGTCCGGCCTCACCCTTGCGATCGACGCCATGCCCGACAAGGAGGCGGCGATCATCGCCAACCGCCAAAAGGGCCAGATCGCCAACATGCGCCGCACCGCCGAAGGCATCCGCGACCTCGCCGAGGCCGCGGGCACCTGACCGACCCACGACACGAAGGAACCCCCCACCCATGACCACGCTCGGACTCTCCGCCGATGAACTGCTCACGACCACCCGCTCCGTCAGGAAGCGACTCGACTTCGACCGATCAGTCGACCCGGCGCTCATCGAGGAGTGCCTCGAGTTCGCCGTCCAAGCCCCGACGGGATCCAACTCACAGTCCTGGCAGTTCCTCGTGGTAACCGACGAGGACAGGCGCCAGGCGCTCGGTGACATCTACCGCCGAGGTTGGGAGGCGTATTCCGGCATGTCGGCCAGCGCAGCGTCCCTTGCCGTGGGCGCCGCCGAGGACCGGGCCGACCAGCAGATGCGGGTCATGGGATCGGCCGCCTACCTGGCCGAGAACTTCCACCGGGTGCCGGTGATGCTCATTCCCTGCCTGCCGGGAAGGGTCGAGCAGTGGCCCGGCATGGGTGCCGTCTCGACGCTGGCGGGAATCATCCCCAGCACCTGGTCGTTCATGCTGGCGGCCCGCGAGCGCGGCCTCGGCACCTGCTGGACCACCATCCACCTCATGTTCGAAGAGGAGGCGGCCGGAGTGCTCGGCATCCCCTACGCGGAGGTCTCCCAGGTGGCGCTCATCACCGTGGCACACACGCTCGGCGACGACTTCAAGCCGGCGACCCGCGAGGGTGGCGCCGCCGCCGTCACCCGTTGGAACGCCTGGGACTGATCAGGCGGCGAAGTGGTCGGCGAGGCGGTCGAGGGTCTGCTCCATGCCGGCCCGGTTGTGGGTGGCCCGGTCGGCAACACCGCTGAGAATCCGCCCGACGACCACCAGGGACCGCTTACGAAAGTCGACCCAGGACTCGGTGACCCGACAGCCCTCCCCGGTCCGCTCGATGTCGTAGACCCAGTCGCAGCCGCCCATGAACGGAATGTTCAACCGGAAGGCGAACCGCCGCGGCGGATCGCACTCGATGACGGCCACGTTGGTGGGCCAGCGGTAGCGCCCGTTTCGGTTCCTGCCCTTGAACACAGCGCCGACGGCGGGCCCGTCCACCCCGCCGGCCCACCGGCCGCCCTTAGCCTCCGGTGACCACTCCCCCATCCGGGTCAGGTCGCTGACGAGCGCCCAGACCTCCTCAGGTGGGGCAGCCATCTCTCGGCTAACGCTGACGGACTCGGTCACCGGGGTCTCCTCATGATCGGTCGACGGGGATCAACAGCATGTTCCCATCGGGGCCCACAACCACCATCAGCGTTGCCGCATCCGACTCGGCGATCTCCATGCGTGCCATGTCGAGGTCGAACGTCATTGGCGGCGGGTCGCTGCGCCGAATCACCTCGACCTCGGCGCCGGTGGCCATCTCGACGGCGGCGGCCAACGGGGCGGGATCAGCGGCGACGATGATGACCCGACCGGGTCCTGGCAGCTCCGGCGAAGGAACGGGCCGCGGCATCGGCACGGGCATGGCCCCGGCGAGCACCTTCTGGTCGGAACGCAGGATCCGGCGGTGATAGCCGGTGGCCACCCCGGCGGTCAACGCGATGGCGAGCGGAGCGTGCAGGTCCCAGATGCCCTCGCGGTCGAATGACGTGTTGAGGATTCCGTCGATGACCTGGAACACGAGGAACAGCACCGTGACGAGCGCCACCAGCCCCGACATGCCGAAGATGACGTACAGGTAGGCCCGACGGACCGCAGAGCCGACCTCCTCCGCATCGCCGGCACGGACCTGTATGGCCTGCCAGAAGCGACGCCAGACCAGCACGCCAACCACCAGCAGCGGCAGGCCGACGATGATCACCATCGTGGTCTCGCGCTCGGCGCCGGGCGGCACCGGCGTCAGGTGGTGGAAAGCGACGAACAACACGACGAAGACGCCGGCCAGCAGGGCACAGATCCCCACGAAGGCGGCCAGGTGGTCGGCGGCCCGGTCGACGTCGTTGCGGGGTCGACCTTCCACTGGAGGCACCAGTTCGCGGTGGTAGCGCCAGACGAGTGTCGCCACGACGGCGACAGCCACTGCCACCGGCAGGAAGTCGAAGTATTCGACTGCGGGATCCTCCCCGATCGCGAAGCCCCAGTTGATGAGCGCTGCCAGGAACATGACCGACACACCCACGAGGGCTCCCAACCCTCCCAGCACTCCGACGAACAGCGTGTAGGCGTGGTGCAGCATCGATCCCCGGTCGTGCACCGCCTGTCGCAGCCAGTACCACCACCACAGGGCGGCGGAGACGATGAGGACCGAGGCGACGTCACGGATGCCGTCGACCGTTCCTCCCCACGACGAATAGCCCGTGATTCCCTCGTAGACGGCCATGAAGCACAGCGCGATCAGTCCCCCGACCGACGCAACCAGGGCGCCGAGGGCGTTGATGCTGACCGCGAACGGCACGAGGGTGCTGCGGACCGGTTCTCCGCCGACGATGCGGTCGCCGAGGCGTATGTGGACCACCCAGACGGCCCCCCAGACGGCGAGGTGCACCAGGTTCTGCGGCTCAACATCCCCGGCCCCGATGATCCCGTCGAGGAGGTCGTTGACAGAGATCGCGAACCCGATCAGAGTCACCAGTTCGAGGATCCCCTGATAGAGCACCCAGCCGGGGGCTCCTTGCTCGTCGGGCGACTCCTTGAACCGCCTGCGCACGTTCCGGACCAGGAACCAGAGGGCGATGCCACCGACCAGCAGACTCGTGATCGCCCACGACGGCGTATCGACTTCATCGGTGCCTTCGACCATCGCCTCAACCGCAGCCGAGAACAGGCTGTCGAGCCCGGAGGCGGCGAGTCCCAGGGCGACGGCGAGGAAGCAGTACTCGAGCAGTCGGCGGAGCGACACGCTGGCGTCATCACTCCCCGACGATCCCGACCGCGACCGGCGCACCAGCATCACGATGCCGGCGATCACGAAAAGCGGAAAGAGGCTTGTGAGGATCCCGAAGAAAGCCACGTGGTTATCGTCCCACAGGTCAGAACTGCTTCAGGGGAACTTCGTGGAGGCTCAGAGCCCCAGTTCGACGAGGGCTACGACCTCTTCGGGGCGGGGGTTCACCAGAACCTGACCCCCCACCACGACCGTGGGCACGGTCTCGTTACCACCGGTGACGGTTCGAAGGTACGCCCGGGCCTCCGGGTCTTCCCAGATGTTGCGCTCCGTGCGCTCGATCCCTGCCCGGTCGAACCTCTGGAACAACTTGTGGCAGAACCCACACCCGGGCCGCCAGTAGACGATGACTTCGCTGCCCGTGGCCATGGGTTCAGTCTGGCCCCGGCGACCGGTGAAGCGGCCCGGCATCGGTCGCAGGTTCGCCCCTCCCGTCCTGAGCCCAACGGCCTATTGCTTCGTCGACGGCTCGTCCTTGGGGGCCGGTCGGCCCATTGCCGCGAAGTAGTTGCCCGCCGTGAGGGCCGCAATCGCCGACTTGAGGAGGTCGGCGAACCGGTGCAGTTCCTGGTCATCCATGCCGTTCCAGGCCAAGGCGTCGAGTTCGTTGGTCCGGCGTTCGATGACGCTGCGCCTCTCCCGACCCTCGTCCGTGATGCCGTCGGCATCGAGCCACCCGCGGCCGGTAAGGCGCTCGACCGCCCGGGACCAGTCGGCCTCGGACCAGGCACGGGTAGACCTGATAATCCCGGGCCGCTGGAAGAGGTGCTCGCTGACGACCGTGCACTCGCATCCGTCGAGTGGCTCGGCGATCAGGAGGCCGATGTGAGCATCGCCCCGCCATTCGCGCAGGATCGTGACCAGTTGCCAGAGGCGCAACAGGCCGTTGCCCGCGAACTCCGGCTCGTCGAGCAGTCGAAGCACAGAGGCGTTGGCTGCGGCGAGTGGGCGCCCGGCATACGAGAGTGCAGCGACACGGGATTCGACGATGTCGAGCGCCTCGGCCAGATCGGCGTCGGTCATGGCCTCGTCAACGGTGGTGTCGAGGATCCGGGCGGCAGCCCGCCACCTGGCCCTTTGCACCTCGTCGGGCGTCACGTGGTCCCAGACGCCGTCGATCGACGAGCGGACGAGGTCGGGGCTGAAGTTGTAGAACGTCGCCGTCACGACCTCTGCGGACACGGGCCCGAGGGGCGCAGAACGCGAGGCGAAGTAGCCGCTCCGCCCCTGGACGCCCACGGCTTCGTACTCCTCCGCCGCCTCCGGTGCGAAGTAGACGAAGGCGTGGAACATCGTGGTGATGTCGTGCACGCGTGCAACGGTCTTGAGGGAAAGTTCGGTCGGCGCAGCGTCAGTCATGGGTCGACCGTACCCGCAAGGTCCACACGTCGGTCAGGTTGAACTCGTCCGTTGCCGCATCCTCCTGCCAACGTGAACCGGTTGCCTATACCCCGTCGGGCCTCGCCGGCGGCGGCTGAACCTGGAACTGCAGATTCGCCTTGATGTCCCCACCAATCAGGACATCGATCGTGTAGAGACCGTACGAAGTGAACTTCTGGCCGATCCGGAAGGGCAGGATCAGGGACTTCCTCCATCCCACGGGCAGGGCTTCATCCCATGCCGTCTTGATGACGCCATCCGAGCGGAAGATTGCGGAACCATCGGCATCGGCACCGACTATCTGAAGCTGGTGTGGCTGATCGCACTCCCACTTGGAGAGCGAAACGTTGAGCGCGATGGTGAACCGCTGCGTCTGTTCCAGGTCGGAGATCCTGAAACGGTTGATCCCCGCTGCCGAGATGAAGGCGACCCCATTCTCGATGCGGGCGTAGTCGCACAGGATCACATAATCCACTTCAGGCATCGTCGCTCCTTCACCGGTATCGGGTGCCACCGAACATGGTTCGACAGACACGCCAAGGGGGTTACCCGTCAACCTACGTGGGCCGGGGGAGGATCGAACTCCCGACCGAGCGATTATGAGTCGCCTGCTCTGACCACTGAGCTACCGGCCCACCCGCAGTCTGGCCCATGGCCCACGCATCCGGGACCCCGGCCGTTCACCGGCGTCGGATACCGTGGCGCCGACCCCGACCAACCCCGCACAGGAGCGGCCATGACCGGTGGCGCAGTCGTCGATGTCGTCGGCGGCCAGACACTGCAGATCACGAGCGACCACGACGGCGACGTCGACCTGAGCCTGGTCATCCCCACCTTCAACGAGGCCGACAGCATCGCCGACCTGATCCGGATCCTCCACGGGATTCTCACCGGTGCCGGGGTCTCCCACGAGCTGATCGTCGTCGACGACGACAGCCCCGACCGCACCTGGGAGGTCGCCAGCTCCCTCGCCGACGAGGTCCCCACCCTGAGCGTGCTCCGACGCACCGGCGAGACCGGCCTCGCCACCGCCGTGGCATGCGGCTGGGCCCACGCCCGCAGCCGGGTCCTCGGCGTGATCGACGGCGACGGCCAGCACCCGCCCGAGGTTCTGCTCGACCTCCTCGACGCCCTCGACGAACGCACCGACGTGTCGGTCGCCAGCCGACACCTGCCCGGGGGCGGTGTGACCAACTGGTCCGCCGCCAGGAGACTGCTGTCTCGGGGTGCCCAGGCGCTCGGCCTGCTCCTGCTCCCCGGCACCGTCGGCCGGGTCACCGACCCAATGAGCGGCTACTTCCTCGTCCGTCGCGAGGCCGTCGTCGGCCAGGAACTCCACCCGGTGGGCTACAAGATCCTCCTCGAGGTACTCGCTCGCGGAGACATCCGCCGGGTGGCCGAGACCCCCTACGTCTTCCTCGAACGCGAGCGGGGCGAGTCCAAGGTCCGTCCCCTCCACTACCTCGACTACCTCCGGCACCTGATGCGCCTACGACTCCTGCCGCTGCGCAGCCAGGCGCTCGCCCGCTACCTCGCCGTCACCCTGACTGCCCTCATCGTCGACGCCGCCGCCTTCGTTTGGCTGTTCGATGGCCTCGACCTGAACCTCACCCGCTCGGCAGCACTGGCCGGCGAGGTCGGAATCCTCTACACGGTTCTACTGCTCGACCTCTGGACCTTCGCCGGGCGCATCGCCCGCACAGCACTCGACCGCATTCGTCGCCTCCTCGGCGTGCAGTTGGCGCTCGGCATCCTGCTGTTCGGCCGCCTCATGCTCATCAACGCCCTCGTCAACTGGTTCCACCTCGGACCGCTCGCGGCGTTCCTCGTGGCCCTGGCCGCCATGACCCCGGTCGGCCACCTGCTCGGCTCCCGCCTCACCTGGCGCCCCAACCGCGGATAGCGTCGCCGCCCATGACCGTCATCCCCGAGAGCCACCGCGACCTGTTCGACCTGCCCGCCGTCTGGCACGTGGCCACCATCGGCCCAGGCGGCGCGCCGCACTCCTCCCCCGTGTGGGCCGGGTTCGACGGCACACACGTCCGCTTCCCCCACGCCGAGGGTCGCCAGAAGTGGCGCAACCTCTGCGCCGACGACCGGATCGCCATCTCGGCCACCGACCCGACGGACAGCGGCCGCTATCTCGAGGTCCGCGGCCGGGTCGTGGCCTGGGAGAGCGACGCCGACCTTGGGTTCCTCGACGCACAGTGTCTCAAATACAGCGGCGTGGACGAGTTCCCCCGCGAGGACATTCCACCGGAGCAGGTACGGGTAATCGCCGTGGTCGAGCCGCTGCACTGCACGACCATGGGCTGAGTCCCGACGTACCAGAGATGCGTATTCGCCTTCGACAGGTGGCCTTCGTGGCCAGCGACCTTGCTGGTGTCGAGGCGGACATCGAGGAGCACCTCGGCCTCGAACCCTGCTTCCGGGATCCGGGCGTCGCAAGGTTCGGCCTCCAAAACGTGCTGTACCCAATCGGCGACCAACTACTCGAGGTCGTGTCGCCGACCGAGGCGGACACGACCGCCGGGCGCCTCCTCGCCAAGCGCGGCGGTGACGGCGGCTACATGGTCATCCTGCAAGTCGACGACCTCGAGCCCTGCCGCCGCCGCTTCGCCGAGACCCGAGCCCGGGTGGTCTTCGAGGCGGCCGCCGACGGGGTCACCGGCCTGCACCTCCACCCGAGCGACGTCGGCGGGGCGATCCTGTCGGTGGACCGGACCGACGACTGGGACGCCTGGCCGTGGGCCGGCTCGGCCTGGCGCGACCACGTCCGCACCGACGTGGTGCAGCGGATCCGGGCCGTCGAGGTCCAGGCCCACGACCCTGAAGCCATGGCCGCCCGCTGGTCGGAGGTGCTCGGAATCACGGCCGGCGGCACCACGGTCCCGCTGGACGAAGGAGAGGTCCGGTTCGTCGAGGCCGTCGACGGACGCGGAGAGGGCGTCAGCGGAATGGAACTCGCAGCCACCCAACCGGGCGACTTCGAGATCTCGGGTGTCCGGATCTCACTGGTTGCGGAGCACGCTTAGGAATTGCCGATACCACTCGGCCCGTGAAAAGGAGATCTACCGAGAAAGGTGTGGCTCCGGGGGTGGGGCTCGAACCCACGACCTGCGGATTATGAGATCACAGAAACCTGTCCGAGGTGTCCATCTGGACCGCTAGGGCCCGTCGATTCAGAATCGTGTGTCTGTCGCGTATCTCTGTGTCCGTCTGGTTGTGTGCATTCTGTGCAATGAGGTGTGCAGCAGGCCCGAGCGGTCCGAAGGACCCCCATTCGTAGACTCCACGGCTGTGGGCAACGGATCGGAACCAGTACTCCTCGGTCCCGCGGAGATTGTCGACGACCACCCGTGCACCGACACGTCCCTCTACGCGGTTGATCGAGGCCTGCTTGCCTACATGCTCCAAGATGTACGAGGGTTGGCCCGGCGAGTAACTGTCGGAGAGATCGATGCCGAGTAAGTCT
Source organism: Acidimicrobiaceae bacterium (assembly GCA_002699725.1). Classification (GTDB taxonomy): domain Bacteria; phylum Actinomycetota; class Acidimicrobiia; order Acidimicrobiales; family MedAcidi-G1; genus S20-B6. The sequence continues at coordinate 12,120 of PACE01000059.1, forward strand.
CATGCCCTCCGCTGACGAAGACGACCTGGCCGTCGAATGGGCTCGGCTGGTGGCCGAATTCGGCAGGGAGCGGGCAAGCCGAATCTGGCTGGAACGATTTTCCGGCGCCGACGAAGGTCAAACCTGATGAATGATCTCAGCGCCGACATCAAGAGCATGAAGTTGTACCACCACGTCGACAGGGTGGTGAACGAGCTTCGTGAACTCGGGAAGGACGAAACCGGGCCTTTGCTTGTCGACGAGTTGACCGCCTTCGATCAACTGCACTACCACGGCACCGAAGCAGTGGATGAAGCGATCAGGGCGACGAACATCGAC
>PACE01000060.1 GCA_002699725.1 Acidimicrobiaceae bacterium
CGCACCAACCACCACCGCCGCACCAACCACCACCGCCGCACCAACCACCACCGCCGCACCAACCACCACCGAGGCGCCAACCACCACCGNNGCNCCAACCACCACCGNNGCNCCAACCACCACCGNNGCNCCAACGGTGGAGNCGGTGATCGTTGATGGCATCGACCANCTCACCGGACTGCCCGAGCACGTCCTGTTCTACGACCTGGCAGTCGAACTGGGTATCGAGGACACCATTGACTGGGGCGAGCGCTGCGACACCGAGACCGGACTGGTCGCCATCCCCTGGTTCTTCCGCACCGCCTGCTGGGCACCCTTCGAGGGCGACAACGGCGGGGCGACGGCTCCCGGCGTGACCGCCGACACGATCAAGATCGTCTACTGGCTGCCCCAGGAGTCCGATCCCATCATGGCCTATATCACCGACGCCATCGACAACGACGACACCAACGCCCAGGTCGGGCAGACCGCGCGCGACCTCCTCGCCTACTACGAGTCGTACTACGAGACCTACGGACGCTCGGTCGACCTCGAGGTGATGGTGGGGTCCGGCTTCGTCATGGANGCGGTCTCCGCACGNGCCGATGCGGTCAAGATCGCNGAGGAGATCGAGCCCTTCATGGTCTGGAGCGGACCTGGTCTCACGAATGCCTTCTCCGAGGAGTTGATGGCCCGCGGCATCCCCTGTTTCGGATGCGGCCCNNCCCAGTCCCCCGAGTACTACGAGGAATACCACCCCTACGGGTGGTCGCTNGGCAAGAGCGGCCAGCAGTTGAACATGCTGGTCGCCGAGTACGTCGGCAAGCGCCTCGCCGGCGACAACGCCATCCACGCCGGCGACGAGTCGTTCCACGACCAGGAACGGGTCTTCGGACGGATCTGGATCGACGTCGGCGCGGCGTCAGCGGAACAGAACGACAGGTTCGNGGAACTCCTCGCCGGGTACGGGGTCGAGATCGCCGAATCCGTCTCCTACGTTCTGGACCCGGCGACGCTCCAGGAGAGTGCCTCGAACACGATCGCGAAGATGAAGGCNGCCGGGGTCACGTCGGTGATCTTCAATGGCGACGCGATCGCCCCCCGGGACTTCACCCGCGAGGCCACCGCCCAGGGCTGGTTCCCCGAGTGGATCCTGACCGGCTCGGTGCTCGTCGACACCAACGTGTTCGCCCGCACCTACGACCAGGAGCAGTGGGCGAACGCCTTCGGNCTCTCGAACCTGTCCGCACGCGTGGCCCCCGGACAGGGCGGTTCCACCTTCATCTACGAGTGGTGGAACGGCACGACGCCGCCTGCTGACGACACGATCGGCCTCATCGACCCGAACCCGGCGCTGTTCTACGCCGTGCTCACAGCCATCGGACCCGACCTCACNATCGAGAACCTCGCTGACCAACTCTTCGAGGCCTCGCCCACCGCCCGCGGGCTGACCNTCCCGTCGATCTCGTTCGGCGACGAGGGGCGCTGGCCCGCCGACATGGAGCCCGACCACTTCGGCGTCGACGACATCACCGAGGTGTGGTGGAACCCGACCAAGGTCGGNATCGACGAACTCCGCAACGAGGGCGAAGGCATGTACATGTTCGTCGACGGCGGCNTNCGTTATCTGCTCGGCGAGATGCCNGAGNCACCGCCCAAGGCCTTCGACCCCGAGGGGGCGATCTCGATGTACGCGGAGTCGCCCGACTCCGAGCAGTCCCCCTACTACGACCCGCTGCCTTCNGCCCCCGTCAACGACTGACCCACGGACCGGCCGCCACGCCGGACCGGAACCCACCGGTTCCGGACGTTGGCGCGTACCGCCGCCTCCACGGAGGGCGCCAGTGGCTCCTCGACCTCCATGCCGAGGTCGCGCAGGTAGCCAGCCAGCGACGCTGGATCGGGATCGACGGCCGGNTCATGCGTACCCGAGGAGCCGAAGTGGTACACCATCGCGGCACGGGGCGCCTCNGTGAAGTTGTCGGTGGAACGATGCATGAGGTGGGCATGGAACAGCAGCAGGTCGCCGGGATCCAGCAGCACAGGGATGGCGCCGTCGATGTCGTGGTCGGTGATTTCGACGTAGCCCAACTGTGCACCCGGNCGCCGGTCGGATTCGACGTCGTGGAGCGGTTCCCGGTGCGAACCGGGTAGCACCCAGAGCGGCCCGTTTTCGAGGGTCGCCTCGGTGACCGCCAGCCAGGCNCCGACCTGGTCGCTCGGGGTCATCCGGAAGTACCAGGCGTCCTGGTGCAACGGCTGCCCCAGCGCCCGCCGGTTCTTGAAGATGAACTGGGAGAGGAAGCAGTCGACATCCTCGCCGAGCAGGTCACCGAGCAGGTCGCCAAGACCTGGATCGTGGGCCAGGTCCGCGTGGACNCCCGGCTCGTGGTGGAGGCGNAACACCTTCCCGACCTTCTCCTCGGGAAGGACCGCCGAGGGNTCCGGGNNCGGTTCNAGGAGCACCTGGGCNTCNCCCACGTCGCCTCCCGCGTCAGCAGTCCGGCTGATCGCCACCGTCCGTTCCCACAGGGCGGCGCACGTCGCTCCGTCGGCGAATCCGGGAACGATGACAAAGCCGTCGCGCTCCCACGACTCCCGCTCGAGGTTGCTCAGGGCAGGCACGGCCCGCCACCGTAGCCAACCGGNGCGAACGCCTACNATCGGCCGGTGGACCCACGCCCCCATCCCTGGAACGAAGAATTCGCCTGGCAGCGCCCAACGCCNGACGGCTACCTGGTCGTGACCGCCGACCAGGCCGATGCATTCCACGAACGGGGCTACGTNCTCATCGAGGGCGTCCTCGACGCAGCGACCCTCGACGAGGTCACGGCGNCCCTCGACGAGCGGGCAGANGCCACCGAGGCGTTCCTCCGCCAGATGCCCGACGAGCGGCTCTCCATCGCCGAGGCCGGCGCGATCCTGTTCTCTCCGCATGCGGTCCTCGCCTCGGATGTGGCCCGNCGGTTCGCCGCCCACCCGGTGTTCGCCGGCCTCTGCCACGACCTNGTCGGTGACGACGTCCGGCTCTACTGGGACCAGCTCGTCTACAAGCAACCCGAGAAGCCCCGCCACTTCCCGTGGCATCAGGACAACGGGTACACCTACGTGGAGCCCCAGCAGTACCTCACCTGNTGGGTNCCGCTCACCGACGCCACGGTCGACAACGGCTGCCCGTGGGTCGTCCCCGGCCTGCACCTGGGNGGCACGCTCGCCCACNCCTATGTCGAGCCGCTGGGCCACCAGTGCCTCGAGNATCCCGAGGGNGNNGTNNCNGTNCCNGCNGCGGCNGGCNGCNTCGTCGTGTTCTCGTCGCTGACGCCCCACATGACNGGCCCGAACACCACCGACGAGGTCCGCAGGACCTACATNNTCCAGTACGCCCCTGACGGGGCCGAGCGGCTCGACGGNGATCCGTCAAAGGGCAGCCCGACCGGGCGGTCGAGGCAGAACCACCCCGACCGGCAGTTCCCGGTGGTGGTCGGCGGAGAGCCCGTTCCCGCCTGACCCNTCCTCGGCGAGGNTTCAGCCTGCAGCCGACCCCAGCAGCATCTGGCCGACCAGTGCCCCGGTGTGCTCGCCGGACTCCATGAACACCTCGCCGTTGACGATGGTCGCTTCGTAGCCGTCCGCCCGCTGGATCCACCGGCCGGCGCCACCCGGGAAGTCGTGGGCCATCTCCGGGTAGTGGAGCCTCAGCCCCTCGAAGTCGATCACGTTGACGTCGGCGTGGGCACCCGGCACCAGGCGGCCCCGTCCGTCGATGCCGAACAGGTCGGCGGTGTCGGAGGTGAGGCGACGCACNCCCTCCTCGAGGGTGAACCGTCCCCGGTCGCGNACCCAGTGGGTGAGGAAGAAGGTCGGCTGGCTGGCGTCCATGATCTGCTTCGCATGGGCGCCGGCGTCGGCGAGGCCCATCACGACCTCGGGCCGCTGGAGCATCTCGACGGCGGATTCCATGCGCTGGTTGAGGAACGGGAGGGTGAACAGGCGCCGGCCGTCGAGTTCGACGGCCAGGTCGACAAAGGCCTCGGCCACGGACACNTTCCGGCGCTGGGCCTCGGCACCCACGCTCTCGTCGCGGGAGAGGTCGTGGCGGACCGGGTCGTCGGGAAGCGGGAAGAACGAGAACCAGTCCAGCGGGAGCCCCTCGATCCGGGCCTCGGCGGCCGCCACGAGTGCCGCCCTCGACGAAGGCTCCGTGAACCGGGCGACCTTGTCGGCCAGTGGCAGGTCGCGCAGGTCNCCCCAGCCGTCGGCCCGGTCGAACGGGGTCCGACCGGAGAGACCGAACAGGATGCCGATCTGACGCGACGTGGTCTGGGGTCGGATCCGNGCCCCGTTGGCNTTCTGTTCGGCGACGTGGTCGAGGACGCGCAGGTGCATGTCGGGGACNATGTCGACCTGCGTGAGGCCGAAGGTCACCGGGCAGTCGCCCCGTCGGCTGATGTCGCCGTACATNCGGATCTCGTCACGGGTGAACTCGCCCTCGGGATCGTTGCGGCCACCCAACTTGGCGGCGCACTCGAAGATGCCGCCGTAGTGGCCCAGCGAGTCTGCAAAGGCGAAGAGTTCGTCCTCGGTTGCGTGGGTGCCGGGCACNTAGCGGCCNTCGGGCACCCGGTGCAGGAAGGTNCGCGACGTCGAGAACCCGAGGGCGCCGGCGGCNAGCGCCTCGTCGACCATCGGCACCATGGCGGCGATGTCCTCGGCNGTGGCCGGATCCTCGTCGAGCGAGCGCTCCCCCATGGCTGCCACGCGCACGGCGCAGTGCCCGACCATGCCGCCAGCGTTGACGCCCTTGGGCAGCAACGCCACCTCGGCCAGGTACTCGCCGTAGGTCTCCCAGTTCCAGGAGAGGCCGNCGAGGATGCACTCTGCGGGGATGTCCTCGACCGACTCCATCATCTCGGCGAGGAACTCCCGACCGCCCGGAGCCACCGGGGCGAANGTCACGCCGCAGTTTCCGAGNACGACCGACGTCACGCCGTGCCAGCACGACGAGCTGCCGATCGGATCCCAGGACAGTTGGGCGTCGAGGTGCGTGTGGATGTCGACGAATCCGGGCGTGACGACCCGACCTTCGGCGTCGATCTCACGCTGTCCGGTTCCTTCCACCCGACCGACCTCGACGACGAGGTCGCCGTCGATCGCAACGTCGGCGATCGTCGCCGGNGCGCCGGTGCCATCGACGACCATTCCTCCCCGGATCACCAGGTCGTGTGGCATTGATCTCTCCTCAGTCGATGAAGCGGGTGAACTCGTCGAGCACCGGCAGCACCTCGTCGCGAAGCGCAGACGGCAGCCGGAGNACCACTTCGGTGATGCCGAGTCCGGCGTAGTACTCGAGCTTGCCCTCGTCGGGAAGGGTACCGAACGGGATCACGTCGAGTTCACCGGCGTCGCGGCCCCGCTCCTCGCAGGCGGCCCGCAGGTCACTGAGCGCAGCACGCACGCCTGATCCTCCGATCGGCAGCCAACCATCCGCAAACTCGGCGACGGCGGCGAACATCTTCGGCCCGGCACCGCCACCGATGTAGACGGGTGGCCCGCCGCTCCGAACGGGCTTCGGCCAGGCCCAGCTGGGCGAGAAGTCCACGAAGTCGCCGTGGTACTCACCCGCCTCCCCGGTCCAGAGTTCGCGCATGGCCAGCACGTGCTCGCGGGCCTGCGCACGCCGGGTTCGGAACTCCACGCCNTGGTGGGCCATCTCCTCGACGTTCCAGCCGTAGCCGATGCCGAGGACGAAGCGNCCATTCGAGAGGGCGTCGACCGACGCCACCGCCTTGGCCAGGTTGATCGGGTGGTGCTGGGCGACGAGGGCGACNCCCGTGCCGAGCCGGATCTGGTCGGTGAGTGCTGCGGCCGCTGCCAACGACACGTACGGGTCGGGTGACCGGGGGTACTCGTCGGCGAGGTCCACGCCNCCCATCGGGATCGGCGTCCGGCGGCTGGCNGGGATGTGCGTGTGCTCCGGGAGCCAGAGCGACGAGAACCCGCGGGCCTCCGCCTCGACNGCCAGGTCGCGGACGTCGATCGACCGGTCGGTCAGATGGATGGTGAGGCCGAGTTCCACGGCGGCGAGGGTAGACGGCCNCCCTTCCGACCGGCGTGCCGGGACCTCCCTGTGCACNGATTCGGAAACCGCGCGAGACTCGTCGCCAGCCGGTCGATCGGCGGTCGGCACGACGACAGGGGGACGACGATGCCCAAGTACCTCATCCANGCCAGTTACACCACCGAGGGGGTCCAGGGCCTGCTCTCCGACGGCGGCTCTGCNCGAACCGAGGCTGCCGCAGCGGCCGCCACCTCACTGGGTGGATCCGTCGAGGCCTTCTACTTCGCCTTCGGCAGCGAGGANGCATTCGTGGTCGCAGACCTGGCGTCGAACGCCGATGCAGCCGCCCTCAGCCTGGCCGTCTCCGCCTCGGGGGCGGTGAACGCCCGTGTCACGGTCCTGTTGACTCCGGAGGAGCTCGACGCTGCCGCCGAGACGGTGCGCAACTCCGTGTCGTACAGCCCGCCTGGAAACTGACCCTCGGGGAGGCGCTCAGGCCGACTGGGTGTCGGCGCCCTCACAGCGGCCGCCGTCGTCGGCGACGCCACTGAACAGTTCGCGCAGGTCACCGGAGCGCCGCTCGCGCCGGTTCTCACCGGGATCCAACTCGTGGAACTCGAACTCCANCTCGAACTCCTCGATGAATTCGGCGAAGAACCCGTCGAACAGTCCGTGTTCCCCNCCTTCGAACGGACCACGGAACCCGAACTTCCCCTGGGGCGGCTCCGGAAGGAGGGACTCGCAGGCGGNGTAGGCCTNCTCGCGGGACTGNTCCCTGGCCTCGACGTCGACCACTGCTGCGCCGCCGTCGATGGTGACCTCGACGCCCTCGTCGGTTCCGGTNACCGTGACCGAGCCGACGTCGTCGCTGAACTGGACGACGGTGCGACCGTCGGGTCCGACGACGATCACGCTGGTCCGGTTCCGGTCGTGCGGCGAATCGGGGTCGGCGCCCTCCTCGGCGAGGCAGGACTCGAACGCCTCAAAGTCCGGAACGAAGTCGAACAGGCCCTGGCCTTCGCCGCGCTCCTTGCGTAGGTCCGCCATTTCGCACTTCTCGTCGGGGTCGGGCTCGAGGGGTGGGGACCCTTCGAACTTGCCGCGGTCATCGAGCTTCCACCCGAACGGGTCGTCGCCCTCCCAGCGGTGCGGCACGCCGTCGATGCACACCTCGAACGAGAAGGTCGCTCCGTGCGAGTCGAGGTCGATGCCACCGGCNTGGGTTCCGTCCCGCTCGGCCGACAACTGCCTGGACTGGTCGATCGTGGGGCCGGGGCCGCCGGCGCCGGCCGCCGCCGATGCCACCAACGCTGCGATGACCGCGAACGAGCCCAGCACGGCGCCGAACAGCAGCCGACCGCGGGGTTGGTCCCGNACCGCCGGGGATGTGGGTTCCTCGAGCACGGTTGAAAACCTACTCCCCTGCGGGNCCGAGGGGCACCCCGTCGTAGCGGTCGATGGTGGTGAAATCCTCCACTGGGCGCCGACGCAGCNTCGTGAGTTGTCGCACCGGCCGCCCCAGCGGGATCAGGGCGGCGATGGCATGCTCCTCGGGCAGGCCCAGCAGNGCCTGCACATCGGCCTCCGCCGGAGCGACGACCGTGGTGAGCACGCCCCCCAGGCCCTCGGCGCGGGCGGCCAGCAGGATGTTCCAGACCAGCGGGTAGATCGACGCACCGGTGTCGAGCCCCACCCGGTCGAGGTCCTTGTCGACCGAGACCACCTGCGTCAGGTCGACGGTGACCACCAGCACCACCGGCACCTCGTCGAGGTGGCTGAACATCGGCAGNATGTCGGTGGGGGTCCGAAGCGCCGCCTCGACGTCGATCGCCGTCGGGTGCACCGAGTTGAAGGGCGTCTCCCCCGCCGCCNCCTGNGCNGCGTAGACCCGCAGCGTCGGTTGGGCCAGNTCGCCCAGNCGGCGNCGGATGGCCGGGTCGCGGACCACNACCACGTGCCCGCCCTGTCGGTTGCCGCCCGATGGGGCGAAGCGGGCCTCGTCCAGGATNCGGTGGAGCACCTCGTCGGNCACCGGGTCGTCGGTGAACTCCCGACAGGCGAAGGTCGTACGCATGGCCTCGGTCAGTTCCATGCCGCCGAGCCTAGGGAACCCGGGTGCGACGATCGAACCGGTCAGTCCAGCTTCTCGAGGAGCGGCGCCACCGGGCCGTCGGTCGCCCAGAGGCCTTCGAGTGCCCGGTACGGGATCGTGATCAGGACCGTGCTGCTCCCCGATCCACCCACCGTGAAGGGAGCGAAGGAAAGCACCAGGCCACCGTGCGTCAGGTTGAACCGCTCGAAGTTGGCGGCGTCCGGCCCGGCACCGACATGGCGGCGCTCGTCGACCCACGGTTCCTGTTCGAGGCGCTTGATCGCCTCGGCCGACAGGGCTCCGACCCAGTCGGCCTCGTCGTCGAACAGGAGGTCGATCTCGAACGGACGGCCGATCACCAGGTCGAAGGTCTCCGTGAGCACTTCCGCCGACTCGGCGGCCGCCCCCGGGAGCAGGCGACGGGTCGTGTTGCGGAGGCTGAACACGTCGTCGTTCGACAGCAGCACCTCGTACTCGTGCATGAGCCACATGCAACGGCCGTCGAGCGCCTCCCTGCACGCATAGCCGTTGCGTTCGACGGCGGTGATCACATCATCGAGGAAGGCGGCCAATGCCCCCTGGATGAGGCCGAGGAGACGGCCGTTGACCCGCGGAGCCTCGTCGGTCCCGTCGATCCGGGGCCACCGGACCACGACCTCGATCCGCCCCGACGCCCCGACCGGCAGCCCGTCGGGTCCGTGGGCCGCCACTCCCGTGTCGAGCACACAGGCCAGTTCCTCCCACTCGATCTTGGGGCCCTCCGGTCCGTCGACCTCGTCGGGACGTTCCCGGGGCACGATCAGCACCTGGCCCACCCGGAGCCGGTCGGGGTTGCTCAGCGAATTGGCCCGCATGAACGCCGCAACGGTGGTGTCGAAGCGTTCGGCGATCTTGCCCAGCGTGTCGCCCGACTCGACCGTGACGGTCCGGGGGCCCTCGTCCGGGAGGACGATCTCGTCCGGGCGTGCGCTGGCGATACAGGCCTCGGCGTCCTTGCGCACGGCAACCAGTTGCACGGGTTCCCAGTCCGGTACCTCGGCGGGTGGCAGCGTCGAGGCCGTCGACACGCCGCCGAACAGGTCGGGGGTGGTGGTCGGAGTGACGATCGTGGGGCCGTCGCCGACGCTGCATGCGGTGGCCAGCACCAGCAGGGCGACGAGGGAGGCAACGGCACGCACCCTCCAAGGATCGCACGCCGGCGGTCCGTTGCCTTGCCGCCTCCGGGTCATCCCGTGACCATCAACACGACCGCGCCCAGGGTCCCGACTAGGCCCACCAGTTGTCCCTTCCCGATCTGCTCCTGTAGGACGATTCGGGCCAACAGCACTGTGGCCGCCGGGTAGAGCGAAGTCAGCACGGCCACAAGGCTGAGCATTCCCCTGCCGAGAGCCTCGAGCATCAGGACGTTGGCGAAGCAGTCGCAGAAGCCGCACGCGAGGATCAACCACCGGACGTCACGCACCGGGGTCCGGGCCCGCGGGGCGACGGCAAGGACCGCCGCGAGGACCACAATCGTGGCGAGACGGCCGCCAACGATCGGCCATGGCGAACTCGCAAGGTCGGTTGCGTCGAGGGCGATGAAGAAGCCGGCAAACCCGGCGCCCGCGAGTACGGATTCGAGCACCAGCCCCGGTGCGACTACTCCGGCCGTCTCGGGCGGGCGGGAGACCAGCACGATGGCGACGAATCCGAGCAGGATGCCTGCCGCGTGGACGCTGGTGGGCCGTTCACCGAAGCCGACGCCCCACAGGACCGGGACCACAGCGTTGGTGAGGGCGGCAATCGGCGCCACCACGGCCATTGGGCCACGCGACAGGTTGCGATACAGGAGCGAAATGCCGACAAGGCCGAAGAGGCCGCCGACCATCCCAGTGAGGAAGTCGGCCCCGTCGAAGCGCTCGGCCAGACTGGGTGCGAAGACCAAGACCAGCAGCAGGCCGATGAGGTTCGAGCCGGCGACGATCGGGATGACCCCGGCCCGCTTCGCCGCCTGCCCGCCGCAGAAGTCGCCGGCACCAAAGAGCGCGGCAGAGACAAGTGAGAACAGGGCGACCATGGCTGGTGGAGCCTACGAATCTGAACGGTGGACACCCTGACCGAAGGCAGTTGGCCGAAGGTGTCGGCCGCTACGCCTCGTCGGCCAGGTAGTCCTCGAGGGAGTCGTCCATGGCTTCCATCCATGGGGTGTGGTGGACGGGTGCGACGGTCCCGGTGAGCGTGGAGCGAAAACCCTGGTCCCGGTAGCCCATGATGTCCGCCTTCTTGTGGGCCTTCCAGTCCTTGAACATCTGGTTTACGGCGGGAATGTCGAAGTCCGGGTAGTCGGTGTCGTCGACCAGGTCCTGGGTGTAGTCGCCCTGGAAGTCGATCTCCTCGTAGGCGGTCTCGAGGGCCTCCTCGAGGGCCAGCCAATGGGACTCGTAGGCGTCCATCTCCTCGTCGGACGGAAGTTCGATTCGGCCGAGGATCACGTCGCGGGCATACCAGGCCTGCGCGTCGAACATGTTGAACGTGTAGTACTGGTCGTGCATCCCGATGTAGAAGAGTCGGTGGTTGTCCCGCCACACGACGCCCTTGTAGAGGTTCGACACCCACAAGCGGTTGCGGGTCTGGAGCCGCAGCGAGTCGGGCAGGAACGGGAAGTGGTGCAGGTAGCCGGTGCACAGGATCACGGCGTCGATCTCACGGCTGGTGCCGTCCGTGAAGTGGACGGTCTTGCCGTCGACGTGGGTGAGCAGCGGCACCTCGGCGAACCCCTCTGGCCAGTCGTAGCCGGTGCCGCCGCTGCGTGAACTGATGGTGACCGAGGAGCAGCCGTACTTGTGGCACTGCGAGCCGATGTCCTCGGCGGAGTAGCTGGATCCGACGAGCAGGACGTCCTTGCCCTGAAATTCGACTGCGTCGCGGAAGTCGTGGGCATGGAGCACCCGGCCCAGGAACTTCTCGAAGCCGGGGAAGTACGGGATGTTGGGCACCGAGAAGTGACCGCTGGCGACGACGACGTGGTCGAACTCCTCGGAGGAGACGACGTCGTTGGGGAGGTCGTGGGCGGTGACCGTGAACTTCTGCGTGCCTTCGTCGAACGACACCTCGCGCACGGCATGGCGGAATCGGATGAACCGGCGGACGTCGCTCTTCTCGACGCGGCCCTTGATGTAGTCCCAGAGGACTTCCCGCGGCGGGTACGAGGCGATGGGCCTGCCGAAGTGCTCCTCGAAGGAGTAGTCGCCGAACTCGAGGCACTCCTTGGGGCCATTCGACCAGAGGTAGCGGTACATCGAACCGTGGACGGGCTCGCCATATTCATCGATGCCGGTGCGCCACGTGTAGTTCCAGAGGCCGCCCCAGTCGTCCTGCTTCTCGTAGCAGACGAGCTCGGGGATCTCCGCGCCCTGGGCGGCCGCCGAGGCGAAGGCCCGCAACTGGGCCAGGCCGCTGGGACCTGCGCCGATGATGGCGACTCGTTGTGTCATGTCGTGATCTCTCCGGGGGACGGTGTTGGAGCGCTCGGAAGGTACCCGTATCGCGGAGCCGATGGCAACGTTCCCGAAGGGGTCATCACTCCTGCCTCCATCCGGGTGGTCACCTGTCGAAGCCGGGGCACTCTCTGGCGACCTTGCGAAGCAGGCCGGGCCACTCGGTCCGTCCGTCGTAGGTGTCGCGTGGCAGGACGCCGACGGCTGCCGCGACGTCCTTCCGTTCCATGAAACCCATCGCCTTCCACGTTCGCTCGGCTGTGCGCAGAGTCTGCCAGAACCCCTGCCCCGGAGGAAGTGGGTCTCAGCCCTCCATGAGGGCGGCGACGATGTCGAGCACCGCCTGCTTGCCGTCGCCGAACAGCATCAGCGTGTTGTCGGCCACGAACAGTGGGTTCGGGATCCCGGCGAAGCCCGGGCTGAGCGAGCGCTTGACCACGATGACCGTGCCCGACTCGTCGACGTCGAGGATCGGCATGCCGGCGATCGGCGAGCCGGCGTCATCGCGGGCCGAGGGGTTCACGACGTCGTTGGCACCGATCACGATCGTCACATCGGTCTGGGCGAACGTCGGGTTGACCCGGTCCATCTCGAGCAGGTGCTCGTAGCCGATCTCGGCTTCGGCCAGGAGCACGTTCATGTGGCCGGGCATGCGGCCGGCCACCGGGTGGATGCCGAACATGACCTCGGCACCGGCCCCCTCGAGGACCGTCATGAGTTCGCGTACGGCATGCTGGGCCTGGGCCACCGCCAGGCCGTAGCCGGGGACGATGACCACCCGGGAGGCGACCTCGAGCAGCATCGCCACCTCCTCGGCCGACGTCGACGTGACGCCGTCGCCATAGGCGTCGTCGTGGGAGCCCCGGGCGACGACCACGGCCTTCGAGAACACCACGTCGAGGATGGACCGGTTCATGGCCGTGCACATGATCTGAGTGAGGATGAGTCCGCTGGCGCCCACCAGCGAACCGGCGATGATGAGCAGCGGGTTGTCGAGCACGAAGCCGGTGGTCGATGCTGCCACGCCCGAGAAGGCGTTGAGGAGAGCGATCACGACCGGCATGTCGGCGCCGCCGATGGCGATGGTAGCGAGGACGCCGAGCAGCAGTCCGGCAGCGGCGAGGCCCCAGAACCAGCCCAGGGAGTCGGGCTGGACCACGACGCCTACGACGAGGATGAGTGCGACCGCCCCGGTGGCCGCGCGGACGATGTGGAGCCCACTGAAGCCGTTCCACCGCAGCGATTCGCGCAACTTGCCGAAGGCGACCATCGATCCGGTGAAGGTGACGGCGCCAACCAGGACGGTCACTGCTGCGGCCACTGCCAACTGGTCGTCGACTGTGCCAGTGTCGACGACCTCGAGGAATGCGGCGCCGGCCACCAGGACCGAGGCGGCACCACCGAAGCCATTGAACAGCGCAACGAGTTCGGGCATGCCGGTCATGCGGACCTTCAGCGCCAGCAGCGCACCGACCAGGGCCCCGATGGCGACGCCGAGCGCCAGGAACCGGAAGTCGACGATCGCCCGGTCGAGCAGGGTTACGGCGATCGCGATGAACATGCCGGTGGCGCCGAGCAGGTTGCCGCGCCTGGCCGTCCGCGGTCGTCCGAGTGCCTTGAGGCCCAGGATGAAGAGGACGGCTGCGAGGAGGTAGCCGACGGCGATGGCGTCCGGAAACGTCATGATCCGCCCTTGCGGCGCGTCCGGAACATGGCGAGCATCCGGTCGGTCACGAGGAATCCGCCCACGACGTTGATCGTGGCCAGGGCCACCGCGGCGACACCCAGTGCCGTGGTGAGCGTCGAGTGGTCGGAGCCCGCCGAGACCAGCGCCCCGATGAGCGTGATGCCCGAGATGGCGTTCGAACCGGACATCAGGGGCGTGTGCAGCGTGGCCGGGACCTTGGTGATCAGTTCGAGGCCGAGGAATACCGCCAGGACGAAGAGCGTGAGGGCGACGAGCAGCGTCATGACTCCGTGCCTCCGGAGGGTGCCGGCTCGAGCATCTCACGGACCCCCGGGTGGACGACCTCGCCACCCGACGTGACCAGCATGCTCGCCACGATGTCGTCTTCGAGGTCCAGCACGACCTCGCCGTCGGTGGTGAGAAGGCGGAGCAGGTTGACCACGTTGTTGGCGAACATCCGCGATGAAGAAACGGGCGAGCCCGAGGCCAGGTCGGTCGGCGCCAGGATCGTGACACCCCCGTGGAGAACCTCTTCGTCGGCACGGCTGAGGGTGCAGTTGCCGCCCCGTTCAGCGGCCAGGTCGACCAGGAGGGCGCCCGGCCGCATCGCTTCGACCATCACGTCGGTCACGAGCGTGGGGCTCCGGCGACCGGGCACCTGTGCTGCCGTGATGACGACGTCGGCCTCCGCCAGGTGCGGGGTCAGCGCCGCCTGGGTGCGTTGCGCCGGGTCCGTCGGATCGTCCGGATCGGCCTCGGGAAGGTCGATCGACTTTGCCCCAAGCGAGCGGATCTGTTCGAGGGCCTCCTCACGGATGTCGAAACCCTGGACCACGGCGCCGAGTCGTCGTGCGGTGGCGATGGCCTGGAGGCCGGCCACCCCGGCGCCGAGGACCACCACCCGTGCGGGCGGCACCGTGCCGGCCGCCGTCATGAGGAGCGGCATGAGCCGCGGCATCCGCACTCCGGCGACGAGGACCGCCTGGAAGCCGACGACCGTCGCGGTCGACGACAGCACGTCGACGGCTTGCGCCCGCGTGCTGCGGGGCACCAGGTCCAGGGAGAGCGCCGTGGCCCCGGTGGCGGCCAGTTCGGCCATCGGCTGCGGCCGCCAGAGCGGGTCGAACAGGCCCAGGACGACGTGGTCGGCGCCGAGGCCGGCCCGCAGTTCAGGCGTGTCCGGTCCGTTGACGCCGACGACCACTCCGCCGTCGCCGATCGCCGCAGTCCGGTCGGGTGCGATCGTGGCGCCGGCTTCGACATAGGCGGCGTCCGCCATGTTCGCCGCCTCGCCTGCACCTGCCTCGACGACGAGTTCGTGGCCGTCGCCGGTCAGGTTCTCGACCGCCTCGGGGCTCAGGGCGATCCGGCGCTCGCGTTCGGCACGCTCCCTGACGACTGCGATTCGCACGCTTCACCTACCCCGGTGCTACTACGGAGACGGCCGAAGCCGCCTGGTGGACAAGTCAGCCGACGCTACCGGCGACGACCTGTGGCGCCCTACACCATTTCACCTACGGTGTCGACGGTGGTGGGCGCACCGGGGGCCATGGAGGCGATCGCCGACGGGGATCGTGTCGAGGTCGACCCGGTGAACTGGGTGGTCCGGATCCTCGCCTGACGAGTTTGCCCGGTGTCGGTCAGACGCGGGCGTTCTTGAGGCGCTTGACGTCGCGGGCCCGCTCGCCGGCGTCGAGCGTGACCTTGCGGAGCCGCACTGCCCCCGGGGTGACCTCGACGCACTCGTCGTCGGCGATGAACTCGAGGGCCTGCTCGAGTGACAGGCGACGGGGTGGCGTGAGGCGGATCGTGTCGTCTGACGCCGCCGCGCGCACGTTGGTGAGCTTCTTCTCGCGACAGATGTTGACGTCCATGTCCTCGGACCGGGGGTTCTCGCCGACGATCATCCCGGCATAGACCCTGTCGGTCGGGGCGACGAAGAGGCTGGCCCGCTCCTGGATTCCGGCGATGGCGTAGGCGGTGACCGCTCCGGTGCGGTCGGCGACGACGGTGCCCGTCGGGCGGGTGCGAAGCTCGCCCATCCACGGCTCCCATCCCTCGAAAACGTGGTGGAGCATCCCGGCGCCGCGGGTCTCGGTGAGGAACTCGGTGCGGAAGCCGATGAGCGCCCGGGCGGCGACGATGTAGTCGAGGCGCACCCAGCCGGTTCCGTGGTTGACCATGTCGACCATGCGTGCCCGACGCTCGCCGAGGAGCTGTGTGACGGCGCCGACGTGTTCCTCCGGGACGTCGATCGAGAGGCTCTCGGTGGGCTCGTGGACTTTGCCGTCGATCTCTCGCAGGACGACGGCCGGCTTGCCGACGGTGAGCTCGAAGCCCTCGCGGCGCATGGTCTCTACCAGAATGGCTAGTTGGAGCTCGCCACGGCCCTGGACCTCCCAGGTGTCGGGTCGCTCGGTGGGCAGCACCCGCAGCGACACGTTGCCGACGAGTTCGGCGTCGAGACGGGTCTTGACCTGGCGAGCGGTCAACTTGGAGCCGTCGTCGCCGGCGACCGGCGAGGTATTGACGCCGAGCGTCATCGACAGCGTCGGCTCGTCGACGCAGATGACGGGCAATGGACGGGGGTCCTCGGGGTCGGCGAGGGGCTCGCCGATGGTGACACCCTCGATCCCGGAGACGTAGGCGATCTCACCTGGGCCGGCCGCGGCGACCTCGACCTGCTCCAGTGCCTTGGTGACTGTGACCGTGCCGATCCGTGCCGACTGGATCGAGCCGTCGGTGCGGCACCAGGCGATGGGCGCACCCTGGCGGAGGGTCCCGCTGCTGATGCGGCAGACTGCGATCCGGCCGAGGTAGGGGGAGGCGTCCAGGTTGGTGACGTGCGCCCGCAGTGGGGCGTCCTCGTCGTACGAGGGCGGCGGCACGTGCTCGAGGACGATGTCGAAGAAGGGCCCCAGGTCGGTGCCGGGGACTGCCGGGTCGAGCGTGGCGGTGCCGGCGCGGGCGTCGGTGTAGACGATCGGGAACTCGATCTGGTCCACGGATGCGTCGAGGTCGAGGAAGAGTTCGTAGACCTCGTCGACGACGGCCTCGAGGCGGGCGTCGGGGCGATCGACCTTGTTGACCACGACCACGATCGACAGGTCGGCCTCGAGGGCCTTGCGCAGCACGAAGCGGGTCTGGGGTCGGGGTCCCTCGGCGGCGTCGATGAGCAGCAGCACGCCGTCGACCATGTTGAGCGCCCGCTCGACTTCGCCACCGAAGTCGGCGTGGCCGGGGGTGTCGACGATGTTGACCTTGACGTCGCCGCGCTGGATCGCCGTGTTCTTGGCGAGGATCGTGATGCCCTTCTCGCGTTCGAGGTCCATGGAGTCCATGACCCGATCGGTGACCTCCTCGTGGGCGCTGAACGCACCGGACTGGCGCAGGAGGGCGTCGACGAGCGTCGTCTTGCCGTGGTCGACGTGCGCGATGACGGCGATGTTTCGAAGGTCGGAGCGGACGGCCACGGAAGAACGCTACGGCCAGTGACCCCGCCGGGAACGTCAATGTGACCGATACCCGCGGTACGGGGGTTACGGAACCCGGGGAACCAGTTGCGGGTCGGCGCCGAAGTGCTCCGCTCAGTCGTGCGGGGAGACCGATCCATGGCCATCGACGATCAGCATCGGCGGATCGTTCCAGAAGCCACAGGTGCCAGGTCTTGCACACCCGCCGTTGGCTCCTGGGAGCCGACGATGGCCGTGCTCATGCGGTGGCGAGGGCCCGATCGAGGTCGTCGACAAGATCGTCAATCGATTCGATGCCGACCGAGATCCTGATCAGGTCGTCCGGAACTTCGAGGGCGGATCCGGTAGCCGATGCGTGGGTCATGACGCCGGGATGTTCGATCAGCGACTCCACCGCACCCAGCGACTCGGCGAGTGTGAACACCCGGGTCGAGGCGGCGGCCTTCTCGGCTGCCTCTCGGCCTCCCGCCAGGCGAAACGACACCATGCCGCCGAACCCGGACATCTGCCGTATGGCGACATCGTGTCCGGGGTGGTGCTCGAGACCCGGGTAGAGCACGTCCGACACCCGGGGATGTGCGATGAGCACCTCGACGATCGCTGCAGCGTTCTCACAGTGGCGGTCCATCCTGACGGGGAGGGTCTTGATGCCGCGAAGAGCGAGGTAGGAGTCGAACGGACCGGCAACGGCGCCGACGGCATTCTGCACGAAGCCGACGTGCTCGGCGATCGCCTCGTGGCTGGTCGCCACGACCCCGCCGACCATGTCGCTGTGTCCACCCAGGTATTTGGTGGCCGAGTGCACCACCGCGTCGGCGCCAAGGCCGATCGGTTGTTGCAGGTACGGGGTCGCGAAGGTGTTGTCGACAACCGTCAGGCCACCCAGTTCGTGGACCACGGAGCAGACCTGCTCGATGTCGATGACCGTCAACAGGGGGTTTGTCGGCGTCTCGAACCACACCATCCGGGTCGATGGCGTCCACGCCTGCCGGATCGACTCGGTGTCGGTCAGGTCGACGGCGCTGCTGGCAAGGCCGGCGCGGGCGTGGACCTTGTCGATGAGTCGGAACGTGCCGCCGTAGGCGTCGTCGCCGAGCAGGAGGTGGTCTCCCGGTTTGAGATGGCGCAACAGGACGTCCTCGGCGGCCAGCCCACTTGCGAAGGCGAAACCGTGCGTCGCCCCTTCGAGGCTGGCGATGCACTGTTCGTAGGCATGACGGGTGGGGTTGCCGGTGCGGGCGTACTCGTAGCCAAAGCGGGGCTCGCCGACGCCGTCCTGGGCGAAGGTCGTCGAGAGGGCGATCGCTGTCACCACGCCGCCGGTACGCGGGTCGTGGGGTTGCCCGGCGCGAATCGCCCGTGTCTCGAAGCCGTACTCGTCAGGGTCCTCGAAGCCGGAGAGGAGGGGCTCGCCACCTGGCATGTCAGAATTCCTCGGGCGACAGGTACTCGAGCACGTCCGTTCGGGAGATGACGGTCCGCGGTCGGCCGCCATCGATCACGAGCAACGCCTGGGCGTGTTCGAGCATCTCGACTGCGCGGTCGACGGGTTCGCCGACGCCGATCGTGGGGAGCGCCGGTTGCATGACGTCCTCGATCTGCTTCTCGAGGAGTCCCTCCTGCTCGTAGGCCTGGTTCATGAGCCAGAGTTCGGAGACGGCGCCGACCACTTCTGCGGTAGCCACGGGCATCTCGCCCTTGGCGACAGGTAGTTGCGACACCCCGTACTTGCGCATGGTGAGCACTGCCTCACGCACGTTGTCGGTGGGTTCGAGGTAGATGAGGTCGGGAAGGTCGCCGCTCGCCGCGTCGAGCAGGTCGGCGACTACGAGGCCCTCACGACGGACGAACCCCATGGTGGCCGTCCAGCGGTCGTTGAACACCGTCGAGAGGTAGCCCCGTCCCGAATCGGGGATCAGGACGATGACCAGGTCGTCGGGGGTGAGGCTGGCGGCCAATTCTCGGGCGGCAGCTACCGCAGTTCCGCCGGAGCCGCCGATGAGCAGTCCCTCTTCCCGGGTGACCCGACGGGCCATCCCGAACGAGTCCGCGTCGCTGATTGGAATCGTGATATCGACGACCGACGGGTCATAGGTGTCGGGCCAGAAGTCCTCACCGACGCCTTCCACCAGATAGGGGCGGCCTGACCCTCCCGAGTAGACGGAGCCCTCCGGGTCGGCGACGACGATCTGGACCTCGGGGTTCTGTTCCTTCAGGTAGCGACCGACTCCCGTGGTGGTACCGCCCGTCCCGGCGCCTGCCACGAAGTGGGTGATCCGGCCCTTTGTCTGTTCCCAGATCTCCGGACCCGTCGTCTCGTAGTGGGCTCGTGGGTTGTGCGGATTGTGGTACTGGTTCGGTCGGAAGGCTCCCGGGGTTTCATGCATGATGCGCTCGGCGGTCGAGTAGTACGACTGCGGGTCGTCGGGCGGCACCGCCACGGAACAAACCACCACCTGGGCTCCATAGGCCCGGAGCAATGCCACCTTCTCCTCGCTGACCTTGTCGGTCATGACGAAGATGCAGCCGTAGCCGCGTTGCGAGGCGACGATCGCCAGGCCGACGCCGGTGTTTCCCGAGGTCGGCTCGACGATGGTTGCGCCCGGCTTGAGGAGGCCTTCGGCCTCGGCGGCCTCGATCATGGTGACGGCGGGACGGTCCTTCGAACTGCCGCCCGGGTTGACGCTCTCCAACTTCGCCACAATCGGGCACGGAAGGTCCGCGTCGATGTGTCGAAGGCGCACCAGCGGAGTGTTCCCGATCAGGTCGAGCACCGACCCCGCGACGTCGAGGTCGCTCAAGTCCATGCGTCCATTCTGGTGCTAGCCCTCGCGAACCGGACGCTCCGGCGTCAGAAATCCTGCCGGGTCTTGAAGTGCACCTGACCTGCGCCTTGGTGGTTGGACGGCTGGCCTATCCGTCGCCTGCCTCGGGTTCCATGGCAAACACCGTGAGATCGACCCAACCTGCGGCAACGAACTCCTCTGCGATCGCCAGGGCGTACCGCCATGCCGCAAGTGTCTGGAGATGATTCTTCCAGAGCCCCGACCGGAGCTCGCCGTATCCGTCGACACAACCGGGTTCATCTTCCCAACAAGGTGCCGACTCGAGGAACTGTCCATCGGGCGAAAGTGTCGGCCAGGTGGAGGCGAAGCGGACAAAGCCTCCCGGATACCGATCGGGCATCGACCGGAAGATCCCGTCGGTGCCCCATGTGCTGCCGTCGAACCAGACCGGATGGTTCACGAAAAGTACTCGGCTGTCCATTTGCGTAGCGAGTTCAACGACATATTCCGAATCAGCGAGGTACTTCTCGAAAAAGGCTTGTCCCTCGAGTGGTTCACCGTCAGGTCCTGCCATGCAGGGGGTCATCGCGTTCCCGCCGTGGGCTACGACGATGACATGAGGCTGCCAATCCGCTAGGTGTTCGATGCCCAGGTCCCCACCTTGTTCGGCGAACCAGTCGCAAAGCGCCGTACCGCCATGGACCCTGCGTTCGATAACAGCTGCGGAACCGAACGCTTTTGCGAGATGAGGGAGAACTTGTTCGATAACCGAATCCCCGGTCACAACGACGCGGAGTTGCTCGCCTTTGCTGAGGGCAAGCGGAGTGGGCGGTGAACCCATGATGTCCGTCGCACCCTCCTGAGTCGTAGTCGTGGTTGGAAGGAAGGTCGTCGTCGTAACTGCCTGAATAGTCGTCGGTGTCGTTGTCGTTGCGAGGGTCGTTGTCGTTGTCGTTGTCGTTGTCGGTTGGAGGCGTACGGCGGCGAGGAGGTTCGTGTGACCGGTGGTTCGA
>PACE01000061.1 GCA_002699725.1 Acidimicrobiaceae bacterium
AGTTTGAGCGAGCGCTGGCACACAAATCACGCCTAAGAATGGCAGTGATAACAGCCAGGCACGATTCGTAGGTCCTACCTGAGAAAGTTGCATACAGCAAATCTTCTTGTCCTGGGCTCTCGGTGCCAGAGGGGACGGTCAGCGATAGTCCTTACTACTCGCACCGAGAACAATTCAATCANNAANGCCGAATGTAACGANACNGATCTGGCATGACTCTTGATACTAGATAAGGAAAAGAACAAGAGCGGGTCATAGCACGCNAACGGTGAGGTCACCATGAAAAACGGCGGAAANCAAAGTAACGANAAACAGNCCCGAGGCCCACGTACTACCTCAGTNATTACCGAACAACGGANAAATGTCGTGGACTCGGATGCACACGTGGTNTTTGACTTTACGGACCTCCATAAGCCAGCAGTCTCCGATCTTGCCTTAGTTCTCACTGCACGCCTACAAACACCTCNNAGTGAGAGCGTTTGGGCTCGGGANATTCATCCGAGGACTGCAGAGATCCTTCGGGCACTGAGACTAGACCACATGTTCCCNTGTTATCCNGACCCCGACCATCTCNATTAATAATGGGNACCGTGACACCGTCCTAGTACGAGGACGACTAGTACAGCTCGCCTACTAGCGTCCTANGACAATCTGACGGTAGCTCTCTGGATTCCACTCGGGAGGATTTAGAGCATTCCCGATATCAACACCAAGATAGAANATCAGCTTGGCAATCCTCGCTGCTTTATCGTGATCGATTCGGTCNGGCTCATCATCACGGCCATGGTAATCATCATGCGTNCCATTGAAGAAAAACAGAATGGGCACACCCTTTCTGGCAAAATTGTAGTGATCNGATCGGAAATAGAAACGCTCATCAGGCCACAGATCATCGATCGCNGTCATTCCAATCTCGGGGTGCTCGGAATTNACCCTCCTCAATGTTTCGCCTANATCGGAGTGCTCCTTCCCTATAGCGACGATCGTGTCAGGCCAGTTNCTTCCAACCATATCTGCATTGAAATTGGCGACGTACTGCTCAATCGGGGCACTNGGATTTTCTGCATACCATTCACTACCCCAAAGCCCNTTTTCCTCGCCGCTCACAAGTAGAAAAACCATNGATCTCTTNGGAGCAANTGGCAGNGCTGCCATTGCCTCTGCCACAGAAACTATAGCTATCGTCCCTGAAGCATCGTCGTCAGCCCCGTTGAAGATTGTGTCTCCATTTGCGTCCGGTTCACCTATCCCGACATGGTCCATGTGAGCTGAAAAGACCACNTACTCCTCAGCAAGGGCAGGATCACTACCATTCAAGATGCCAACCACGTTAGGTGCTAGGATGCCCTCNTCTCNGACCACNTGGTTAAGGGTAAGTTCGAGGCCCTCTACGAGACGGGCTTCGATATCACTGCCCGAGCGCTCCTGAAGAGAACTAGCATTGATTCCGTGAGGCTCTAGAATCTCTCTTAGGGCTGACATCCGTAACTGAAGAATCGGTGCGAAAGAACCTTCTGCTCTCCGCTCACCCCAAGCCTTACGTACGGTGGGGCGTAGTGCTCTCCTAGCACTCGCGGTCCAGGACTCATCACCACTAGAGTTGGTGACCATCACCGAGAGAGCTCCAGCAGTTATTAGGGCAGAGAGCCTTTGTCGCATGCTTCGATCTACTCCATCTGAATCCGCAGGAGCGACCACGATCACGTGATTCCCTGCAAACGGTCTTGCTTCAGAGGTTTCGAGAGTACCAGACCCTGAGATCAGAATTAGTCCACCTTGAGCATTACCGGTTACGGTAGTTCCTGAGACGGGGATGAGATCCCGGCCAAATACCAACCGCGTACCTGGAGCGTTAAGGCCCGATNCCTCGCNATCGACTACAATGGAACGGAGTGGGTACCTCTGAATGAAGCTNCCATCTCTGGCTCCGCCCCGNAGGCCTAGTTGTTCCAACTCTTTAGCGATCCAGGCCGCCGTCATTTCAAGGCCTGCGCTCGGGGTATTTCGCCCCCCCATAGAGTCATGGGCAATCACATTAATCCGCTGAGCGTACCCTNCTTCCGTAATCGTTGCAGCAGCTTGCTCGAGACCCGGCTGTTGGGCGGTGGCCACCACGGGAAGCGTAAGCGCGATCAGGATAGCTACTGACCTNTTTTTCATAACGGATTCCATCCCAGCAAGGTATATGGGCAACGAAGTCTGAAGGATAAAGTGATGGCACACCAGCCCTTAGGCTACACTCATACGNGTCACGCAACGTATGAGGAGCCCCCCCTNNCACAGATTGGTTATCGCNGCCTGATTTCTCGTCGCGGGAAGACCCGGATATGGATCAGTGCTTGGGGTGCTGCCGGTGCCTTCCGCAGGCCCTACNCATCACCGATCGACCGCAGGTACTCCCGGTCCCATGCCGCGATTATGCTTTCTAACTCCGAGTAGGGGCCGGGCGTGTAGGCCTGGGAGGAGATGCCTTGTTGGGACAGGGCGCTGACGTTCCAATCCTGTTGGTTAGTCANGCTCCAAAACTCGATCGCGCTGCTCGGGTCGAAGTCCGGGGCAGCCATTGCCGAGGGATGGAAGAGCCAGTCACAGATGACCCTCGATCGTTCCGGTGCCAATCGCTCAATCCGGTGGATGAGTACGTAGTCGGGAAGCAGGCTCAAAAGCATNTT
Organism: Acidimicrobiaceae bacterium; assembly: GCA_002699725.1. Classification (GTDB taxonomy): domain Bacteria; phylum Actinomycetota; class Acidimicrobiia; order Acidimicrobiales; family MedAcidi-G1; genus S20-B6. Next base: position 2,673 of record PACE01000061.1, read on the forward strand.
CGGGTAGACCGTGTAGTACTGGACACAACTCAGCTCCTCGCCGCTNAGGTCTCCCAGTGAAGGTGCACATGTCTGTCCGCTCATGGTCATNCTCCCGCCCTCGATCGACATCCGCATGGGGCCACCGAGAAACGGTCCCTCCTCCAGGTCGTTCGACGAGTTCTTGAAGGATGTGAGNTTGTTCAGGATGGGATGGAGGCTCGGACAGTGATAACACTCTGAGTAGTTCTGGAAGATCAGCTTCCAGTTCGCGGGGATCTCGTAGCTGATGCTGTGAGCAATCTCCAGCTCGTCCATNGTCCATGAGCCAAACTTGTCGATGATAGGGGCGAAAGCCCGCTCGAAGGGCTCAGGATCTTCGGCGAGGTTGATGAATATACAGCCCTCCCAGACGGCCACGGCTACGGCCTTGAGTGGGTAGGCNTCCTGGCAAAACGATTCGACCTCGTCCATGAACGGCGCGCCGATGAGCGAGCCATCGAGCGCGTACGTCCAAGCGTGGTACCTGCACTGAATGGACTTGGATAGCCGACCTTCAGGCTCGGTGAGCAGCCGTGTCCCGCGATGCCGGCAGACGTTGTGATGCGCGTGGATCTCGTGGTCATCATCCTCGAGGANGATGATGCTCTCCGACTCGATCTCGCGCAGGAAGTAGCTGCCGGGGCCATCGAGTATGCTCACGCGNCCAGCGTAGATCCATCGCTCGAAGAAGACCTTCCGGGTCTCAGCCTTATAGACATCTTTACCCGTGTAGTATCTGCGAGTGAGGGTCTTCGCTCCTTGGGCTGTGCGAGTCGACATGGCGTGTCCCTGAGCGTGTGGTTCCGCGCGGCAATCTGTTAAAATATTGGCCTTTTGGATGTCCGGAAAGCTCANACACAGATGTCTTGCCTGTGGATTGGCCGCGGCCTAGACTGCGCGCCATGCTGAGGACCACTCCCTTCNACTCTCGTACCGCACCCCTGAGCGAGGCGCAGAATTGGCGGCGCTGGTCGGGGTATCTCGCGGCAAGTTCCTACGAGCTCCATCACGACCGCGAGTACTGGGCGATCCGCAACTCGGCTGCACTGATCGACGTCTCTCCCCTCTACAAGTACGGGATCGAGGGGCCGGACGCCGAGCGATTCCTGGACCGCATCGTGACCCGGGATGTTACCAAATGCAAGCTGCACCAGGTGCTCTATACACCCTGGTGTGACACCGACGGCAAGGTGATGGACGACGGAACACTCGCTCGGCTCGCCTACGACTCCTTCCGGCTCACTTCGGCCGAGCCGAACCTGCGATGGCTGTTGGATAACGCGCTCGGGATGGACGTTTCGATTCGGGATATCACGGACGACCTGGCTGCGCTGGCCCTCCAGGGGCCGACCGCGCGACGGATCCTGCATCACGCCGCGGATGGGGTCGCAGACGACCTGGGCTTCTTCCGTCACACGACCGGTGAGATCGGGGGTGTGCCTGTCGAGATCACGCGAACCGGGTATACCGGTGACCTCGGTTATGAGATCTGGACGGCGGGCGACAACGCGGAGGCTCTCTGGGATGGGATCATGGAAGCCGGAGACNCCCACCTGATTCTCCCTGCGGGCATGCTCGCTCTCGATATCGCGCGCGTNGAGGCCGGTCTGGTGCTGATCGGGGTCGACTATGTGCCTGCGCATCGGGCCGTCATCGAGGACCGGAAGTCCTCCCCGTTCGAGTTGGGGCTGGGCTGGACGGTCAAGCTCGACAAGAAGTCGTTCGTGGGACGTGACGCTCTGATAGCTGAAAAGGAGCGTGGTCCCGAGTGGGAGCTCCGAGGGCTCGAGGTGAATTGGGATTCTCTCAAAGCTCTGTATGGCCTGGTAGGCCTTCCACCCCAACTTCCTTCCGAGGGNTGGCGCACGAGCGTGCCCGTCTACAGCGGGAATGCACAGATCGGGTACGCGACGAGCGGGTGCTGGTCTCCGCTTCTCAAGAAGTACATCGCCCTCGCGCATCTTCAGTCCAGATACGCCAGAATCGGGACCGACCTCAGTATGGAGGTCACGGTCGAGCACCACAGGAAGAAGACCAAGGTACAGGTGGTCGAGACTCCCTTCTTTAATCCNGATCGCAAGCGGAGTACCCCTGAGGTCCCGAGATGAGCGCGAGCCGATACGACGCAATCATCATCGGNGGTGGTCACAACGGGCTGGTAACCGCGGCCTATCTTGCCCGGGCGGGAAAGGAGGTCCTGGTCCTCGAAAAGCGGCACGTCCTCGGTGGCGCCGCAGTCACCGAAGAGATCAATCCTGGATTCAAGTACTCGGTCTGCTCCTACGTGGTGAGCCTGCTTCGGCCGGAGATCATCCGAGACCTTGAGCTGCCAAAACACGGACTCCAGATCCTGCCGCTCGAGAGCACCTTCACGCCACTCCCAAACGGCGACTACCTCGCGCGTTGGGCAGATCACGATCACACGCGGCGGGAGATCTACCGGCACTCTCCTCGNGATGCAGACGCGTACGACGACTTTGGTAAGCTGATGTATCAACTTGCGGTAGCGGTAAAGCCGATTCTGGCTATGGTGCCGCCTGATCCGACCTCGATGAGCCCCAAGGATCTCATGGGATTCCTTAAGCTCGGAAAGCACTTCCACAACCTCGGCCACGAGCAGTTCCATGCGCTGTACAAGCTTATGACCATGAGCGCGGCGGACTATCTGGGGGAGTGGTTCGAGACGGAGGCGCTGAAGGCGACGATGTCGGCAAGTGGAATCATCGGAACCTTCCTCGGTCCGCGTTCTCCAGGAACTGCCTACGTACTCCTGCACCACTACCTGGGCGAGATCGACGGGGCGATGCGCGCATGGGGCTTTGCCAAAGGTGGGACAGGTTCAATCAGTGAGGCCATCGCTAGTGCCGCCCGGTCGCACGGCGCCGAGATCCAGACCGGGGCCGGAGTCGTTCNGGTTATTGTGAAGAACGGCAAGGCGACCGGTATCGTCCTCGATGATGGCAGGGAGTACACCGCTTCCATCGTAGTCTCCGCGCTCGATCCGAAGCGCACCTTCCTCGAGCTTGTCGACGAGGAGTATCTGCCGAGGGACTTCGTTAGTGACATCAAGCGCTTCAAGATTCGCGGCTCCTCCGGCAAGGTNAACCTNTCGCTCAGCGAGCTTCCGGACTTCACNTGCAAGCCCGGCGTGAACCAGCTGCACAAGGGCGCAATTTCAATCAGCCCCAGTATCGACTACCTGGAACGCGCATACGACGAGGCCAAGTATGGTGGCTTCTCGAGTCGTCCGTATATGGACATCATCATCCCGTCGATGATCGACCCAGGCATGGCCCCGCCGGGCAAACACGTCATGTCGATTTTTGTACAGTACGCGCCGTCGGATCTGCNCGGCGGTTGGGACGAGACTAAGCGAGAAGTGTTCGGAGATGCNGTCATCGACACCCTCGCCCAATACGCCCCGAACCTCCCGGGCGCGATTCTGCATAGGCAGGTGTTGACGCCCTGGGACATCGATCGTGANATGGGACTCACCAGTGGCAANATCTTCCACGGAGANCTCACGCTCCATCAGCTCTTCTGCATGAGGCCAGCCGTCGGNTACNCGGACTACACCACCCCACTGCGCAACTACTATCAGGCTGGCTCGGGGACCCACCCCGCCGGCGGCATCACGGGTGCGTCCGGGCGCTTGGCCGCGCTCCGGATCCTAGCGGATGCACCTCGATGAGCGCCTTCTACGACACCATCGTCATCGGGGCGGGGCACAATGGTCTCGTCGCGGCGGCATACCTCGCGAGGGCCGGTCACAAGGTGCTCGTGCTGGAGCGGCGTGACACAGTCGGAGGGGCCGCCGCCACCGAGGAGGTATTCCCAGGCTTCAGGGTCGACACTGGTGCGCACCGGACAGGCGGACTCAGTTACCGGATAGTGAACGATCTGCGGCTTGCTCACCACGGCCTCGAGCTGCTCGATGCTGACCCCACNGTGTTCGTTCCCGTCGTCGAAGGAACGCCGCTCACGCTCTGGCGCGACCCTCGCAAGACCGCGGACGCGATCCGTGAACTTTCGAGTGCAGACGCTGACGCTTGGATCNCATTCACCGAGTTGATCGGTAGGGCTGCCGACTTCCTCGAAGCAGCATGGACAACGACCCCACCTGACGTGACCGGCAACGACATCAGGGACTTGATCGCTTCGGCCAAGCTCGGGGCGAAACTTCGGCGGCTCGGTAAGAAGGACATGGTCGAGGTCATGCGGATTCTACCGATGTCCNTCTACGAGTTNCTCGGGGACTGGTTCGAAAGTGACCCCGTGAGAGGGGCGCTTGCCGCGTCCGCGGTGACTGGCCTATGCCAGGGACCGATGGCGGGGGGGACGGTCTACACACTACTTCACCACCANGTTGGTGCCGGCGCGGGCGTNATTCGTCCGACGCGGCGTGTGCGAGGTGGAATCGGGCGGCTCAGTGACGCGCTAGTGGCCGACTGCGAAGCGTCTGGGTCGGAGATCCGGACCGGCACAGCCGTCGAGCGCATCGTCGTTGAGGGTGGGCACGCCGTTGGNGTCGTCGTCGATAGAGGGGAGATCCGTGCTGANCGANTCGTCTCNAGCGTCGATCCGCGTAGGACGTTCTTCGATCTTATGGAACCCAGTGAAATGGAGCCGGAATTCGCGCGGAAGATGAGCAACATCCGCTACAAAGGTGTGTGCGCGAAGGTGCATCTCGCGCTGAGNGGGCTGCCCGACTTCACATGCCAGCCTGGAGTGGGGGACCACCTAAACGGCGTCATCTCCATCAGCCCCAGCCTCGAGTACGTGGAGCGNGCGTTCGATGCGGCNAAATACGGCCANNCGTCTCGTCAGCCCTANCTNGAGGTCTCNATCCCTTCGCGCACCGANCCNGGTATCGCTCCCGACGGGAAGCACCTCATGTCCATCGTCCTCCAGTACGCGCCCTACACACTTCGAGAGGGNACCTGGGATGACGCAGCCCGCGCCAAGCTGNGTGCCCTCGCTGTCGCTACACTTGCGGAGTACGCCCCCAACCTGAGCTCACTGGTCGAGGCTAGCCATGTGATGACACCNCTCGACCTAGAGCAGCAATTCGGGTTGTCCGAAGGCAATATCTACCACGGCGAGATGACGCTCGACCAACTGCTCTTCATGCGGCCAGTGCCNGGTGCCTCACGCTANCGGACTCCGATTCCTGGCCTCTACCAGTGCGGANCGGGGACACACCCTGGAGGTGGCGTCACCGGGGTACCTGGGTTCAATGCGGCTCGGGAGATTCTCAGGGACTGACGTCNTTAATGGGGTTAAGGAAATCTGACACTGGAGCTANATCAAAGATAAGGATCGGCGACTAACGAACTTCCGGACTCTCCCTAAGTATCGGAAGCCTACCACCTTCGATTTCGTCATCGAGAATCGCCCAAGAAANGAANCCGTCNTCNGAGCGNGGTTCNAGNAANGTGAACGCNAGCCGNCCCAGNGGTTGATNAACNGATACATAGGCNGTTCCNACTGGGAGTGTCTCAGTTGTCGAAACCCATTCNCCCCANACCGTNCGCTCNTTGNGCCCCTGGAATGNNTTCGNNTTNGTCCNGGTNGAATCGATTTGNAAGCGCTGGACTANACGTTCACGCTCTGTCGTATAGCGAAGGACTGTGATCCCGTGTGCTTCCAGCCTTTCAATCGCCACCTCACCCTCTGGAAGCACNTAATACGCTTCAGGTGCGGTCTCAATTTCTGANGGACGGAAGGTCCCGTACTCGTACATTTGTGTCGGGATAGATATGTCACGGCGTAGAAGCATGATCTCACCCGTGTTCGGATGCCGAACCTCGTCTACTTCACCCATAAGGATCATCACCTCGGTTTCCGATTGATTGAAATCAGCTCGCGTAGCGAGTTCAGTCCCAACCACGGATTCGAGGTCTGCTGTCTCCACAATCTCACGGATTTCTGCAGCGTTTTGCTCAGCATAATCCAGGACTTCCTCGACAAACCAAAGGGATCCAAGAACCCGATCCTCAAAACTCGCATACGCATAGGCTTCACTTAGAATTGCGANACGATTCCTAAGNCCCACATAGTTGTTGTTGAATCGAGGGCGGTGGTCGAACGTCCGCCATCCGGAACCACCACCCCGACCTCCAACATTACCGTAGTAGTAGTAATCCCAACCGTGCTTTTCCTTGATAAGCCGCGTGATTTCAGGCAACCAGCGATCCCTGAGAAGATCGTCTATCGCTGTAGAAGTATTCGGATGGAGTGGTGGTGAATAGGTCAGATGGTAGGCGTGGCGGGTCCCGTTCGTGGTATGGAGGTCTACCGCAACGTGGGGGTCATATTCAGTCATGAGGCGAACCAACGAGCGGGCCTCTGGCGAATCGAGCTTGATATGGTCTCGGTTAAGATCGAGGCCCTGAGCGTTGGGACGCTGCCCCATCCCACCGATAGGGCCGTGTTGCCGGGGCCGGTTGCGTAACGACACACGTTCGTTCCCNTCGGCGTTGTAAATGGGAGCGATCAAAAGAACAAGCTCGTCTGTCCAGTTAGGATAAACACCCATGGCATAGCGGCGGAGCAGCATCAGAAGAGCCTCCTTTCCGCACACCTCACCCCCGTGGATGTTGCCCTGCACATAAACGCGGGTCTTGCCAGTCCTAAGGACAGCTGCAGCCGAAGCGTCTGGAGCTCCAATCACGAGAAGAGGGAGAGCTCTNCCCTCATTCGTATATCCAAACGTGGTCAGATGAATATTTTCGGACAATTCCGCTAGGCCCTCAGATAATGCCATCACCTCNTCATAAGAGGTGGTTTCAGCGAAGTCCGTCAGTTCTGCTCTAGTTAACAAGTCCTCAACTGTCTGACCCCGGAGCGGCATCGCTGATAGCACAACCACAAAAAAGAAACACAACTGCATCCTGGAAACCCGACTTGCGATCATAGGGGAAGCTTCTGGGTTCGGGAGAAGTCCGATAGACAAACCAAGCTATGCGGGAGTATCAAGCCTGGCCACGAACCAACATCTATTCAGCAAAGACACTCAACTCGTAAGAGCTGATACATGTTCTTGCCCCCTCCTGACTAGGCCATCCGCTGCGTCAGCCAAATAGGTCAAGCCATTCAACGCAGTACGGCGCCGGACCGGGTCTAATCCATCGATCATCCGTCCCACTCGATCCGGATCGAGGGTGCTGTACGCCAATCGCACCCGCTCCCCCGCTTCCGTTAGGCAAACATTCATCACTCTTCGGTCCTCAGGGTCCCGTTGTCTAGTCACGTATCCAGCTTCTTCCAGACGACCGAGATTCAAGGACATCGTTGAAGCTGTGACACCTAGATGGTTAGCCAATTCACCCACCATCGTGGGGTCAACCACATCCAAGTGAGACAAAATGGTAGCCTGATGAAAGCTCAACACTCTCCCACCAACGGGATCCGTCACCTGCCGAGGCCGACAGGCGAAGTAAATGCGTGGAAATACACTCAAGATCGTCTCTACATCTGACATTGCACCCCTCCTCTCGCTTCCTTTGATCTCCCATGCGGGCTACTTCCTCGTATCCATGATGATAATATATTAATTTGATTCGTCAAATCAATATGTTTTATATTGTAGATATTCCCTGTAATAGCTGGGTAATAGGGACTTGGGAGTCACTTGGCCCCTGTGGATAATCGGGGCACGAAAATGGTGCTGGGTGGCTCAAGCGTGCTTATTTCAAGGTACGGAGCTA
>PACE01000062.1 GCA_002699725.1 Acidimicrobiaceae bacterium
AGGGACTCGAACCCCCAACCTTCTGATCCGTAGTCAGATGCTCTATCCAATTGAGCTACGAGCGCAGGGGGACGAGTGTACGGGCGGCCCAGAATCGGGCCACCGTCGGTGACCGGTGCCACGACAAGATGGAGTCTGGCGGAGAGGGTGGGATTCGAACCCACGATGAGCTTTTGGGCCCATACTCCCTTAGCAGGGGAGCGCCTTCAACCGGACTCGGCCACCTCTCCTCGGCCGGGTGAGGTTACCGGCGAAGACCGCCCTGTGGAGCGGCAGTTCCACTCCCCCTGGTCCGACCGAGGCCGCCCAACCCCTACGCTCATCATTGGAGGGGTGACAGAGCGGACGATTGTGACGGTCTTGAAAACCGTTGAGCCTCACGGCTCCGGGGGTTCGAATCCCCCTCCCTCCGCCAGATCGAACCCCTGGCCATCAGGGAATGGCCGACGGCCGTCAGTCGTCGATGCGGTCGCGTAGGCCGGCCAGCCAGGCGTCGGCTGCCTGCGAGGCGTCAGAGGCCTGGCTGCGAACCTCGTCACCGTCACTGCCCGCCGCCGGGTACGAGCCCATGAATTTCACCCTGCCGTGCTTCATGTGCAGGTTGCGGAGGCAGTCGGTGACCAATTCGTCGGCGACGTGGCCCTCGAGGTCCATCAGGAAGCAGTAGTCGCCGAGCCCCTGCTTGGTGGGACGGGACTCGAGGCGAGTCAGGTTGATCGAACGGGCGGCAAACTCCTGGAGGATGCCGAGGAGGCTGCCGGGTCGGTCTGCCCGCTGGAAGACGACCAACGACGTCTTGTCGTGTCCGGTCGGGGCCGGGATGCCGTCTGCCGCCACCAGGACGAACCGGGTCTCGTTCTCGGGATGGTCCTCGATGTCCTCGGCCAGGACCTCAAGGCCGTAGACCTCGGCGGCCCGGCCCGGTGCGATCGCAGCCACGTGTGCGTCGTCGCCCTCGGCGATGCGGCGGGCGGCGTCGGCCGTTGAGTTCGAGGCGTCGATGTCGGCGTCGGGGAGGTGCTCGCGGAGCCAACCCCGGCACTGGGCGATGGCGTGGGGGAACGACACGACCCGCTGCACGTCGGACAACGAGGTCCCACTCGGAACCAGCAGGTTCAACTGGACCGGGATCACGACCTCACGCTGGATGAGCAGGTCGGCTTCGAACGTGAGCGTGTCCTGGGTGATGTTGACGCTGCCCTCGATCGAGTTCTCGATGGCGACAAATCCCAGCAGCGCCTCGCCGGTGGAGACGCGGCGCAGGACATCCGAGATGGACGACGCCAGGACGTGGTCGAGCGCTGCGAGGTCGGGCTGGGTAAGGAGCGCCTGCTCGGTGAAGGTCCCTGCAGGACCCAGGTACGCGAGCTGCGAGGGACTCGGGGGTGTGTCTTTGGCCACGACGAGGGAGGATAGTGACATGGACGCCGAGGCCCTGCGCAGTTTGCTCGACGACGTCGCCTCCGGCGTGGTCGATGCCGACGAGGCCGTACGACTTCTCCGGGCTCTTCCCTTCGCCGACCTCGGCAACGCCAGGGTCGACCACCACCGGACCGTCCGGCAGGGACTGCCTGAAGCGGTCTACGGCCCCGGGAAGACCCCGGAGGACGTGGCGCTCATCGTCGGGGAACTGCTCGCGGGAGGCGCCGGTCCCGTGGTCCTCACCCGAGCCGGCAAGGAACAGTTCACGGCGGCCCTCGCTGTCGACGCCACAGGGACCGTGCTGGGTACCACGGCGATCTGGCGCCGGGCCGACGACCGACCCGAGAGGGTCGCCGTGGTCACGGCAGGGACCGCCGACCTGCCGGTCGCCGACGAGTGCGCCGCCGTGCTGTGGGCCCACGGGCTCGAGCCGGTGCGCATCACCGACGTCGGTGTCGCAGGCCTCCACCGACTCCTCGTCGAGGTCGAAACGTTGCAGGCCGCCGATGCCGTCGTGGTCGTGGCCGGGATGGAGGGGGCCCTCGCCAGCGTCGTCGGTGGCCTTACCGGGGCTCCGGTGACCGCCGTGCCGACGAGTGTCGGGTACGGCGCCTCGCTGGAGGGCGTCACGGCCCTCCTGGGGATGCTGGCCTCTTGTGCCTCGGGCCTGACCGTGGTGGGCATCGACAACGGCTTCGGTGCCGCCTGCGCGGTGCTGCGCCAACTGGGAGCGCCCACGTGACCCGCCTCGCCTGGTTCCACTGCTTCTCGGGGATCGCCGGCGACATGGCGCTGGGTGCACTCGTGGATGCCGGTGCCGACGGCGATGAGGTCGTCGAACTCCTCGAACGACTCCCGGTCGGCGGCTGGAAGCTCGAATTCGAGCCGGTGCTGCGCTGCGGCCTCGCCGCCACCAGGGCCCGGGTCCACGCCGAGGAGACCACCGTTCACCGCACCGCGGGGAACATCACGGCCATGATCGAGGAGGCCGACCTGCCCGAACGGGTGACCCGGCGGGCGCTCGCCACGTTCAACGCTCTCGCTGAGGTCGAGGGACGACTCCACAACCGGCCCCCGTCGCAGGTGCACTTCCACGAGGTCGGGGCCATCGACAGCATCGTCGACGTGGTCGGCACCTGTGCCGCACTCGAGGTGCTCGGCATCGAGGAGGTGCATGCCAGCAGCGTCGCCACCGGGACGGGCATGGTCCGCTCGGCCCACGGCCTCATCCCGGTGCCGGCACCCGCCACAGTCGGGCTGCTGGCCGGGGCGCCCACGCACGGCACCGACGTGCCCTTCGAACTCACCACACCCACCGGCGCGGCCCTTCTGGTCGCAACCGCTTCCTCCTGGGGGCCGATGCCGGCGATGGTGGTCGAGGCCAGCGGCTTCGGCGCCGGCAGCCGTGACCTCGACGGTCGACCCAATGTGACGCAGGTCGTGGTCGGCGAGCCCGTTGCGACGGCCGAGCCGGGCCAGCCGGTGACGCTGCTCGAGGTCAACGTCGACGACGCCACGGGCGAGACCCTCGCCCACGCCGTCGCCGAGTGCCTCGAAGCGGGCGCCCACGATGCCTGGGTCACGCCGATCGTGATGAAGAAGGGCCGCCCCGCCCACGTGGTCAGCACGCTCTGTGACCCCAGCAGGGTCGGCGAGGTCGCAGCGGTCCTCACCGCCGAGACGGGGTCGCTCGGGGTTCGGGGCCACATCCTCGAGCGCTGGCCGGCCGCCCGCTCCATGGACGAGGTCGAGGTCGGCGGCGAGCGCATCGGCATGAAGGTCACGTTCGGGAGGGCCAAGGTCGAGAACGACGACGCCGCCAGGGCCGCACGGCGACTGGGCCTGCCGCTCCGGGAGGTCATCTCACGGGCCGAGGAGGCGTGGCGTCGACGGGGGATTGAGCCCCTCGCACCGCCCCCCGACGGCAAGCCGGCCTGAGACGCTCCCTACGATGCATCCATGAGCCCCCCGCCGTCCGAAGAGTCGACGACATCCGACGACCGGCTCTACTTCCGGCAACTGCTGTCCGGCCGCGACTTCGGCACCGCCGACCGGGTGGCACAGCAGATGGTCAACTTCGTGTACCTGATCGGCGACCAGCACACGGGCGAGGCGGTCATCGTCGACCCTGCCTACGACGTCGCCGCCCTGCTGCAGATTCTCGAGGCCGACGGCATGCGGTGTACCGGGGTGCTCGCCACCCACTACCACCCGGACCACGTTGGCGGCTCGATGATGGGCTTCGACATCGCCGGGGTGAAGGAGCTGCTCGACGAGGTGTCCGTGCCGGTCCATGCCCAGCACGAGGAGGCCGAGTTCATCCGCAAGGTGACCGGCCTCGGCGAGGGCGACGTCGTCGAACACGCCAGCGGCGACCACGTACGGGTCGGCGAGGTCGACATCGAATTGATCCACACCCCCGGGCACACCCCGGGCAGCCAGTGCTTCCTCGTCGACAACCGATTGGTCGCCGGCGACACGCTGTTCCTCGAGGGTTGCGGCCGCACCGACCTGCCCGGCGGCGACCCGGCGGCGCTCTACCGGAGCATCACCCAGAAGCTCGCCAAGGTGCCCGACGACGCCGTCCTGTACCCCGGGCACCTGTACTCGCCGCAATCGTCGGCGACGATGGGCCACACCCGGGAGAGCAACTTCGTGTACAAGCCCCGCTCGGAAGAGCAGTGGATCGCTATGTTCGGCCGGTAGACACTGCTCCGAAGCCGCCCCATCCGAGGAGACCCCCGTGTTCAGAGCCCTGCTGGTTGACAGGTCCGACGACGGCTTTTCCGCTGGCCTCACCGAACTTGACGACGACGCCCTTCCCGAGGGCGACGTGCTCGTCGACGTCGCCCACTCGACGGTCAACTACAAGGACGGCCTGGCGGTCACGAACGCCTCGCCGATCGTGCGCTCGTGGCCCATGGTCCCCGGCATCGACCTGGCCGGCACCGTCGCGGTCTCCGGACACCCCGACGTCTCGGTCGGGGATCGGGTGGTGGTAAACGGCTGGGGCATCGGCGAGGAGACCTGGGGCGGTTTCGCCCAACGGGCCAGGGTGCAGGGAGGTTGGACCGTGCCCCTCCCCGACGCCTTTTCCACCGAACAGGCCATGGCCATTGGCACCGCCGGCTACACGGCCATGCTCTGCGTGCTCGCCCTCGAGGAGCACGACGTGGTCCCCGACGGTGGACCCGTCCTCGTCACGGGGGCCGCCGGAGGCGTGGGCAGCACGGCGATCGCCCTGCTCGCCGCAGGCGGCTACGAGGTCCATGCCTCGACGGGCCGCCCCGAAGAGGCCGACTACCTGACCGGGCTCGGTGCGAGCACCATCGTCGACCGCCGCGAACTGTCCGAGCCAGCCACCCGGCCACTGGTGCGGGGACGCTGGGCCGGTGCCGTCGACGTCGTCGGCAGCCACACGCTCGCCAACGTGCTCACCGCCATCGAGCCCGAAGGCTGTGTCGCCGCCTGCGGGCTCGCCCAGGGCATGGACCTGTCGACCTCGGTGGCGCCGTTCATCCTCCGCGGCGTCACGTTGCGGGGCGTCCACTCGGTGACCGTCCCCCGGCCACGACGCCTCGTTGCCTGGGAGCGCCTCGCCGGGGACCTCGACCAGGGACTGCTCGCTGGCATGACGCAGGTCGTCGGCCTCGATGGCGTCATCGGCGTGTCTGAAGAGATCCTCGCCGGCCGGATCCGCGGCCGCGTCGTCGTCGACGTCAACGCCTGAGCGGACAACCGTGAAGCTCGGCCTCGGCCTCGACGTCTGGGCGTCGCCCCGGTTCGAGCTTCCCCTGGAGCGGGTCCGGCTCGCCGAGCGCCTCGGCTTCGACTCGGTGTGGACCGCCGAGATCTACGGCGCAGACGCTGTCACGCCGCTGGCGTACCTGGCAGCGCACACCCGGCATCTGCGGCTGGGCACCGCCATCGCCCAGGTGGCCGCCCGTCCGCCCACCACGGCGGCCATGCAGTTCGGCACGATCGAGGCGATGGCCCCCGGCCGGGTGGTCTGTGGCCTCGGCCTATCGGGCCCGCAGGTCGTCGAGGGCTGGTATGGGCAGCCCTGGCATCGGCCCAACCAGACGCTGCGTGAGTACGTCGATGTGGTGCGGCAGGTGTTCCGGCGCGAAGCGCCGGTGGCGCTCGACGGCGAGGTCCTGCGCCTACCCCACGACGGGCCCGACGGGCTCGGCGTCGGCCGGCCCTTGAAGCCGATCCTGCACATGAACCCCGACCTGCCGGTCTTCCTGGCCGCCGGGGGGCCCCGCAATGTCCGCCTGGCCTTCGAGGTCGCCGACGGGTGGATCCCACTCGGCTACACGCCGGGAAGCGCCCACCTGTATGCGGATGACGTCGCCGCCGGATTGGAAGCAGGCGGACGCACCCTCGCAGACGTCGAGGTCCAGGCATCGGCACGCCTGGCACTCACCGACGACGTGCAGGCCGTCCTCGACGCCGCCAAGCCGCAGACGGCGATGCTGGTCGGCGGCTATGGCACGGACGACCACAACTTTCACCGGGACGCAATGGTGCGACGCGGTTTCGGAGAGGCGGCGGCCAGGATCCACGAGTTGTTCGCAGCCGGTCGGCGAAAGGAGGCGGCGGCAGCTGTGCCGGACGACTACCTCGACGACGGTGCCCTCATCGGAGACGAGCAGCGGATCCGCACCAGGTGGGACTCGTGGTCGGGAACCGACGCCACCGGGCTGACCGTTCGCCCGGGAAGCGAGCAGGAGATGCGGCTCCTGGCTGCCATCGCCGGCTGTGAGCCCCGCCCAGACAACGATCTTCCGGGGCGAGCCGACTGAACGCCCGGGTCGTTCGACTTCGGGCGCATGGTGCGCGAGGAGGGACTTGAACCCTCACGTCCTTGCGGACACAGGAACCTGAATCCTGCGCGTCTGCCAATTCCGCCACTCGCGCGAGTAGCGGCGGGAAGCGTAANNGCATCTGGTCGCAGTGCNCCGTGTCGAACGGCAGANGGNGNCGTGACCNGATCCTTCGTGGGAGCGTCGGTACGATCGTGGTTGCCGTGCCAGACNTGTTCCCATTCGCCGCCCTTATNGCCGTGGTTGCCACCGCCNCGGTGCTGCGCGTCCGTTCTCCGAACCGGACGAGACGACGGAGGGGACCGCGNCACCTGATGGTCGTCGCTCCGGAATCGCTCGAGGGCCTGACCGTCGACGTCGAGGATGAGATCACGCTCGGCCGGGCCGCAGGGTGCGGGATCACGGTCGACGACGGGCACGTCTCGCCGCTCCACGCCCGCCTCTTCCGNGCGGGTGGGCACCTCGTCGTCGAGGACCTCGGCTCGACCAACGGGACCTACGTGAACCGCGAACGGGTCGAGTCACCGACCGCGTTGGGCTCGGGCGACCACCTGCAGGTCGGCGACATCGTCCTGGAGTTGTGGTGACCGTGGCCCGCCGGCGAACGGAAGCCCAGTGAGTCGCGGCCGTCGACGGGTACGCCTTTCGCACGGGGCTGCCTCGGCGGTGGGCCACGTCCGGGCCGTCAACCAGGACGACTTCGGTGCGGGTGACGACCTCTTCGTGCTGGCGGACGGCATGGGCGGCCACCGTGGGGGCGAAGTCGCCTCGGCGGAGGCGGTGGCTGGCGTGCTGGGCTCTTTCGACGACCGGACCCGGGCCGGTCTCGCCCGAGCGGTCGACCGGGCCAACCAGGCGGTGTTCGGAAGGGCCGCCGGNGACGTCGACCTCTTCGGNATGGGCACGACGCTGTGCGCCCTGGCCCTTGCCCGCAGCGAGGGCGGCGACGTCCTGGCGGTCGNCAACGTCGGCGACAGCCGGGTGTACCGGTACGGCGACGGGCGGCTCACGCAGGTCAGCGACGACCACAGCCTCGTCGCCGACCTGGTTCGGGCCGGCGACCTGACAGAGGAGGAAGCNGCCAGGCATCCGCAGCGCAACATCCTGACGCGGGCGNTGGGCATCGAGTCGGCCCTGTCCGTCGACACCTGGGAGCTGCCGATCCAAGCCGANGACCGCTACCTGTTGTGCAGCGATGGCCTGTTCAACGAGATCGACGATGACCGGATCGCCGCCCTGCTGGCGGGACACGACAACCCCGAATTGACCGCGGCGACCCTGGTGCGTGCGGCCGTGGACGCAGGGGGCCACGACAACGTGACCGCCCTGGTGGTCGACGTNGATGCTGCCCCGTCGGCCCAGGAACCCTGGAGCCTCCCGGACGTGAAGGTTGAGCAGTCGTCCGAGGGAGCGGCACGCGCCGTTCGACGTTGGGCGGGCCCTTTGGAGCAGGCCTTCCTGTCGATGCGGACCCGGTTGGGTCGGAGATGGCGATAACCGTTCGCGCTCAACGTAGGGGAAGGGCCGCGATGAGCGCGACCCGGCCCGGCGGATAGAATCCGTCCCTATGTCCGCTCAGGGCCCGACGATTTTCAGCGGGCGTTATGAACTCCATCGCCAGATCGCCCGCGGCGGGATGGCCGACGTGTACCTGGCACGCGACCAGTTGCTCGATCGACCGGTTGCCGTCAAGGTGCTNTTCAACGAGTTCGCCGANGACCCGAGCTTCGTGGAGCGGTTCCGACGCGAGGCGCAGGCGGCCGCCAACCTCAACCACCCCAACATCGTGGGCGTCTACGACTGGGGCGAGGAAGGGGGCACCTACTTCATCGTCATGGAGTATGTCGAGGGCCGCAGCCTCGCCGAGATCCTCCGCTCCCAGGGTGCATTGCATCCCGACCGTGCCGCAGAGGTCGCCACCGACATCGCCGCTGCACTCGGATTCGCTCACCGCAACGGCCTCGTCCACCGCGATGTCAAACCCGGCAACGTCCTCGTTACCGCGAACGGGCACATCAAGGTCGCCGACTTCGGCATTGCCACGGCGATGGTCGGCAACCAGACCGAGCTGACCCAGGCCGGAACGGTGATGGGAACCGCCACGTACTTCTCCCCCGAGCAGGCCCAGGGCCGTCCCGTCGACCCACGCAGCGATCTCTACGCACTCGGGATCGTCCTCTACGAGATGCTCCTCGGTCGTCCGCCGTTCGTAGGCGACTCGCCCCTTGCGGTCGCCTACCAGCACGTCCAGGAGAGCCCGCCGCCGCTGCGGGCATCCGGGGCGGCGGTGGCCGAGTCGCTNGAGGCGATCACGCTCAAGTTGCTCGCCAAGAACCCCGTCAACCGCTANCCGACGGCCGAGGACCTCCGCAGCGACCTGCGCCGCTACCGGGAGGGAGCCCACGACATTCGCCCTTCGAGCCCCNCCGGCGCCGGCGTGCGCGCCGAAGCACCTGCGGGGGTGCCGTCGGTCGACTACGGCAAGGGATCCCGCCGCCGCCGGGACGACGGCTGGCGCCGCACGCTGCTGTTCTTCGTCGGGTTGGGGGCCCTCGTCCTGGCGTTGGGGTACCTCGTGGTCGAGTTCTTCGACACGTTGGGCGTTAACGACAATCCGCCGGTCACCTCGCTCGTCCAGGACCGCGTCGAGGTTCCGTCCCTGATCGGCGTGCCGATGGACGAGGCCCGATCGTTGTTGCGCGGGGTCAAGCTCAGCGTCCAGATGGACTACGAGGTCAACAACGAGTTTCCCGCGAACACGGTCTTCGACCAGGAACCGGCTTCGGGGACCAAGGTCGAACAGGCCGACACAGTCCGGCTCTGGGTGAGCCAGGGCACCGGACCCATGGTGCTCCTCGACGTGGTCGGCGATGCGCAGGCCGACGCCAAGCGGGACCTCGAGGCGATGGGCCTGATCGTCGACGTCTACGACCTCGAGGATCCGGTCGTGCCGGCCGGTCAGGTCGTCGAGCAGAACCCGCCGGCCGGAAGTCCCGTGGAGGCCACGGCACGGATCGTCATCTTCGTGTCGTCGGGGCCGCCGGTCGAGCGGCTTCCCGACCTCGCCAACCGGCCCGTGCTCGATGCCATGAACATCATCGTCCAGCTGGGTTGGCGAGCGACCACGATCGAAGAATTCAGCGAGGACGTCGCCGAGGGGATCGTGTTGCGGACCGAGCCGCTGTCGAGGACCGAACTGGCGCCCGGCGAGGAGGTCACGATCGTGGTCTCGTCCGGTCCGGCCCCGGTGCCGGTGCCGCCTGTGGTGAGCCTCACCCAGGAGTCCGCCACTGTCGCCTTGCAGGGTGCCGGTTTCGAGGTCAACGTCCGGTTCCAGGCATTACCGGTCAACAGCCCCAACGCCGGCCGGGTCATCTCCCAGAGCCCGCCGCCCGACGATGAGGTTCCCGTGGGTACCGCCGTGACCATTGTGNTCGGTGAGGCGGAGGTGCCGGTGGAAACNACGACGACTGCGGCGCCGGTGGAAACCACGACGACTGCGGCGCCGGTGGAAACCACGACGACTGCGGCGCCGGTGGAAACCACGAC
>PACE01000063.1 GCA_002699725.1 Acidimicrobiaceae bacterium
CGACCACCACGACGACCACTCTCCCGCCCACCACCACGACCACCACGACGACGACGACCTTGCCACCACGGCCGCCGACGATCGACGAGTTGTTGGCACTCGACCGGCCCCTCAACCTGGCCCATGCCGGAGGTGACCAGGACCACCCACACTCGACCATGTACGCCTTCCGGCGGGCCGCCGAGGCCGGCGTCGACCTGCTCGAGATGGACGTGAGGATCACCGCCGACGGGGTGCTCGTCGTGCACCACGACGCCGACGTGTTCGGCACCACC
Source organism: Acidimicrobiaceae bacterium (assembly GCA_002699725.1). Lineage (GTDB taxonomy): Bacteria > Actinomycetota > Acidimicrobiia > Acidimicrobiales > MedAcidi-G1 > S20-B6. Next base: position 276 of record PACE01000063.1, read on the forward strand.
GGCGGCGAGGGCGTGGTCTCCGAGATGACCGTCGCCGAACTCCAGGCCCTCGACAATGCCTGGTGGTGGTCGTCCACCTGCTGGCCCTGCCGGGACCTAGCCGACGACGACTACCCGTTCCGGGGAGTCCGTACCGGAGTCGTCGAACCACCCGAGGGGTTCACCCCCGACGACTTCCGGATCGAAACGTTCCGCTCGGTCGCCGAGGCGTTCCCCACGCTCGCCCTCGACGTCGAGATCAAGAACCGGGACGACCACGCAGAGGCCGCCATCGCCGCCCTGGTGGCCGACCTCGACGCCCTCGACAGACGCGACTCGGTGGTCGTGGTGTCGTTCTCGAGCGACGTGGTCGCCGCCTTCAANGAGGCNGCCCCGGATGTCGCCACCAGCCCCGGCACCGACGAGATGATCGCCTGGATCCTCGGCGGCGAGGCCCTGGGCGACCACCCCGTCGTCCAGGTCCCACCCAACTACGACGGCATCGAGGTCCTGATGGAGGCGTTCTTCACCGCCGTNGAGGAGGCCGGGGTCGAGGTCTGGGTNTGGCCCGACAGCACCGANCAGGAAGCGGGNGGCTTCTANGCCGAACTGCTGGACCTCGGCATNGACGGCATCATCGCCGGGCGCCCAGCCANNNTCGAGCAGGTNCTCCAGGACGGCGGCTACGTGGACTGAGGTTCAGATTCCCAGNCGGCCTGTACGGAGTTCNTGGNCGGCGCCCTNGTCGCCGGCCACCTCGACCTCGACNCGGTCGCGNCGACCGAACAGGAAGTTCACCAACTCGACCGGTTCACCGGTGAGCGTCGCCGGNCGGCCGNCCTTCCCGACNTGNATCGTGTCGCCGCCCGNNCGGGCAAGNGTGAGGTCNACGTCGACGAGTCCCCGACACATCATCCTGGCGCCCTTCCCGAGCCGCTGCCAGAGCAGGTCGTCGAGGCCGTCCAGGCCGGACCGCGGCGTCCACTCGTCGCCCGCACGTCGCACGTCCTCATGGTGCACCACGAACTCGACGAGGTTCATCTGCCCATCGAAGGGCCGCAGGTATACCGGCGGTCCCCGACGGACCCGGTCGACCTGCTGCGTGAAGTTCCCGCGTTCTGCGAGGCGGTTCGTGACCCGGGCGGTGTGGCGTGCGGGAGCCCCCGACAGCACCAGGCCCGGCCCGGTGTCGGGGCGGCGTTCACGAACCACCAGATGGGCGGCCAGGTGGGCGGCGGTCCACCCGCCGCACAGGGTTGGGGCATCGGGGCCGACCTCGTCCATCAGGTCGCAGAGGGCGTGCCGCTCGGACTGCGCCCACTCGCGGGCGCTCATTCCGGGGGCACCGACGAGTCGGGAACCCAGTTGCCGTGGAAGCCGTCGGGCACCCGCNGCGGCAGGTGNATGCGCGCCACGGGCTCGGCGGCCAGGTCCTCNCCGTCGAGCACCACCAGTTCGGCCGGCCCACCNCCACGGTCGTTGACGCACACCAGCACCCAACCGACGCCCTCGTCGGTGGAACCGTCCTTGGGCACCAACAGCGGCTCGGCGCCGAACCNTCCCTCACCGTGGTCGTGGGTGACGGTGTCGCCGGTCTCGACGTCGACCCGGTGTGTCGGACCCANCTCGAGCCCGTCGGCCGTGTAGGCGTAGCGGTGCCGACCGGCGCCCACCCGGGGATCGCAGGTCGGGAACTCGTGGTGGCCGTCGGCGATCGGCGTCTCGGCAACGGTTGCCGTGGCCGGATCAACCACCCACCGGACAATGGTCGGTGCGCTGTCGCCGATCGGACCGTTGCGATCGCCGTCGAACATCCGGTCGTAGCGGCAGAGGTCGACCAGGACCGTGCCGTCGTCGGCGTCGTAGGCATTGACGGAGTGNAACACGTAGCACTGAGGCGCCACGCACCAGACGATGTCATTGGCGGTTCCNTCACGCGGCAGGAGCCCGACCCGGGCCGGATGGTCGGGATTCCAGGCAAACGGGAACGGGCTGCCGCCCATGGCGGCCTCGATGTCGAGGCAGACCGGCAGGTCGTAGACGAGGACGTAGCGGGAGGTGAGCGACATGTCGTGCACCATCGGCATGCCGGTGAGCGGCACGTCGGTNACCTTCGCCACCCGGCCGTCGCGGCCGACGACCACGTNCTGCACGCGGTCGAGCTGGTCCGGGTAGGCGTANCAGACGGCGTGCAGTTCNCCGGTCGCCGCGTCGTACCTCGGGTGGGCGGTGAAGGCGCCGGGCAGCGTGCCGTCGAAGCCGTTGTAGCCGATGGTGTCGAGTTCGTAGGTGAGGGTCATGGGCGAGGTACCGGCCTCGACCATCGCCCAGGTCCTGCCGGCGAAGCCGCCCACCGACGTGTTCGGGCCGAAGTCACGGTCGCCGTAGGAGTGGCCCTGCGGNGGGTCCTCGCCCAGTTCGGCGGCGATCCGGGTTCCCCGCACCCACCGGTTGCGGTACCACTCGGCCTTCCCGNNCCGNAGCCGCACGCCGTGGACCATGCCATCGCCGAGGAACCAGTGGTGGGTGGACGGATCGACAGCGCTCCGGGGGTTCGGGCCGTTGCGCAGCCATCGACCCTCGAGTTCTTCGGGGATCGTGCCCGTGACCGGCAGGTCGAACGCCGTCACCTCGTCGGCGACCGGCGCCATCGACCCTTCGACATAGGAGTTCATGGCTTCANNCTTACACAGGCCCGTTCGCGCCTCCCGGTCGGGACCACGGTGCGCGACGCATGGAACCCTGCCTGCTCNNCACGGTCATGGGCGCCTTTCCGANGCCCGACTNCGTGCCGGTGTCCGACTGGTTCGACCTGTCCGACCGGGACTACGCCGCCCGTTGGGCGGACGAGATGGAAGCCGCCGGCGACGAGGCGAAGGCCCTCTTCGCCCGGGCGGCCACCGAGGTCGCCGCCCGCCTGACCGAGGCGCTGCNCCACATCGACCGGGAGCGCCTGGTGGCCGCACCCGACTGCGGCCTCGGCTACCTGGGCCGCGACCTGNCCGTNCAGAAGCTGAGGNTCCTCACCGAAGCCGCATCCCGGGTCTGACCATCGAAGCACAGCACCCCGAACCGCTGGTTCCTATTCCTCCACGAACGTGTGCTCGGCGTCGCCGGTGAGGACGGCCTTGACGACCTTGCCGGTGGCGTTACGCGGCAACGGTTCGTCCCGGAACTCCACGATCGTCGGCACCTTGTAGTACGAGAGGGTCTCGGCGCAGAAGGCCGTGAGCTCATCGGCCGAGGCTTCGGCTCCCGGGTGCAGGACCACGACCGCCTTCACCTCCTGGACGAGGGTCGGATGGTCGACACCATGGACCGCCACCTCGGCGACCGCAGGATGCTCCTCGAGGCGTTGCTCGACCTCGCCCGGGTACACGTTCTCCCCGCCCCGCAGGATGAGGTCCCGCAGGCGGGTGGCCAGGTGGAGGCGTCCGCCGGCCATGCGGCCGAAGTCGCCGGTGCGTAGCCAGCGGCCCGGCAGAAACGCCGCCTCGTCCGCCGCCGGGTCGTCCCAGTAGCCGAGCATGACCAACGGGCTCCGGACGCAGATCTCGCCGTTCTCCCCGTCGGGCAGGTCGTTGCACTCCTCGTCGATGATCCTCAACTCGACCGTGGGGAGCGGACAGCCGACGCAGTCGGGTGCATCCCGGAGCATGTCGTTGGGGGCGTGGCTGACGAGGCCGCCCGATTCGGTGAGCCCGTAACCGGAGCCGAAGGTGCCGACCAGGTGGGGGAACCGTTCCTCGGTGGCCCGGATCAAGTCGGGCGTGCTTGCCGAACCGCCGATCGCCACCGAGGTGAGTTGGCCGGGGTCGAGGCCCTCGATGTCCGGCTCGGCGAGCAGGCGGTAGACGTGGGTGGCGGTGCCGTTCCAGGCGGTGATGCCCTCGTCGATGGTGAGTTGNACGACNCGTGCGGGATCGAAGCGGCCCATCGGCCAGACGGTCTTGACGCCGCCCATGAGCGACGTGACCGTCGAACTCTGCATCCCGGAGAGGTGGAACAGCGGGAACACNGCCAGGCGGGCGCCACCGGCCGACGGAGGGGCGTCGGACAGCATCGAATCGCGTGCNCCGATCACGAATGCCGCCAGCACGAACGAGATGAAGCTGCGGTGGCTCACCATCGCTGCCTTGGGGCGTCCGGTGGTGCCGGAAGTGAACTGCAGGACGATGGGGTCGTCCTCGGCGATCGGCGTCCCGGGCAGGTCGGCATCGGGGGCGAAGGCGAGCAGGTCGGCGAAGTCGTCCTCGACCACGATCGTCGGGACCTCCGCAACGTCGCCCTCGAGGCGGGCGAGGCGACGACGGTCGGCGACCAGTAGGGCCGGGCTGGTGGCCTCGAGCCCATACTCGATCTCGCTCCGGGTCCACCAGCCGTTGAAGCAGACCGCCACGGCGCCCATGGCCGCACAGGCCCAGAAGGTGAGGATGTACTCGGGGCAGTTGGCGGCGAGGATCGCCACCCGGTCGCCGTGGCCGATTCCCCGGTCGGCGAGGGCTGCGGCCACCGAGGCGACCTGTCGCTGGAGGCCGCCGAACGTTAGGACCCGTCGTTCACCGTCGTCGTCGAACACGGCGTATTCCTCGTCGCCCTTCTCGGCGGCCCCGATCAGGAGGTCGCGCAGCGACCGGGGCCGGTTGACGAAGACCTGCATCGGCTCACCCAGGACCTCCTCGGTGGCGAGTTCGAAATAGCCGCCGGGACCGGTGAGTGCGGCGGTCGCCTGCTCATAGGTCAGCGTGGTGTCGCCCACTTCGTCCTCCCCTGGTCCAACCACTTCCGGTCAGGCGACCGACGACTGCAGCGCCGACCAGATGCGCTCCGGGGTGAGCGGCATGTCGAGGTGGCGGATCCCGAACGGTGCCAGTGCGTCGATCACGGCGCTCTGCACGGCCGGCGTGGAACCGATGCTGCCCGCCTCGCCGATCCCCTTGGCGCCCAGCGGATTGCGGGGCGTCGACGTCTCGGTGAACGAACGCTCGTACATGGGCACCTCCACCATCGAGATCGCCGTGTAGTCGGCGAGGTTGGCGGTCTGGGGGTTGCCGTCCTCGTCGTAGCGGAACTCCTCGAGCAGCGCCTGGGCGATGCCCTGCGCCAGGCCGCCATGGATCTGGCCGGCGGCCAGCAGCGGGTTGATGATTACGCCGGCGTCGTCCACGGCGATGATCCGCTCGACGGTCGCATGCCCCGTCTCGGTGTCGACTTCGGCGACGGCGATGTGGGTGCCGAACGGAAAGGTCGCACCGGCCTGGGCGAAGTCCGAGAGCCCGACGAGTGGTTCCCCGGCATCACCGGCGATCTCGGCCCACGATCGGGCCGCCGTCGGGGAGCCGGCCACGTGGAAGGCGCCCCGTTCGCGGTCGAGCACGATGTCGCCCGGAGCGGCCTCGAGCAGGTCGGCAGCAGCCTCGCGGGCCAGTTCGATCAGCTTGTCGGCGGCGTCACCCATCGACGAGCCGGCGATCTGGACGGACCGGGACCCACCGGTGAGCTGGCCCGAGGGCACCCGGTCGGTGTCACCGTGGAACACGGTGATGGCCTCGATGGGCACGCCCATCCGGTCGGCGACGATCATCGCCCAGGTGGTGAGGTGCCCGGTGCCGATCGGGGTCGAGCCCGTGACGGCCAGCACGGTGCCGTCGGGCAGAAGGCGGACCTCGCCGTACTCGCTGCCGCCGAAGCCCGTGATCTCGACGTAGGTGCACACGCCGATCCCGAGTTGTCGGACATCGCCGGCGTCGCGCCGCCGCTGCTGTTCGGCCCGGAGGCCGGCATAGTCGGCCGCCTCGAGGGCGACATCGAGGGCACGCTCGTACTCGCCGCTGTCGTACACGGTGCCGGTGCCGTTGGTGAACGGGAAGACGTCGGGGGAGGGAAGGTTGCGCCGCCTCACCTCGGCCGGGTCCATGCCGATCTCGGCGGCGAACAGGTCGACGGCCCGCTCGATGGCGGCCGTGGCCTCGGGGCGTCCGGCGCCCCGGTAGGCACAGATGGGGGCGGTCGTGGTCACGACCGATGCGAACTCCAACTCGACCCGCCCGATGTCGTAGACGCCGCTGGCCATCTGCCGGGTGAACTCGGGGAGGAAGGCCCCGTACTTGGGGTAGGCCCCACTGTCCTGGATCAGTTCGAGCCGGTATGCCTGGATGTCGCCGTCGCGGGTGCCGGCGATCGTCACCTTCTGGTCCTGGGCCCGACCGTGGACGTAGCCGGTGAGGTTCTCGGTGCGCGTCTCGGTCCAACGCACGGGCCGTTCCAGGAGGCGAGCCAGGTACACGACCATGACCTCCTCCTCCGAGGGAACCCCCTTGGCACCGAATCCGCCGCCGATGTCCTTCACATAGACCCGCATGTCCTCCGGCTCGAGGCCGAGGATTTCCGCGACCGCCTGCCGGAAGCTGTGAGCTCCCTGGGAACTGGCCCAGCAGGTGAGGCGGCCGTCCACGATGCTGGCAGCGACCACGCGGGGCTCGATGGATACGGCAGCGACACGAGAGTTGGCGACGTCTTCCGTGACCACGACCTCGTAGCCGGAGAAGTCGATCGGATCCTCGACGGCGTTGCGGAATGCGACGTTGTGGCCGAGGTCCGGGAACAGCACGGTGTCGCCGGCCAGCGCGTCGGCGAGGTCCAACACCGGCGGGAGGGGTTCGATGTCGGCCCAGATCATCTCGGCGGCGTCGGCGGCCAGGTATGGAGACTCGGCAACCACGACCGCTATCGGCTCCCCGACGAACCTCACCCGGTCCCGGGCGAGGAAGGAGCGGCCCATCTCGGACGGGTAGAAGCCCATGGTCACCGGGCGGTCGTCGAGTCCGAGGTCGGCGGCGGTGTACACGGCGACGACACCGGGCATGCTCCGGGCATCGTCGACCTCGATCGACTCGATGGTGCCGTGTGCCGTCGTGGACCGCACGAAGTGGGCGTGCAGGGCGCCTTCGAGGGGGGCGTTGCCCACGTATTCTCCCTGACCACGGACGAGGGCGTCGTCCTCGCGGCGCAGGACCGGATTGCCGAGGATCGACGTGCTGGTCGTTCCGGGCTGGCCAAGTGTTTCGCTCATGGTGTCTCCGTGTTCCGAGTGTCGATGATCAGGCGTCCCGAGTCACTCGACCGGGAACCGTTCGAGCAGTTTGCGGGCAATGACGAGCTTCTGGATCTCGCTGGTCCCCTCGCCGATGATCATCAGCGGCGCATCGCGGAAGTAGCGCTCCACGGGGAACTCGGTGGTATAGCCGTTGCCGCCGTGGATCCGCAGCGCATCGGAGGCGATCTCGAAGGCGGCCTCGGAGGCGAACAGCTTGGCCATGCCGGCCTCCATGTCGACGCGTTCTCCAGCGTCGGCCCGGCGGGCGGCGTCGTAGGTCATGAGGCGGGCAGCCTGGAGCTTGGTGGCCATCTCGGCGAGCATGAACTGGATGGCCTGGTGCTCGAAGATCGGCCGGCCGAAGGTCTCGCGCTGCTGCGAGTAGGCCATCGCCGCCTCGAAGGCGGCCTGGGCGACCCCGACAGCCCGCGCCGCCACGTTGATGCGCCCGAGTTCCAATGCCGAGAGGGCGTAGCGGCGGCCGTGGCCGATGCCGTCGTCGCCACCGAGCACGTTGGCGTGAGGGACCCGGTGGTCGACGTATGACATCTCGACGGTCTCGAGTCCGCGGTAGCCGAGCTTGTCGATCTTGCGCGACACCGAGATCCCCTCGAACGTCTCGCCCGGGTCCTTCTCGACGAGGAAGCAGGTGATGCGGTCGTCGGGCGTACGGGCCAGCAGCATGACGAGCGAGGACCGCATGCCGTTGGTGACCCACATCTTCGTCCCGTTGACCACCCATTCGTCGCCATCCCACTCGGCCCGGCAGCGCAGGGCGCCGGTGTCGCTGCCGGCATCGGGTTCCGAGAGCGAGAAGGCGGCCCGAAACGACCCGTCGCACATCCGGGGGAGGAACCGCTGCCGCTGCTCGTCGGTTCCGTAGCGCCCGATCATGGTGGCACCGATCTTGTGGGTGTTGAGGATGCCGGCCAGTGACATGTACCCGCGGGAGATCTCCTCGATGAGGCGCGCGTAGGTGGTGATGTCGAGGCCCAGGCCGCCGTACTCCTCGGGGATCGTCGAGCCGAACAGCCCAAACTCACACATCTGCTCGAACATGGCCTGGGGGAACTCGTCGGCCTGTTCGAACTCGGCGACGTTGGGAATGACGTCGCGTTCGACCCAGGCTCGGACGGCGCCGACGATCTCGTCTGCCAGAACCTGATCGGTGGCCATCGCTCCCTTTCCCTGCCTCGCTAGCGGCCAACGGTACCGCCGTCGACCCGGACCGGTTCAACCGGCCACGGCTCCCCGGCCCTACCCGATGACCTCTTCGCCATAGCGCCCGAGTGCCTCGACCGCCCGTCCCAGGTCGTCGCCAGGAACCGTCACCCCGATCCAGGTCACGCCGGCCCCGGCCAGCCGGTCGAGGCCCGCCAGGTGCTCCTCGGGGTTGAAGCGGTCGTCACCCGGCGCTCCGCCCGCCCCACAGGTGAAGTGCACGTCGACCGGGTCGGACCGGCCGGCCTCCTCCAGCCGACGCCGGAGGTCGTCGAGCATCGGTCGCAGGTCATCGACGGTCTCTAGGGCTGCCGTCCTGGCGGTGGCCGCCATCGCTGCAGATGTCGGGAACGGGCTCCATCCCTGCCCGTAGCGGACGGCCCGGGCACGTGCCCGGGCCGAGTTGCCCCCGATCCAGATCGGGGGATGCGGCTGCTGCACGGGTCGGGGACGGGCGGTGTTGCCCACGGCGGCGAACCGATGCCCCTCGAACGCCAGGTCGTCGGTCGTCCAGGCGGCGATCATGGCCTCGAGCGTCTCGTCAAAGCGGTCGTTGCGGTCGTCGAAGTCGGCGCCCAGCGCCCGGTACTCGGCCTTCTGGTATCCGGTGCCGGCACCGAGGATCAGCCGCCCGTCGGAGAGCACGTCGACCGTCGCCGCTGCCTTGGCCAGGATGAACGGATTCCGGTAGGGCAGCACGGCGATGTTGGTCATCAGCCGCAATCGGCTGGTGGCGGCAGCGCAGAAGGCGAGTGCCGAGAACGGGTCGAGGGCGTCGTGCCCGCCGGCCGCAAGCCAGCGGCTGCCCGGCATTGGGTGGTCGGTGAACCCGATGGCGTCGAAGCCGGCGGCCTCGGCGGCCAGGGCCAGCCGGGTCAGTCCCTCCCGGCCCACGAGTCGCGGGTCATGGTCGCCTGCTGACATCGGGTGGGTGAATGAGAAGCGCATCGTCAGGCCGTCCGGCGGCTCACGTCGCCTCCCCCAGGGCCTCCCGTACCTGCTGGTCACCCATCTCACGTCTCCCTGGTCGCCGGCTGCCTCTACTCTCCCAGTCCGGCGGGTCGGGAGGCCACACGTGCCCGACCGGCGTGGCATGCTCGACCCGTGAGCACTCCGGCACCGTGGGAGGATCCCGAGCGGCGCTTCGGAACCGCCATGGTGTGCACGATCGACGCCCTCGCCTCGAGGGCAGGCGTCAGGATCCTCGGGTCGGGCGGGAATGCCGCCGATGCGGCCATCGCCGCCAATGCCGTGCTGGCCGTGACCGCCCAGCACATGTGCGGACTCGGTGGTGACCTGCTCGCCCTCGTCCACCGTGGCGACGGTCCGCCGGTATGCCTGAATGCCTCCGGGCGCTCCGGCTCCGGCGCCGATCCCGAGCGCCTGTCCGCCGAGGGCCACCAGTCGATGCCGAGGCGGGGCGACGTACGGGTGGTGACCGTTCCCGGTTGCGTCGACGGCTGGGCAGCGCTCCACAACCGCTTCGGTTCGATGCCGCTCGCCGAGGTCCTGTCGCCGGCGATCACGCTCGCCGAGGGGGGCTTCGAGGCGTCACCCCACCTGGTGCCCATGGCCGCCGGGATCGGGGGCCTTCACGGAGCACAGGACTTCGAAGGGCTGGTGCGGACCGGCCAGGTGGTCCGACGACCCGGGGTGGCCCGTGTGCTACGGGCCCTGGCAGAGGGCGGCCGCGATGCCGTGTACCTGGGCGCGTACGGCGACGAACTGCTCGCCGTCGGTACCGGCGAGTTCAGCGACGACGACCTGCGCCGCCCACAGGCCGACTGGGTCGAGCCCCTCGGTTCCAGGGTGTGGGGCCACGACGTCTGGACGATGCCACCAAATTCTCAGGGGTACCTGACGCTGGCATCGGCCCTCATCGCCGAAGGCCTCGACCTGCCCCGGGAGGACGACCCGTTGCGCGTACACCTCCTCATCGAGGCGATGCGACAGGCCGGACATGACCGGCCCGGGGTGCTGCACGAGCACGCCGACGGAGCCACCCTGCTCGCCCCGGAACGGCTCGGCCCCCGACGGAACGCCATCGATCCCGACCGGCGAGCCGTGCTCGGAGATGCCTGGCACGACGGCGACACGATGTACGAGTGCGTGGTCGACGGCGACGGCATGGCGGTGTCGCTCATCCAGTCGAACGCCGACGGCTTCGGCAGCCACGTGACCCTGCCGGACCTCGGGATCTTCCTGCACAACCGGGGCCTCGGGTTCAGCCTCGAGCCCGGCCACCCGGCCCGCTACGGGCCCGGCCGTCGACCGCCACACACGCTGGCACCTGCGCTGGTCACCCGCCCTGATGGTTCACTGCGCTCGGTCCTGGGGACCATGGGCGGCGATGCGCAGCCCCAGGTGGTTCTCCAGATGCTGGTGCGGCTCCTGGTTGACGGTGCCCCTCCCGGCCATGTGGTCGGCGGTGGACGCTGGGTGCTGCGAGGCGGTGGCGGTGGCTTCGACACCTGGGTGGACCCTGACGACGTCGAGGTGCTGCTCGAGGCCCATACGCCGGAGCCCTGGGCCCGTGGCCTCACCGCCCGCGGACACCGCGCAGGCGTCGCCCCAGCCAACTACGGCCACGCCCACTGCATCGAGGTCGTCGACGGTGGCCTGGCCGGCGCCGCCGACCCCCGTGCGCTCATCGGCGAGGCCGCCGGGGCATGATCTGGACGTGACACAGCAGCGCCGGGCGTACACGTCGATCGTCATCGAGCGGGAGATCGCTGCGCCCCGCCAGGTGGTGTGGGACGCCCTGCTCGACATGATCGCCACGGCGACCGGCGGCTCCGTGGTCGAGGGCGAGCCGCCGCCGCACGGGCTGGGGGCGGTCTTCGAGTTCGGGACGGACGGCATGTCGCTGAGCGAGGAGGTCATCTCGTTCGAACCACCGTGGCGCCGCGTGTACGAGTTGACCGGTGCCCCGGTGGCGCTCTACCAGGGCACGACGGCCATCACGGACCGGGGCGACTCCTGTCTGCTGGCCTGGTCGCTCGTAATCGAGCCACTGCCCGACGGAGCCAGCGACGCCTTCCTCGAGGTGGCCGAGGCCTTCCTCACCGGGTTCGCCGACCAACTCCAGATCATGGTCGAATCAGGGAACTGACCGGCCCACTTCCCCTTCCCGGAGGACCCCCATGCGCATCGCCGTCAACGCCTCGGCTGAATTGCTCCACGCCGACATCGGAAGACTCCGCGAGCATGCTGCCCGCGCCGCCGAGGACGGGTTCTCCGGCTGGTGGCTCGCCCAGACCGGCCTCGTCGACGCCCTGACCGTCTTCCCGGCGGTGGCCGACGACGCACCCGGGCTCGAGTTCGGAACGGCCGTGGTGCCGACGTTCCCCCGCCATCCCACGATGCTGGCCGGCCAGGCGCTCACCACCCAGGCGGTTCTCGGCGACCGGGACCTGGTGCTCGGCATCGGCCTCTCGCACAAGCCGGTCATCGAGGGCGCCCTCGGCCTGTCCTTCGACCGACCCATCCGCCACCTGATCGACTACCTCGAGGTGCTCATGCCGCTCCTCGACGCCGGCCGGGTCGACCATGACGGTGAGGCGTTCACGGCCCACATGGCGTCGGCCCGCCCCAGCGACCGCGTCCCGTCAGTGATGGTGGCGGCGCTCGGCGAACAGGCCCTGCGCGTCACCGGCCGGCGCACCGACGGCACCATCCTCTGGATGGTCGGGCCACGCACGATCGAGGACCACATCCGGCCACGGCTCGCCGCCGCCGCCGCCGAGGTCGACCGGCCCGACCCACGGATCGTGTGCAGCCTCCCCGTTTGCGTCACCGACGACGCCGACGCGGTCCGTGAAGCGGCTGCGCAGGTCTTCGCCATCTACGGAGAGTTGCCCTCGTATCGGGCCATGCTCGACCGCGAGGGGGCGGCCAGCCCGGGTGACGTGGCGATCATCGGGAACGAGGAGGAGGTCGCAGCCGGGCTCGAGGGCCTCGCACGGGCCGGCGCCACCGACTTCGTCGCCCTCGAGTTCGGCCGGACGGCCGACGAATTCGCCCAGACCCGCTCGCTCCGGCTCTCGGTCTGTTTTTTGCTCCGGCTCTGCCTGCCGGTCTGGGGTCGGCTCTGCCTGCCGGTCTCGGGTCGGCTCTGCCTCCGGGCG
>PACE01000001.1 GCA_002699725.1 Acidimicrobiaceae bacterium
CGAAGTCGACGGGGATCACGTCCACGGTGCCTTCGGGACGCCGGGGAACTCCTTCAACAGGCCGCGGGCGTAGGAGATGATGACCGGCTCGGCCATCCGGAAGCCCCTGATCCACCCGGGCGACGGTTCCGAGTGGGCTGACTCGATGATGGCTGGCCGCACGACGCTGATGGGCACGTCGCCGGCACTCTCAGCGACGGCGATCTCTCCGAGCGCCTTCGTGAAGGCGTAGGCGTCGGGGAAGCCCAGTGAGCCAGCCCGGGCAATTCCGGCCTGGGCCATCTTGTCGTCGACCCATCGGCAGCGGAGCTGTTCGGTCTTGGCTGCGAGGCTGGGGATCCCGGCGGCGCCCAGCTCGCCGTGCGCCTCGCTCCGGAAGGCCTTCAGGTTCGCCGGCGTTCGGCTCTCGGTCTCGGTGTCCAGTCGGATCCGTCGGGCGGCGTCCACCTCCGTGCGCCAGTCCACGTCCACGAAGAACGAGCTGGCGTCGACCGGTTCCTCGGGGGCCCTTCCACGTCGGCTTCCCGCTACGTAGCAGGTCGAGACGGTGACAAGGTGGGGGGTCGCACCCAGGCTCGCCAGCGTCTCGACGATCCTGACCGGTCCGAGCAGGTTCACCTCGACGGCCTGGTCCAGGGGCGAGTCGAAGCTCACGACGGCGGCTGAGTGGATGACGATGTCGCAGGAGGCGAGGGCTGCCAGCCCGTCGGCGTCCAGTCCCAGGCTGTCGCTGGTGACGTCCCCGGCCACGGCGGTGATCCGACGTGAGGTCATCTCGGCGAAGCCGTCGGTTCCCAACTGGCTGCGCAGGTTGTCGAAGGCGTCGTTGCGGAGGATGTCGCGTTCGACGCGTCGGCCGGCCCCGCGACGGCCCGGTCTGAGGATCAGCACCAGCTCACAGCCGGGGGCGGAGCGGAGCAGGCGTTCGACCAGGGCGGTGCCCAGGAAGCCGGTGCTTCCGGTGATGGCGATGCGGCGCCCTGCCAGATTCTCGGGTATCACACCGCCATGTCTACCAGATGGTCAGGGCCCTTACCAGATGGTAGACAGGTGGGCTACGGTGGCCCGGTGGCATCTACCGAGGTCCGTGGGGGTACGAAGGCACGGGTGCTTGACGCAGCCCTGGCGTCCTTCGGCACGGCCGGCTTCGCCGGCACCTCGCTAGACGACCTGGCTTCCGGGCTGGGAATCCGCAAGCAGACGATCCTCTACCACTTCGTCTCCAAGCGGGGTCTGCTGAACGCAGTGGTGGACAGCGTCGCCGCCGACCTCATCCTCGCTCTCGAACAGGTGCTCGCCGGGAGCCAGCGGGACTGGGAACGCGTGGAGGCGTTGGTGCGGTCGGTGTTCCGCGTGGCCCTCGAACAACCGGTCCTGCTCGGGCTGCTACGTGAGGTGAGCCGCCCCAACTCACCCGGAGCCCAGCGCCTGCGGGGCCACATGGATCCGCTCATGGCCAGGGCCCGCCTCTGGATCGAGGCCGAGATGGCCGCAGGACGCATGCGCAGGACCGACGCCCAGCTGCTGCTCCTGAGCGCGTACTCCACGGTGGTCGGCGTAGCCACGGAGATCGAGGTGCTCCGGGCTGCCGGCGTAGGGCCGACCCTGCGGCCAGTGGTCCAGAGGCGGAGGGAACTCCTGCGGTTCCTGCGGGCCTCGTTGGACCCGACGTCCTGAGCAGGGCCGTCAGCGCGTCGTGTTGCGCCGGCGGCGGGCGTGGCGCTCGACGGCGAGGTCCACGAGCTGGTCGATGAGACCGCCGTACGACAGCCCCGCCTTCAACCAGAGCCGTGGGTACATGGATATGGAGGTGAACCCCGGGATCGTGTTGACCTCGTTCACCAACATCCGGCCGTCGTCGGCGAGGAAGAAATCGACCCGGGCCATACCGGAACACCTCAGGGCGATGAAGGCCCGTGCGGCGAGTTCCTGGAAGCCGACCACGGTTTCAGGGTCAAGGTCGGGATCGTTGATGAGCTCGGCCGCGTCGGTCTCGTACTTGTCGGCGTAGCTGTAGAAGGCATCGCCGGGCCTGATCTCTCCGGGACCGGAAACCTGGGGCACCCTGTCGCCGAGGACGGCCAACTCGATCTCGCGCCCTGACACGGCCTCCTCCACCACGATCCACTCGTCGTAGCCGGCGGCAGTCGCCAGGGCGATCTCCAGCGAGGCCGGATCGGAGGCCTGCGACACCCCGACCGAGGAGCCCAGGTTGGCCGGCTTCACGAACACTGAGGGTCCCAGGTCGGCGAGCAGTTCCTCGAGCAGGGCACGGTGGCCGGCGGAACCCGGTTCGTCCAGACGGTCGGCGTGGAGTCCCCGGTACCTGGCCTGGGGGATCCCGTGGTGGGCGAGGACCTCCCGGGCTGCCAGCTTGTCCATGGCCAGCGCCGAACCCAGCACCCCACTGCCGACATACGGCACGTCGGCCAGCTCGAGGAGGCCCTGCAGGGTTCCGTCCTCCCCGAGGGGACCATGGACGAGGGGGAACACCGCGACCGGACCGTCGGCGGCCAGTTCCGTGAGGCGGGGGAGGGGATCCCAGGATGGCCCGCTCGGATCGAGGCGGTCTCCGAGGCCCTCCATCCGGCCCTCGGCGAGGGCCGCCGCGGCATCGGCGGCCAGCGACCAGCATCCATCCAGGCCGATGCCGACGGGGACCACCTCGTAGTGCCCGGTGTCCACCGCCGCCAGCACGTGTCGGGCTGACATGCATGACACGTCGTGCTCGGCACTACGCCCCCCGAAGAGCACGACGAGACGACGGCGGGCGACCACCCCGGCATCGTAGGGTGACGCTCCGTGAGGTTTCGGGCATCAGAGGTCGCCGCAGCGGTCGGTGGCGAGTTGGTCGGCGACGACGTGACCCTGGACGGCGCCACGCAGGACTCCCGTGCCGTCACGCCCGGCTGTCTGTTCGTACCCCTGGTGGCCGATCGGGACGGCCACGGGTTCATCGACGGGGCAATGGCCGGCGGTGCCGGAGCGCATCTGACCTCCGGTGCCATCGGCGCTGGAACGGCGATACGGGTACCTGACACGGCCGTGGCACTGTGCGACCTCGGATCAGCAGCGCGGGCATCGACTACCGCCCGGGTGGTGGCCGTGACCGGAAGCGTCGGCAAGACCTCGGTCAAGGACCTGACTGCAGCCGTCATCTCGAAGGGTGGTTCCACGCATGCCTCCGAACGTTCGTTCAACAACGAGATCGGGGTTCCGCTGAGCATCCTCGGAGCCCCCGAGGATGTCGACTTCCTGGTGCTGGAGATGGGTGCCCGGGCCGAGGGCGACATAGCCCGGCTGGCCGGGATAGCCCGGCCCGACGTGGGGGTCGTCACCACGGTCGACATGGCCCATACCTCGGCGTTCGGATCCCTGGAGGTGGTGGCACGCACCAAGGGCGAGCTGCTGGACGGCCTTCCGCCCGACGGGTGTGCGGTGCTCAACGCCGACGACGACCTCGTGATGGGCCAGGCGGGGCGAGCCAGATGTCCGATCCTCACATTCGGCGAGCGCGGTGAGGTACGTGCGCGCGTTGTCAGCCTGGACGATCTTCTCCGTCCGGCATTCCGCCTGGAGTCGCCATGGGGCCGGACGGAGGTCCGCCTTGATGTGCACGGTGCCCACATGGTTTCCAACGCGCTTGCAGCCGCAGCCGTGGGACTCTTCCTGGGGCTGTCGCCCGAGGAGGTGGCGGCCGGCCTCTCCGAGGCCCGACTGTCACCGTGGCGGATGGAGGTGGCGACGGCGCCGAGTGGACTGGTCGTCGTCAACGACGCCTACAACGCCAACCCTGCATCCATGGCCGCCGGGCTCGAAGCCCTTGCCTCCCTCGCCGTGTCGGGCCGCAGGATCGCCGTGGTCGGGCTCATGGCCGAACTCGGCGGGTACGAGGCAACCGCACACTCGGAGGTCGCCGATCTGGCCGACGGGTTCGGAGTCGACCTGCTGGCCGTGGGCACCGACCTGTATGGCGTGGCGCAGTTGGCCGGCATCGACGAGGCATCCGCCCACCTTGCTGGCCTGGCGCTGGGTGACGGAGATGCCGTGCTGGTGAAGGGCAGCCGGGTGGCCGGCCTGGAGGCGCTGGCGGCCCGGCTCCTCGAAGGCTGATCCCGCCGGCAGCGCCGCAGCCGGCCTGCCGGAGCGGCGCCTGAAGCCGGTCTGGAACCGTCTCAGTCCGGGTCGTGGGGGAGCTCCGTCGGGCGGAGCGGGGTGTTGGAGCGGTTCCAGACGGCGAGTCGTTCGGTGTCGCAGTCCGGGCAGAGGTGCACGACCCGCAGGGACTGGATGGAGAGTTGGGTTCCCCTCGACTTCTCCACGATCGACTGGAGGGCGGGTCGCACGGCGTCTGATCCACAGGTCGGACACCTGGGGGTTAGGTCCCTTTCCCATTCCAGGTCGCACGACCCGCAGGTCACGGTGATCGTCTCGTCGCCGGGCGGCCCTTCCCGTCGTCCGAGGAGGGACTCCTCCTCGCCACAGCGCGGGCAGGCGATGTTGCTCATGTCCACAACGCTAGGCGGATCGACAGCGCAGCCCGTGGGGTACCGGCTTCCCGGGGCGGGCGAGTGGGCCGGTACCCGCCCATAGGGTGGACGGGTGCCCGGCCACGGCGACGACCACTATCGGACCCTCGGGGTGTCGATGACGGCATCGGACGAGCAGGTCCGTGCCGCCTACCGGGTGCAGGCCCGTCGCCACCACCCGGACCTCTCCGACGGCCCGGCGGACCGTAGGCAGGCCGAGGCCGCGATGGCGTCGGTCAACGAGGCATGGAGGGTCCTGGGTGACCGGGGCCGCCGCTCCGTCTACGACCTGGCCCGGAGGCCGCCGGAGCCGGTGGTCCGCACGTCACCGGTCGATGAAGCGGTACACGGGCGGCGGGGAGACTCCTTCCAGGCGATTCCCGTACCGCGGGCGGTCGGGTGCCTGCTCCAGTTCGGACCGGTGGTCCTCATCGTGGGGCTGCTGGTCGGGATTCTGGTGGCCACCGCCTTCATGGGTGGAGGCCGCGAGCTGGCGCCGAGGCTGGGACCCGGATCCTGTGTCGAGCTGTCGTCGACGATCCGGGTGGTGCCGTGCACCGTGGAGACCCCGGTCATCGTGGCGCGTGGGGTTGCCGGGACTCCGTGCCCGCTGGGGTCGGTGACCCTGGTCCTGCCGACCCTGATCGAGCAGGTCTGCGTGGCTCCTCCGGGGACGCCGTCGGGCTGACCGCCCTGTGGCTGGACGTATACGGTCCTGCGGCGTGGCTGGCAATGGCGTCGATCTCGTTGAGGTACCGGTCCTGCAGGGCACGCCAGAGGCACTCGACGGCTACGGCTACACCTTTGACGACCCGGCCGAGGTCCAGGTGGAGATCGTGCGGTGGCCCGCCGGTGGGTGGCGCCCGGTCGACCCGGACACCGGCGATGAGGGCGGCACGGTGGAAGGCGTGTTCGACGCCTTCTGGGAGGGTTCCACCCTCCGGGCGCTCAACAGCGCGGTGGACGGCGACTACCTGCTGGCCGAGGCGGCCGGACCGCCGCTGGACGGCGAGCCGTGGTTGGCGGGCTTCACCATCGGGCACCTGAACTACCACCCGGACGGCGGCCAGCTCTTCTTCACGTTGGATCCGGGGGCGTTCGTGGTCCCGCTGGCCCTGCCAGGCGACGGCATCACACCGGCCGACGTGGTGGCCTTCTGGTTCGACGGAACGCAGGGTCTCTGCATCCATCCGGAGATCTGGCACAGGGCGTGTTCCCGCTCGTGCCCCGCCAGCGGTTCCTGGACCGTCAGGGCCGGGTGCATGCCCGGGTGAGCGTGGAGTTAGCCGACGAGTTCGGTTGCCGACTGTTGATCCCGGGGACCCTCTGAGGAGGGCGTGGCGGGTGGAGGCCCATGTGCCGCCAGTATCCTCGTGCGCCAGCGGACCGTTAGCTCAGTTGGCTAGAGCGCTCGCCTCACACGCGAGAGGTCACTGGTTCGAGTCCAGTACGGTCCACTATTTCCTGTATTTGTTTGTTGCAGGTACTGGTCGGGTTGACCGTCGGTCGGCGACTCACCTCCCGCTTGGAGGGAGAAGTGAGTGGACACGAAGGTGCTTGGGTGTCAGTGGCGGTTAGCCTCCACCGACTTTCTGCTGATTGTGAGCTCATTGTGAAACCACCGATCCTCCTTGATGGCGGTATGGGTCAGGAGTTGATCCGTCGAGGGGCTAACCGCAAATCCGACATGTGGGCAGCCTGGGCCCTGGTCCACGACCCCGAGTTGGTCACCGCAGTCCACACTGATTACATCGCTGCCGGGGCGGACGTACTCACCACCAACACCTACCACACTTCTGTTGACCGCCTTGAATATGTCGGCTTCGGAGACCGGACCGAGGAACTCACCCGTCTGGCTGGTCGGCTGGCCCGAGAGGTGGCCGACAACGCCGACCATGACGTGATGGTTGCCGCATCGCTGCCACCCCTCCGCCACAGCTACAACCCGGATCCCGACGCCACCTACGAAGAACTCCTAGACGAGTACAGCGAGATGGTCGGGTACCTGGCCGAGAGTGTCGACTTGTTCCTGCCCGAGACCATGGGAACGTTGATTGAGGCCCAAGCAGCCGTAGATGCCGCCCGCGAATCTGGTCGAACAGTGTGGGTCTCGTTCACCCTCCAGGGATCACCTGGCCCCCATCTGCTCGATGGCACGTCGTTCGCTGAAGCCGTCGCATCGATCGACGCCGACGCTTACCTAATCAACTGTTGTCCCCCTGAAGAGATCTCTAATGCCCTCCCGATCCTCCGGGCGGTGACCAATCGCCCCGTTGGGGTGTACGCCAATGGGTTCCGCGAGATGTCTTTGGGCTACCGGCGGCGGGAGGGAGACCCTCTGCCGTCTGCACGTACCGACATGGGAACGGATCGCTATGCGCAAATAGTGCTGGAGTGGGTAGACGCGGGAGCCGACATAGTCGGCGGGTGCTGTGAGATCGGTCCTGGCCACATCGCTCGGATCCGCCAAGTGCTATCCCAGCCATATTCCGACCTCTAGGAGTCCTTAACCAGCATGGTTTCCCCAGATTTCGTCTACAGCCGTAGTTATCGCGGGAGCGTGAAGGCAGTCATCCTCGACTGGAGCGGGACCACCGCTGACGCCTATGTCATAGCTCCCGCGGTCGTATTCGTAGAGGTGTTTTCCAGGCACGGCGTCGAGATCTCAATGGAGGAGGCCCGGGGACCGATGGGCTTGCGTAAGGACCTCCACATCAAGGCTCTCACCGAAGATCCCACGATACGGGAGCGGTGGAAGGGCGTTCACGGCAGATATCCGGACCAGTCCGATGTCGACACGATGTTCGAGGATTTTGTACCGCTGCAGCTGGAATGCCTGCCCAAATACACCACGTTGTTGCCGGACGTAGCCGAGGTAACGACCAAACTGCAGGCCGACGGTATCAAGATCGGGTCAAGCACCGGTTTTACACGGCCAATGGTCGATATCTTGGAATCAGCGGCCAAGAAGCAGGGCTACGAGCCGGATGCTTCCGTCGCAGGGGATGAGGTGATCCACGGAGCGCGGCCAAAGCCGTTCATGGTGTATCGCAACCTCGACCTTTTGGATGTTCATCCCATTCAGTCGGTGGTGAAGGTCGATGACACGGTGAGCGGAGTCGGGGAAGCGCTCGAAGCTGGATGTTGGGGTGTCGGCATCGCTCGCTATTCGAACTACATGAACGTCAACTCGCTCGAAGAGATCGATCAGCTCACTGACGATGACATTGCACGGCGCCTTGTCCATACTCGAGACCTGCTTGGCAAAGCAGGGGCTCACTATGTCATCGATGGCTTCGGCGAACTCCTCGATGTCATCGACGACATCAACTCCCGCCTCAAGAGAGGCGAGCGCCCCTGAGAACTCTGCCACACCCACCTCGTCAGTCAGGTCGACACTGACCAGGTCGACACTGACGTTGAAATCACCGTCACCAGCTGGGCCAAGAATACCGGCGGCTTCGACGACAAGACGATCCGAGACGTGACCGAAAACGCCCGGACACTCAAGTTCGACGACGGCTCAGGATTCAGCGACAGTTAACTTACCGTTCCGAGGAACGGGGAGGGGACTGTGGCTGGTTACGCCGTTTCTGTTATCCCGGGATAACTCGAAGACGAGTGAACTGACCTCCCGCTTAGGCCACTACCCGCTGTCACTGACCGGGCGTATTCTGCGGAACGACAACGAGGTAGTTGCCGACACGGAATTGGCTAGAGGGCCCGCCTCACACGCGAGAGGTCACTGGTTCGAGTCCAGTACGGTCCACAAAAAGACCTCTTGACCTGCGCGTATCTACACCGAAGGCGTTGTTGGCGCCCATCGACCCGTCAGGAAATGGCGAAACAGATAATTCTGCTCAGGAGGGCACCTTCCGCCTGACCTCAGCAATAAGAACAGTGCCGGCTAGAACCACCACAAGCCACAATACGGCGACGTTCCAGGCATCTTGGGCAGTTGACAGGCCTTCACCGGGATGTTGAAGGTGGAAGACAGCGTGCGGCAGGGAGAAGGCCAAATAGCCAACCGTGGCGATGACCGTGATGTCGCGGCGGAGGCACAGCCCTGCTATCAGTACTAGCAGTCCGGTAGCGAGGAGCCCGGAACCGGTGTCGGAAACAAGATGCTCGTTAAAGGGTGGCAGTGCCGACACCACTCTTGGAGACCAACCGGGGAAGTTCTCGTACCAGTTCGCTGGAGAGAACACGGCCCAGCACCCTGACAGGATGTTCGGCACAGCGAGGCCGATCAGGATCAACCGTTTCCAGTTCCGTGACACGTCTCTCTCCTCCTGTTGGTCCTCAATTGGTAGCACTGCGTTAACACCACAGTCTCGCGAAAGGCCCTACAACCCGGCTGTGGGTATCTACACCCAGGGCGCCTGACGTCGCTCGCCCACTGCACGGGAGGGGTGACAGACTCGGGCGTGAGGAAGTACGCGGTTGTACTGACGTTCCTGCTGGTGGCGTCAGCGTGTAGCAACGGTATGGAAACCACCACTACAGCGGCTCCCATCACGGCGCCCGTACCACCGGCGCCGGTCGTGGCCACGCTCATAGGTCAGGCCGACCAACCGATGGCCATGGTCAACCGGCCCAACAGTGACGGGTTCTTCCTCGCCGAGCGGGAGGGACGGATCCGGACGGGCGACATCAGCGGGAACGGGTCCCTGATCGTCGGCGAGACAGTGCTCGATCTCACCGAGTGGATCACCACCACCGGCGAAGGTGGCCTGCTCGGACTGACTATCTCGAAGACCGGTCACGAACTCTTTGTTAACTACACGGGAACCGACTGGGTCAGCCGGGTCTCCGCGTACCCGCTCGTGGATGGTCGCCCTGTCACCGGAAAGGAGGGCGGGCGACCGCTGTTGGAAGTAGCCCAGCCCTTCTCAAACCACAACGGCGGTCATCTCCTAATCGACGGTGACGGCCACCTACTGGTCGGCTTCGGTGACGGAGGGCTGGCAGGGGACCCTTGGGGGCACGGTCAAGATACGTCCACGCTGCTCGGCGCCATCCTGAGGATCAACCCTACGGCTGTTGACGGTAGGCCCTATCAGATACCGCTAGACAACCCGTTCGTCGACGATCACTCAGGCACCCGTCCGGAGATCCTTGCCTACGGACTGAGGAACCCATGGCGGTTCGACTTGGATCCGTCAACCGGCGACCTCTGGATCGCTGACGTCGGACAGGACCACTTTGAAGAGATCGACTTCCTCCCGGCGGTCCACTACACGGTAGGTGCTGACTTCGGGTGGAAGTTCATGGAGGGAACACGGGAGTTCGCCGGCTCGGCCAACGACGGCCACCGAATCCCGGTCCACGAGTACTTCCACGGGAATGACGGTCGCTGCTCAATCATCGGAGGGGTCATCGTCCGGGCCGGGAACCTGGAGGGACTTGATGGAGCGTTCCTCTACAGCGACTTCTGCGATGGCCGGATCCGAGCGCTCCTCCCCGACGGCAGCGACTGGGCCGACCACGATCTAGGGGCGGTCGTC
>PACE01000002.1 GCA_002699725.1 Acidimicrobiaceae bacterium
AGCACGGGAAACCCGATCTGCCTTCCTAGGGCACACACCTGGGCCACAAGCGTATGCCGTGTACACCGTGCTCCTGGTCGGCGATCAGATAGTCGATCCCCGCCTTCTGCAGAAACTCCACCAGCTGCGGCCACAGCAGATCCGTGGCCAGCACGCCCGTGGTGATCTGCCCAGCCTGTACCTTCTCCCGCAATCGCTTCGCCGCTTCCATGCCGAGGTACTCCCTCTTTCGTTTGGACCCTCAGCCGTCTGTCGGGACACGCTGGTGTGTCCTCGACACGTCGCGTACTGTAACTCACGATTCGACCGCCATCCACCACGAACCCAGAAGAGGAACCCCTTACATGGACTACACGATCCGTCGCGCCGCGCAACCTCTCGGTACGCCCACCGCCCACGGCGACCACGCTCTGTGGGCAGGTGCCGACGAGTTGAGCGTGACCGACTACGGGACCACGGTGTCGGACCCGGAGGACTACCTCAAGCACCTCACGGCGTTCGCCCTCTACACGACCGACGGTGGGCGCCTGGAACCGGTGGCCGACGATGAACTCGTGGCGACCGCCGCCGCCGCCAGGGCCGCCCAGAAGGTGCACTACCGGGCCATCGTCGGGATGGACCGTGACGAACAGATCGCCTGCGGCGCCTACGTGTACTTCACGTTCCTGCGACCCTTCGCCCAGATCGCCGGCGTGGCCGACGAGATCGACTGGACCTGTCCCCGGGACACGCCGGCCGACCTGTACCCGCTGGTGACCGCCGACGTCGAGCCCCCGGAGCGCGACCTGGATGCCGACCCGTTCCCCCTGTACGGCCCGCCCGACGATCCCCTCGGCGGGAACTGAGCCGATGCACGAGGCCGCCCCCGCCGACGAGCGCTGGCACGAGTCGGACGGGCAGCGGCTCTGGAACGAGTCGTACTATCTCGACTGGTTCGACCCCGAAGGTCGGGCCGGCGGCTACGTGCGCCTCGGCCTCTACCCGGAACTGGGGGTCTCGTGGTTCTGGTGCTGCCTGGTCGAGGAAGGTGGTCCGACGGTCTTCGTGGTCGAACACGAGGCCCCGCTACCGCTCAAGCCGGGCCTCGAGATCCGCGCCTCGGGCCTGTGGGCCGATCTGATCATCGAGGCGCCACTCGACCACTTCAGCGTTGGCGTCGAGGCCTTCGGCGTTGCGGTCGACGACCCGACCGAGGCCTACCGGGCTGGACCCGGTGGGCTGCGGGGCGACCGGGTCCCCGTGGGACTCGACCTCGGGTGGGAGACCGACGGCGACCCATCGGGTGGGCCGTGGGCCTTCCACTACGGGGTGGCCAGCCGCTACGAGATTCCCTGCCGGGTGGTGGGCGAGGTGCTCGTGGGCGACCGTCGCATCGAACTCGACGGGTGGGGTCAGAGGGACCACTCGTGGGGCGTTCGCGATTGGTGGGCCGACGGCTGGACCTGGTTCTCGGGGCGGTTGGAGGGCGGAGAGAGGTTCCACGCCGTGCAGGTGGTCGGCCGGGACGGCGGCATCGGCTACCGGTCCTCGCCGGACGGCCTGGCCGCCGAGTACCGGGTGGCGTCGGTGCCGAACCTCGGACCCGAGGGCATTCCGGTGTCGGGTTCGGTGGAGTTGGGCGACCTGCGGCTCGACTACGAGCCCGTTGCGTGGGCGCCGCTTCTGCTCAACCACCCGGACGACGGTCGGCAGTCGCGGTTCCCCCGCGGACTTGTTTCAGTGAGGGCCGATGACGGCCGCACCGGTCACGCCTGGCTGGAACTCAACCAGCCCCCTACCCACTGACCCCCGTCAGGGGCGGTTGTGGGCGAGGCGGTCGACGGCCAGAACGACGGCGAACGCTGCTGCGGCCAGGAGTAGGGGCACCGGGAGGTCGCCTGCCGGGGGCCATTCGAGGCCGGTGCCCGGGATCGAGGTGTCGGCGGTGTCGCCGATGACGCCCACGCCGTTGGGCCAGGGCCACAGCACCCGTAGCGATCCGATCATGAGGCCGATGAGCACCGCCAGCATCGTGTCGTGGTGCCGCTCGAGGAGTCGGGTGAGCAGCGAGGCGAACAGCGCCAGCCCGAGCACGGCACCCACGCCGAAGACGACGGCGTCGCCGATCATCCGGTCGTCGATCACGGCCAGGATGGTCTCGTACATGCCGAACATGAGCAGGAGGAAGGAGCCGGACAAGCCGGGCAGGATCATGGCGCAGATGGCGACCGCCCCGGCCACGAACAGTACGAGCGGCGACGGGTCGGCGACCGGGCCGGCCTGCCAGCCGAGGGCGGTGAACAGGACCACGCCGACGGCCGCCATCAGGGCCAGCCGGGGTCCGTCCCAGTTCGGGAGCCGCCACGACACCACGATCGACGCCACCACGAGGCCGAGGAACAGCCCGGCCATCGCCTCGGGGTGGTCCTCCAGCCCGGATTCGAGGAGGCCGGCGAGCAGGACGACGGTGACGAGTGCGCCGCCCGCCAGCGGCAGCAGGAGCCCCCACTCGATCGACTTCAGGCGGTCGATGCCGCCCCGGACGTCGCCGCGGGCGAACCTGACCACGGACCCGGCCCCGTCGCTGATGGCTGTGATGAGGCGTTCGTAGATCCCGAACATGAGGGCGAGGGTCCCGCCCGAGACGCCCGGCACGATGTTGGCTGCACCCATGAGGGCGCCCTGGGCGACCCGGGTCGCCGGGTTTCCGCTTGCGGGCATCAGGATGCTCCGTCCTGCCCGATCGTGAAGGAGGCGAGCGCCTCGCCGATGAAGGCGGGGGGGCGCACCGGCCTGCCACCGGTGTCGGTCACCGCAGCGAGCACCTCCTGGGTGGCGAGTACCTTGTCGCCTCGCAGGATCCGCTGGCCCCACCGGGAGGAGGCCCGCCGGTTCTCGACCACCCCGGTCTCGATGACGAGGGAGTCGCCGCCCACGGCCGAGGCGAGGAACCGGGTCTCGATGCGGGAGACGACGAACCGGTAGCCCTGCTCCTCGAGGTCGTGGAGCCCGAGCCCCACTGAGTCGAGCAACTCGATGCGGCCGGTCTCGAAGAGCTGCACGTACACGGAGTGGTTGAGGTGACCGTAGGGGTCGAGTTCGTAGAAGCGGACCTTGACGGGGTGTCGGTGGCACTCGGGCATCGGGAGGACGCTAGCCCTCGTCCCGGCGGGTTGGCGTGGCTACCCTCCCGACCTATGGGTGACGGGACGTCGATCGAGTTGCACGTCGAGGCCTTCGGGCCGGACGACGGCGACCCGGTACTGCTGCTGTCGGGTGCCGACGCCCAGTGCACCCGGTGGACCCCTGCTTTCGTGGATCCGCTCGTCGAAGCCGGCCATCGGGTGGTGCGATTCGACACTCGCGACTGCGGCCTCTCGACCAAGCTGCCCTCGGACGTCGGCTACACGCTCGACGACCTGGCGGCCGACGCCTGCCGTGTGCTCGATTGCGAGGGCGTCGACGCCGCACACCTGGTTGGCCGCTCGATGGGCGGGATGGTCGCCCAGGTCATGGCCCTCGACCACGCCGACCGGGTGCTTTCGATGACGCTGTTGTGTTCCACGCCCGGACTCGGTGATGAGCGCCTCCCACCTCCGGAGGAGCGGTTGATCGACCAGATCACCGAACGGCTCTTCTCGGCACCGCCCGTTGGCCACGCCGAGAGGGTGGCGTGGATCGTCGGCCTCGACCGGCTTTTCGCCGGTCCCCGCTACCCGTTCGACGAAGTGGTGGGGGCGCTCGTCGCCGATGCCGATGTGACCCGCTGCTGGTTCCCCGAGACCGGGCATGGCCCCGCCGTCAATTCGTCGCCATCGCGCCTCGACCGGCTGGGTGACATCGGGGTCCGGACCCTCGTCGTCCACGGCACCGCCGACCCGGTGTTTCCGGTCGAGCACGGCATTGTCCTCGCAGAGGGCATTCCCGGCGCCAACCTCTGGCTGGTGGAGGGCCTCGGCCACGAGGTCCCGGACGCCTGCGCGGCCGAGTTGCTGCCGAAGGTCCTCGCCCACCTGGCGGGCTGACGGGAGCGCACACGCGAACCGACGCCCCGCCCGGGGGGAAGGAGAACTAGTGCTGGCCGGCGAGGCCCCGGTTCTTGACCTTGGCCTTCATGTAGTCACGGTTCATCAGGGCGATGAAGTCGAGGCTGATCTCCTTGGGGCAGGCCTCGGTGCATTCGCCGTGGTTTGTGCACGACCCGAAGAACTCCTCCATGGTCTCGACCATTGCCTCGGTTCGGCTCCAGCGTTCGGCCTGGCCCTGGGGCAGAAGGCCCAGATGGCCGATCTTGGCGGAGGTGAACAGTTGGGCGGCCGAGTTGGGGCAGGCGGCGACGCAGGCGCCGCAGCCGATGCAGGCGGCGGCGTCGAACGCCTGGTCGGCGGCGGCCTTGGGGACGGGGGTGAGGTTGGCATCGGAGGCGGCGCCGGTGTTGACCGAGATGTAGCCGCCGGCCTCGATGATGGCGTCGAGCGGTGACCGGTCGACGGCGAGGTCGCGGATGACGGGGAACCCGGTGGCCCGGAACGGCTCGATCACGATCTCGTCGTCGTCGGCGAACTCGCGCATGTGGAGCTGGCAGGTGGCGGTGGCCTTCTGGGGACCGTGGGCGCGGCCGTTGATCATTACGCCGCAGGTGCCGCAGATGCCCTCGCGGCAGTCGCTCTCGAAGGCGATGGGCTCCTTGCCGGCGGCGTTGAGCTCCTCGTTGAGGAGGTCGAGCATCTCGAGGAACGAGGCGTCGGTGCTGATGGCCTGCTGGTGGGTCTCGAAGCCGCCGGGGGCGTCGGCGGAGGTCTGGCGCCACACCTTGAGGGTGACGTTGATGGTCTCACCGTGCGATCCGGACATGTCGGCCCCTCGTCCTACTTGTAGGAGCGCTGCGACAGCGCCACCGTCTCGAAGGTCAGTTCCTCGCGGTGTCGGGTCTGGACGGTGCCCTCGCCGTTCCATTCCCAGGCCGCCACATGGGCAAAGTTGTCGTCGTCCCGCTGAGCCTCGCCCTGGGCGGTCTGGTGCTCCTCGCGGAAGTGGCCGCCGCAGGATTCCGAACGTTCGAGGGCGTCGCGGGCCATGAGCTCGGCCAACTCGAAGAAGTCGGCGACCCGGCCGGCCTTCTCGAGCGACTGGTTGAGCGTGTCGGCGCTGCCGAGCACCCGCACGTCGCTGTGGAACTCGGAACGCAGGGCGGAGATCTCGGAGAGGCCCTTCTCGAGGCCTGGTCCGTTGCGGGCCATGCCGATGCGGTCCCAGACGATGCGTCCGAGCTCGCGGTGGAAGTGGTCGACCGAGCGGGTGCCGTTGATGGAGAGCCAGCGGTGGGCCTCGTCCTCGATGCCGGCGACGGCCGTGGTGAAGACCGGGTCGTCGACGGGGACGACGGGGTTGCCGAGTTGGCCGGCCAGGTCGTCGCCGATTGTGTACGGGAGGACGAAGTAGCCGTCGGCGAGTCCCTGCATGAGGGCACTGGCGCCGAGCCGGTTGGCTCCGTGGTCGGAGAAGTTGGCCTCGCCGATCGAGTAGAGGCCCGGGACCGTGGTCATGAGGTGGTAGTCGACCCAGAGGCCGCCCATCGTGTAGTGGATCGCCGGGTAGATGCGCATGGGCTGTTCGTACGGGTTCTCGCCGGTGATGCGTTGGTACATGTCGAAGAGGTTCCCGTACTTCTCCGAGATGGCGTCGAGGCCGTTGCGGGCAATGGCGGCGGCGAAGTCGAGGTAGACGCCGTTCTTGAGTGGGCCGACGCCGTGGCCCTCGTCGCAGACTGTTTTGGCATTACGGGAGGCCACGTCGCGGGGGACGAGGTTGCCGAAGGCCGGGTACTTGCGCTCGAGGTAGTAGTCGCGGTCACCCTCGGGGATGTCGGCGGCCGGTCGGGTGTCGTCGAAGGCGGAGGGCACCCAGATGCGTCCGTCGTTGCGAAGCGATTCGGACATGAGCGTGAGCTTCGACTGGAAGTCGTCGCTGGCGGGGATGCAGGTGGGGTGGATCTGGGTGTAGCACGGATTTGCGAAGTAGGCGCCCCGCTTGTGGGCCCGCCAGGCTGCCGTGACGTTGCACATCATGGCGTTGGTGGACAGGAAGTAGACGTTGCTGTAGCCGCCTGTGGCGAGCACGACGGCGTGCGCCGAATGGGGGGTGACCTCGCCGGAGAGGAGGTCGCGGACGACGATTCCGCAGGCACGGCCGTCCTTCTTGACGACGTCGAGCAGTTCGGCTCGGGTGTGGAGTTCGACGGTGCCGGCGGCCACCTGGCGCATGAGTGCCGAGTAGGCGCCGATGAGCAACTGCTGGCCGGTCTGGCCACGGGCGTAGAAGGTGCGCGACACCTGGGCGCCGCCGAACGAGCGGTTGTCGAGGAGGCCGCCGTAGTCGCGGGCGAACGGGACGCCCTGGGCGGTGGCCTGGTCGATGATGTTGACCGAGACTTCGGCCAGGCGGTGGACGTTGGCCTCGCGGGAGCGGTAGTCACCGCCCTTGACGGTGTCGTAGAAGAGTCGGTGGACCGAGTCGCCGTCGTTGGTGTAGTTCTTGGCGGCGTTGATGCCGCCCTGGGCGGCGATGCTGTGGGCCCGACGGGGGCTGTCGTGGAAGGTGAAGGCCTTCACCCGGTAGCCGAGTTCGCCGAGCGTGGCGGCGGCGGAGGCGCCCGCCAGGCCCGTGCCGACGACGATGATGTCGAACTTGCGCTTGTTGTTGGGGTTGACGAGATTCATGGAGAACTTGTGGTTCTCCCACTTGTCGGCCAGTGTCCCCTCGGGGACCTTGCTCTCGAGGATGCCCATGGTCACCCCTGGTGCCCTTCGGCCTCTTCAGCGAGGCATGTATTGCCCTCGACCTCGCCGATGGGGCAGGTCCGGTTGTCTTCGTCGATGAGGCCTGCCTGGGTGAGGATCGGGAACGAGAGGTTGCCGACCAGGATCAGGCCGGCGAGCAGCGTGGCGAGGCCGCGGCGCAGGTGGTTGTAGCGGGGATTGTTGATGCCGAGGCTCTGGAACATCGACCAGGCGCCGTGGAAGATGTGGAAGGCCAGCGCCACGTTGGCGACGATGTAGAGGATCGCCACGGGTAGGGCCGACAGCGACGTGGAGACGTTGTGGTACGGGTCGCCGGCGACGAAGTCGTCGCCCAGCCACCAGCCCCAGGTCAGGTCGGCCAGGTGGTAGAGGATGAACAGGGCGATGATCGGGCCGGTCCAGCGCATGGTGCGGCTGGCGTAGGTGGCGGCGACGTGCTCGCGGCCGCCGGCGTACCTCTTGGCGCCGCTGACGAGGCCGGCGTCCTCGCTCGAGGCCCGGCTCATGCGGCTGAGGCTGATCGCCGAGTGCAGGTGCAGGACGAACATGGAGAGCAACCCGAGGCGCAGCAGCCAGAGCACGGCGCTCTTCGGCACGAGGCCGCCGCCGATGGTGCGCAGCGATTCGGCGTATTCGTGCATGCGGGCCGGGCCCTCGTACACGTGCAGGTTGCCGACCATGTGGGCCAGGACGAAGCCGATCAGCCCGATGCCGGTGAGGGCCATCACCCATTTGCGGCCGACGGCGGTCTGGTAGAGGTTCAGCGGGAACGGCCATTCCCTGCTGCGGCGGTGGACCGGGGCGACGCGGTAGCGCTCGCCGGTGGTCTGTGCCATGGATTCCTCCAGATAGCGGTTGCCGGGTGGTACGGCGCTGCCGAGAAGGTAGTGGCCCTGTCGGGGGCGGGCTACCCATGGGCGCCGGGTTGTCAGACGCCCGCGACGGTGGAGGCGTACCGGTTGGCGGCGGTGACGCCGCCTGCCGAGAGTACCAGTGCGAGTTCGATGCCCCCCTGTGCGTTTCCGGTCGGCCATTCGATGCGGCCCACGTGGACGGACGAGTCGGCGCCGACATCACCCTTCCATGCCCAGGTGAGGGTCTCGCCGGCGATGTCCAGGTGGGCGTCGATGCGCGTCAGGCCGAGGTCCTCCCGGCCGTCATGGACGACGGCGACGTCGGTGAGCAGCGTGGCGCCCTGACGGAGGCGCCGGGGCAGCGGGTCGGCGACGACGATCGTCGTGGCACAGGCGGTGGTGACGGCAGCGTGGGCCGGCTTGGGCTGGCGGTCGTGGTCGAGGAGCGAGCCGCTGATGCACGGTTCTGCGTCAAGCAGGCGGTCGAGGGCGAAGCCGCCGCAGGGCTGGTACTTGCGGCGTCGCATGGCCTCGATCTGGATGCGCAGCACCTCGGCCTGGTGGGACCGGGTGGCGTCGGCCCAGGTGGCGAGGTCCGGGTACTCGTCTGGCGGGAAGAGCCCCAGGAGCACTTCGAGTTCGCTGTCGGGGTCGCCGGTGAGCCGGCTCCAGTCGGGCCGTGGCCACCGGGTGGGATCGAGGCCCAGGAGTTCCGGGTCGATGTCGGGAACCGAGTGGGCGCCGAAGGCGGCCACGAACCCGCCGGCCCGGGGGGAGCGGCGGAGGAACTCGGTGAGGTCGTCGGCCCGACCGCCATACCAGCCGAACCGGAGGTGGGTGGCGGCGTCCTCGACGACGGGCGGGCTGGGGAGGACTCCGGTGTGGGCGATGACCGGTCGGGAGGAGTCGGTGCGGCGTAGTGCCCGTCGGATCGAGCGGTC